>DATEHX010000234.1:0-9831 GCA_035279345.1 Pyrinomonadaceae bacterium | reverse complement strand
CGATCGCTTCCGCCGTGTCCGCGTCCGCCTCGGGCCAAGTCTTCGCCACTTCATAGATCATCCACGCGGAAAACTCGTGCCGCCGCTCGCGCAAAATCTCCGCGACGCGAAACAGCAACGCCGCGCGTTCATCGGCGGGCGCATGCTTCCACGTTTGAAAAGCTTTCGCAGCCTCTTCAACGGCGCGGTTCGCAAGTTCTTTGGTCGCTTTGTTGAACTTGCCGACTAGCTGCGTGCGATTGGCTGGATTGAAACTGTCGAGTTTGCCGTCGGTGGCGATACGTTCGCCGCCGATGACTAGTGGATACTCACGCCCGAGTTCGGCTCCGACCTTTTCGAGCGCGTTGCGCATAGCCTGCGCGTTCTCTTCTTTGCTGAAATCAGTAAACGACTCATTACGAAATTCTGTTGGCATTCACACTCCGTATTCTTCCATTTTGTTATTAATCCCACTTGCCGGCTTTTTGCAGTTTCCTGATCTTTCGCTTCACGAGCTCGCGCTTCAGCGCGCTCATCTTGTCGAGAAAAACGATGCCGTCGCAGTGGTCGGTTTCGTGCAGCATGCAGCGCGCGGTGAGTTCCATGCCGTCGAGCTCAAACCAGTTACCTTTTAGATCCTGCGCTTTGACGATCGCGCGCAGATTGCGTTCGACGGGAGTAAAGATGCCGGGAAAAGACAGGCATCCTTCGTCGCCGTTTTGCGTGCCTTCGACACGCAGGACTTCCGGATTGATGAGCACGACGCGTTGCTTCGGATCCTTGCCGGCGGAACAGTCCATCACAAAAAGCCGCTGCGGAACTCCGACCTGCACGGCCGCCAGACCCACGCCCGGCGCAGCATACATCGTCTCAAACATATTACTGACCAGCTTCGCTAGCTCCGCATCGAACTCCGTCACGGGTTCCGCGGGCGTGTCGAGCACCGGCGCCGGCCATTTAACTATCTCCAAAACTGCCATGGCTTGATTTTACGCGTAACGCTGCTTTCAGTCGAATACCATCCACAGATTCCGCAGATAATCTGTGTAATCTGTGGATGGCTTTAGTAGCCTCGCAACTGCTCGCGATACCCCTCAAAGTTGCGCTTCATTTCACCCAAACTATCGCCGCCAAACTTCTCGCGCATGGCGCGCGCGAGCACTAGCGCCACCATCGATTCACCGATCACGCCCGCTGCCGGTACCGCTGTGACATCGGAACGTTCGAACGCCGCGGCTTCTTCTTCTTTCGTGTCGATGTCCACGGATCTAAGTGAGCGACGAAGCGTCGACAAAGGCTTCAAATGTCCACGGATGCGAATTTCTTCACCGTTGGTAATGCCGCCTTCGAGTCCACCCGCACGGTTCGTCTCGCGTATGAACTCGCGCGTTTCCGCGTTGTAAGCGATCTCGTCGTGAACCTCAGAACCCGGGAGACTGCTCGCTTCGGCGCCCGCCCCAATCGCAACCGCCTTCACCGCCGGTATCGACATCACCGCCTGCGCCAGCAGTCCATCGAGTTTCAAATCCCAGGCAGTGTGCGAACCCAAACCCGGCAACACACCACGAGCAGCGACTTCGAATATCCCACCGAGCGTGTCGCCTTTGTGACGCGTCTCGTCGATCAACGCGATCATCTTCTGTTCTGCTTCGGTGTCGGCACAGTGCAACGGCGCATCGTCTGCAATCGCCGCGATCTGTTCCCACGACAATTCGAGCGGCTGATCCGGTATGCCGCCCAGTTGAATGACGTGACTGCGAACTTCAACTCCGAATGCCGCGAGCAACTGTTTCGCGAGTGCGCCACACGCAACGCGCGCGGTCGTTTCGCGAGCCGAAGCGCGTTCGAGAATGTTGCGCAGATCGCGCACGTCGTACTTCAAACCGCCCGGAAGATCCGCGTGACCGGGCCGCGGGCGTTTCAAACGCCGCGATTTCTCCGGCGCGATCTCACGCGTCTCAGCGGCCATAACGTCGGTCCAGTTGGGCCAATCTTTGTTTTCGATCAGTAACGTGATGGGCGAGCCGAGCGTCAGTCCATGACGAACCCCGTTGAGAATCTCCGCGTGGTCGCGCTCGATCTTCATGCGCCCGCCGCGCCCGTAGCCGAGTTGGCGCCGCCGCAACTCGTAATCGATTAACTCCTGGTCTACCGGCAGGCCCGCGGGCAAACCCTCGACGATCGCGACGAGCGCGCGGCCGTGCGATTCTCCGGCTGTGGTGAATCTGAGCATCAGTTCAAGAATTCCTCGGCGAAGATGTTTCCGCGTCCGAGAATACCATGCGGATCGAAAGTCTTTTTCAACGCGGCCATTTCGCGGAGCTGTTCGTCGGTATAAAAGAGCCGCAGGTAGTCGCGTTTCAACTTGCCGACGCCGTGCTCGGCGGAAAGCGTGCCGCCGACCGAAGCAGCGTACTTCAGAAACTGCACGTACAACTCACGCGCGCGTGTGCCTTCGTCTTCATCGCGCGGGAGAATGTTGACGTGCACGTGATTGTCGCCGATGTGGCCGAAGATCGTGTAACGCAAGCCGCTCGATCGGAGTGTTTGTTTGTAGAGATCGAAGAGCCCGGGAAACGCTTCGTCCGGAACGGCCATGTCGGTCGAGACTTTTCGTTGCCGGTAGTGTGCAAACCACTCATTCATCAACACCGGCAGTTGGTGGCGAAACTCTCGCAAGCGCGCCTGGTCCTGTTCGTTCGTCGCAAACCACGAATCGTTAAAGGCGTGATGCTTATCAAGCAGCGCAAGCCATTTGTTCAGGATCGATTCTTCCGTTTCATTCGCGGTCTCCTGTTCGAAAAAGATCGCGGCGACGGCTTCTTTAGGAACCTCCGGATATTTTTGGCGCAGGAAGTTAAGCGATTCGTTGTCGAAGAACTCGAGTGCGCGCGCGTCGACAGCGCCGCTCTTCGCTTCAGCGACAAATGCGAGCACGTCGGACTCACTGGCGAAGAACACGACGCCGCTCAAGAGACCTTCGGGCTTGGGGACGAGACGCGTTTCGATCTCGCAAATTACCGCGAGTGTTCCTTCACTGCCGATGAACAGATCGATTTCGTCCATGTTTGGAGAGACGAAGTAGCCCGCTGCATTCTTGCGGGTCGCAGGCCGGCGGTACGTTGGAATAGGAATTTTGGAAATCTTGCCGCCACGGCGCAGATCAAGAACCTCTCCGGAAGCCAGCACGACTTTCAAACGCTCGATGTAATTGCGCGTCGGACCATATTTAAAGGTCCGCGCGCCGGAAGCATTCGTTGCGACAGTGCCGCCGAGGAAGCAACCGCGTTCAGTTGGATCGGGCGGGTACAACAGTCCTTTGTGATCCACTGCGCGTTGAAAATCCGCGAGGATTACACCTGCTTCAGCCACTGCCCGGTCGTTCTCGATGCTCTTGATGTGGTTAAGCCGATCCGTGGCCAACACGATCCCGCCGAACGGAACGCGTCCACCAACGGTTCCCGTACCCGCGCCTGAAACCGTCACCGGAGTGCGATCTCGATTCGCAGCCGCAAGGATCTCGGCGACTTCTTCAACGCTCTCGGGTAATACAACGCGTTCAGCGTGTCCGTCGCGTATAAAACTCGCGTCCGATAGAAACGACTGTATCTCGTCTGGGTTCGACTTAACCTGCATTAGAAAGGGATAAACACGGATTTCACGTCAACTGTAATTCGCGCTCGCGCAGAACCTTGAGCCGATCGCGCAGCTCCGCCGCCTTCTCAAACTCAAACCGCTTCGCCGCCCCGCGCATCTCGACCTCCAACCGCTGAATCGTGGCTTCGAGATTCTCCGGCGAGTAGTCTTCGATCTGATCGACTTCGGTCGGCATCTTGAAGTAATCGGCTTCAGAGGCCGTGATCAACGTCGCTTCGATCGGTTTGATGATCGTCTTCGGCGTGATCCCGTTCTCGCGATTGTAGACTTCCTGAATCGCACGCCGCCGCGACGTCTCTTCCAGCGCGCGTTTCATCGAATCGGTGATTCGATCCGCGTAAAGGATCGCTTTGCCACGCGCGTTTCGCGCCGCACGCCCGATCGTCTGAATCAACGACTGCTCGGAACGCAGAAAACCTTCCTTGTCCGCATCGAGGATCGCCACCAGCGAAACCTCCGGCAGATCCAATCCCTCACGCAACAAATTGATCCCTACAAGCACGTCAAACTCGCCGCGCCGCAAATCGCGCAAGATCTTGATGCGCTCGAGCGTTTCGATATCGGAATGCAGATAGCGAACACGCACGCCGACTTCCGTGAAATACTCCGTCAAGTCTTCAGCCATCCGCTTCGTCAGCGTTGTGACCAGCACGCGCTCGCGAACTTCGGCACGCTGCCGGCACTCCTCCAGCAAATGATCGATCTGACCCTTGACCGGTTGCACTTCCACTTCCGGATCCATCAATCCTGTCGGACGAATGATCTGTTCGATCACTTCACCGGCCGCCTTTGTTAATTCGTAAGGCCCGGGCGTCGCCGACACGTAAATCGTCTGGCCGATGCGCGCTTCAAATTCCTTGAAGTTCAACGGACGATTATCCAGTGCGGACGGCAATCTAAATCCGTATTCGACTAACGTTCGCTTGCGGGATTGATCCCCCTCAAACATTCCGCGCACCTGTGGAACTGACTGGTGCGACTCGTCGATTACGATCAGTGTGTCGCGTGGCAGATAGTCGAGTAGTGTTGGTGGCGGTTCGCCCGGGTTTTTACCAGTCAAGTGTCGTGAATAGTTCTCGATACCGCGGCAGAAACCCATCTCCTTGATCATTTCGAGATCGAATATAGTGCGCTGGTGCAGCCGCTGCGCTTCCACCAGTTTGCCTTCGTTGATTAGCTTGGGCTCCCACCACTCGAGCTCTTCCTTGATCGTCTTGATTGCCCGCTTAATCGTGGGACGCGACATTACGTAGTGCGTCTTCGGATAGATCGGCACGCGAGACGTGTGCTTTTCAACAACTTCACCTAAAAGCGGATCGATCGTGGAAACAGAGTCGATCTCATCGCCCCACAACTCGATGCGATACGCGAGGTCTTGATAACTCGGATAGATCTCCACCACGTCTCCGCGCACCCGAAACGTGCCGCGTTGAAAGTTGATGTCGGAACGTTCGTACTGCAACTCAACCAAGCGCTGGAGCAGCACATCGCGCGACATGCGCCCGCCCGGTTCGACAAAAAACAGCAAACCGTAATACGCATCCGGATCGCCGAGACCGTAAATGCACGACACACTCGCCACCACGATCACGTCGCGACGCTCGAACAACGCGCGCGTCGCCGACATTCGCAAGCGATCGATCTCCTGGTTGACGATCGCTTCCTTTTCTATGTAGACGTCCGCCGCGGGAACGTAAGCTTCCGGTTGGTAGTAGTCGTAATAAGAGACGAAATACTCGACGGCGTTCTCGGGAAAAAGCGTGCGAAACTCCTGAAACAGTTGCGCCGCGAGAGTCTTGTTGTGCGCCAGCACGAGCGTCGAACGTTGCATACGTTCGACGACGCTCGCAATGGTAAACGTCTTGCCGCTGCCGGTGATGCCGAGCAGTACCTGATCCTTCGCGCCGTCGTTGAGACCGCGCACGATTGCGTCGATCGCCGCCGGCTGATCGCCCTTGGGTTCGTATTCAGAATGAAGTTTGAAGCGCATGTGAAAACTACAATAGTAGGACAGACGTCAATCTCTGTCGATCTGCGTAATTCGTGGATGGTTTTAGCTGAGTTGCGTGGCGGCTTCGGCGGCGGCGGAGCGAAGCTCAGGCGCGATTGAGGAGCTCGAAGCGAGTTTTTTCAAAGCGGGACCGACTTCCGGCTCGCCGCTCGAAGCGAGCAGACGAATGATCGCGAGGCTTAGATCGAGACTGGGGTTTTTCTCAATGACCGTAGTCAACGGCTCCACGACGCCCGCTTTCGCCACCAAAAACAACAACGAAAAAGCGCCGTAACAACTCTCGTGATTCTCGCCCATCAGGTCGTCGATCGCTTCGTAAAGCAAACCACTGTCAGCCAGCGCAGTGCCGATGCGGCGGCGTTCTTCGGGCGAACCGGCGCGCAGTGCATCGTTCACTAACGTAGCGGCCTGATCGGGATCGAGTTCGTAGAGTTCGCGAACCGCTTTCTTACGGACTTCGGGTGAGGGATCGTCGAGCGATTGAGCAATCTCGTCAAACGGCCCGTTAATCAATCGCGGGAGGTTCGGTTTCGCTAACTCACGACGACGGACAAGCTCCTCAGCGGCCTCGCGCAAGGTAGCTACGTCTGCGGACCAACGCTCGTCGCTTCTACTCATTCGACGTTGATCACTTCACCAGACGACGCGCCAGCCATCAGAGTAAGCGGAGCAGTGGGTTCCACGAACACGGATTCAGCTTCAGTTACTCGATCCGTGTTGTCCGTGTGATCCGTGGCTCTTAAACGCTGAAACTTCTTCATTACGACGTGGCTCACTGACAAACCGATACTGTTGTCCAACACGCAGAGCTGTTCCGCGATAACACGCCGCGAAACGCGTTCGAGCGCATTCTGTAACTCGCGGCCCGCGGTCGCGGCGTCGTCGGCAATGATCATCTCGAAGTCCTGTCCGCCACTGACCCGCCGCCGCGAGTGATTCTGCAACAACACTCCCGCTTCGCGATGAATTCGTCCGGTCGCAACGATCACCAGGTGCGATGCTTCAGTTTCAATCTCCAGATCGATCGCCCAGCGCGCAAACGCCGGCGTCAGATCGCCATCGCGCGTCACGATCAGAAACGACTCGCCGCAAATGTTCGCCATCATCTGACCGTAGCCGGTGCCTTCCGACGGACCAACCGCGATCTCGCGTTCCGGCACGCCCATCTCACGCAACAGGAAATGAATCCGGCTCACCAGCCACGAACCATCTTCAAGTAACGACGAGGCGAGTTGCGTCGGCGCAATCACTTCTTCCACATTCTCATCAGCCACCGCCGCGCCACATTCGCTGCACGTCGCATCGCTCACAGTCACGACCGCGAGCGCGTGCGGATTAGGCAAACGAAACAGCGCGTGACCTGTCTTACGACAACTGATCTGCACTTCACGTTCGACAAGACCAACGTCTTCGAGCCGTTGAATCGGCACCTGAGCGGAGTCAGTGTTTCCGGTCAGCAGCTTCGCGGCGTAGCCTTCTTCGTGCGCGTTGCGCGCAGTGCGCAGAAAGACACGCGCGCGTTCGTCTTCAAGTTTCGAAGCAGCAAGGATGCGCTTGCTCATCGTCTCTTTGCGCAAACTCGTGTAGAGCGAATCAGCGTCCTGCTTTTCAACAAACGTGCGGAAGCCCTGCGGCATCGCGGCCTTGCCCGGCTGCCACTGCGCCAAATCGTCGCGGTTGTCGTTCGTGAGCAGCAGCGTGCGAACGTCCTGACAGAACGAGTCGAGTTTGCGAAACGGTTCCGGCGTACGCGGTTCGTAAACGATGCCCGCGCGCAGTGTTTCGTCGTCTTCGAAAAGTAGAAAGAGAACGTGGTCGTGAAAACAGAACACGTCGCCGCGCACGAAAGGTTCGTCGATAGTGGTATCGGTATTTGAAGCGAGCGCAGTTTCCAGATCGGAAATGCGATCGGCGCCGAGGAGCACTTCTTCGAAGAAGCGCACGCGCGCGGAACGGATCAGCGGCGTGAGACCGCGTTCCTCGAGTTGCTGCAACAACTTCGTGCGCGCGTCGCCTTCGACTGAATGATTCAGGGCTTTCGTCTCGAGAAATAACATCGGGGCGCCTTTCAGTTAGCAGTCTTTAGTCCTGGGGGCTGACAGCAATCGTGACAGTTTGGCCGCCGTTCACGGCAGGCGCGTACCGGCGTTGGCGCGCGATTCGTAATGCGAGTGCTTCGTAACTCTCGCGGCCGGGTTTTGGGTTTGCGATCGACGCTTTTAGTACGCGCCCGTTTTCGATCTGCATCACGACCGTGATCGGTTGTTGCTTTTGATCTGTGTTATCCGTGTTACTGCTTTTGGGCCGGGGTTTTGGTTTTGTTTGGTGACTGGGTAACACGGATGACACGGATGGAGACGGATTTGGCTGAATAATAACGCGTGGGGCTTCAGCGGCGGCGGCGACTGCTGGCGGATTCGTGTTGAAACCTCCAGTGACTGCGATCACCGTTGACAGTCCCACGCCAACCAAAACCGCCGCGGCCATGAATAGCAGCGGACGTTGCCGCAATGCAATAGTCGTTGCGGGCGGAAGCGCTAACGGTTCGGGCTGTGTGGTGAGCACTGGTGTGGGCGCGGCGGTCGTCTCGATCTGTAGCGCACTCTCATCCCAACAGCCGAACAGTTCGGAAACAGCTCTGTGTAACGAAGATTCAATCGAGCGGCGGGTTGCGGGAATTAAAGGATTGAAATTGAACGCGGCATCCGGTTGGGCCAGGGCCACGCAGATCGCCTGCAAGCCGGTGAGGTCGTTGAGACGAGCGTCGATCAATTCACCCTCTTGAAAGAAAAACGTTGCCGGACCTTTCGGATACTCGATCAGCAACCGTCCGGTTTTCCTCTGGTGGCGCAGAATGCCGACCAGATCGGATAGGGGATAGTTGTTGAGATGTCCGGTCAAAACTACGAAACGATTATTCTGCATTACTACTCCTGCAAATCTCTGGGGTTTAGGGGCAACCTTGCACCTGGCGGCACGAAAAGTTGTACTGCGGAAAAGTCATGGCTACTTTCCGCGCGAGATTTTTGTCGAGTCGCTCGAGGATCCGGTAGTGTTCGATCACGCCCTGGGATTGTCCGAGCTCCTGATAAGCGAGCGTCAGGCCGTAATGCGCCTTCGCCATTCTGGGTTCGAGAGTGACGGCCTTTTTGAACGCGTCAACCGCTTCCTGAAACTGGCCTCGGCGAAACGAGGCCAGACCTAAACCGTATTGCGTCTCGGGTTGATCGGGGTTGAGTTTGAGCGACTGTTTGAATGCTTTGATCGCGTCGCTGTCTTTTTGGAGTTTCAGGTATGCGTGACCCAGGTTGAGAAAGACTTCAGCCGAACCGGGTTCCATCTTGATCGATTGCAGGTAGGCGTCGATCGCGCCTTTGACGTCACCCGCTTCGAAACGGCTGCGGCCCGTGGCGTACAAATCCATCGCCGGGCTTAACGCAGGTTCCACTCGCTTGAGAACAAGGGGAGGAGATCCAATATCAGGGGAAGACGCGGGAATCTCGTCGTATTCAATTCCTAAAATCCGTGTTCCCTCAACCTCACGCGACACAAACTCCGGAACTGCTGCTGCAACTATCACCTTCGGTTCTTCAACAGCTTTCGGCGGTTCCTCAACAGCTTTCGGCTGCTCAACAGCCTTCGCAACGCTATCATCAAAGTAATAAGTAACAGTCCGGTAAGTTACTTCCGTAGGCTCGCGTTTCAACGCCCCGTTTTCAAACACGACCAGGTTCGTCGTCATCTTGGTCCAGTTACCAAACTTGTCGAACTCATACGTGTACGCCTCACGGCTGAGAATCGCGCCGCGGTCGTCGCGCAGCGTCATCTCCGTGATGTTTCCACGTTCGTCGTACTTGTATTCTTCTTTGCCTGCGAGTGACCCGGCGATCGGGTAGGAGGTGTTTTCAACTCGATTCCCCTTGATCCCGTAGGTGGTGACTTCAACTAATTGCGGTGATCCCTCGACCGGATGTCCGTCTTTGATCTCGATCCGGGCAGTCTCCGTCTTAACTCGTCGTACAGAACCGACAAGTCCATCTTGTTCCTTAGTGCTATCCAGGACGGAAATTGCAGGACGCGCCGAAGCGGTAACGCTGTTTTGAGCTTGAACCGGCGCGGTGAAAGTCAATACGGGCCCCAATAAGAGAACAGCAGGCACAATTCGGCCTTTTATGTTCATCTCG
>DATEHX010000233.1:0-2143 GCA_035279345.1 Pyrinomonadaceae bacterium | reverse complement strand
GTACGGAACGAGAGGTTTCCTACATATAGTTTCGTAGCCATTCTTACTATCCTTATTTGAATGGAAGCGCGGGCTTGCTGGAATTCGCTGATCCAGTTCGGGGGGGACTACCGATACTTTCGGCGAGCTGCGACGAACCCGGTGCTCTAAAAAATCTCGAGAGCGGCTTCTAACTGGTTGACAACTGCCTCACTCTCTATCAGCCGAACCTCGTCGCTTAACGATCACGGACAGGCGCAGTCACCGTTGATGCGCGAGAGCAGGTATCTGTGCGGAAAAGTATGCAGGAGTGTTTGGAAACGCGTCAAGGGTAAATTTGGGGATTGCCGATTTTCGATTGCCGATTTTCGATTGAAAAACCAGCTATTTCAAATCGGCAATTGGCAAATCGGAAATTGGCAATTTTACGGCTTTGCCTTACTATTCCCTGCTTCCTCTTTACGAGATCCAATGGAAAGGCTGGGCATAAATGGCAGAACGCATCCCTATCACTGTGGCTAATGGCGACGGCATCGGGCCTGAGATCATGGCCGCCACCCTCCGCATTTTGGAGGCCTCCGAGGCGCCGCTGGACATCGAAACCATCGACATCGGCGAAAAAGTTTACCTGGCGGGAAACTCTTCGGGTATCGAGCCGAGTTCGTGGGACTCACTGCGACGCACCAAAGTCTTCCTCAAGGCGCCGATCACCACGCCGCAGGGCGGCGGTTACAAGAGCCTCAACGTAACAGTGCGCAAGGTGCTTGGTCTGTACGCCAACGTGCGGCCGTGTGTTGCCTACCATCCTTTCATCGAAACAAAACACCCGAACATGGACGTGGTCATCGTTCGCGAGAACGAGGAAGACCTCTACGCCGGAATCGAGCACCGGCAAACAAACCAGGTCGTGCAGTGTTTAAAATTAATCTCGCGTCCCGGCTCGGAGAAAATCATTCGTTACGCTTTTGAATACGCGAGGCGAAACAATCGTAAGAAAGTAACCTGCTTTACCAAAGACAACATCATGAAACTGACCGACGGTCTGTTTCATAAGATTTTTGACGAAATTGCCGCGGAGTATTCCGATCTCGAGAACGAGCATTGGATCGTCGATATCGGCGCCGCGAAACTGGCTGACACGCCCGAAGCTTTCGACGTCGTCGTGATGCCGAATCTTTATGGCGACGTGCTTTCGGACGTCGCGGCGCAGATTGCGGGTTCGGTTGGTTTGGCCGGTTCGGCAAACATTGGCGAGCACGTTTCGATGTTTGAAGCGATTCACGGATCGGCGCCGCGCCGAGCGGGACAGAATCTCGCGAATCCTTCGGGATTGTTGCTGGGCGCGGTGATGATGCTCGTGCACGTTGGTTTGACGGATCACGCGGAACGTGTTCACAACGCCTGGCTGCGCACAATTGAAGATGGGATTCACACGTACGACATTTACGACGAGTCAGTCAGCAAGGAAAAAGTCGGCACGAAGGAGTTTGCCGAGGCAGTGGTTCAGCGTTTGGGCCAACAGCCGCAAATCCTGAAGGCGCGAAAGTACAAGAAGGCTGATGAAGCGGCTTCGGCGGCGAGTGCCGGATCGAGTAAACCGGCGCCGCAAAAGGAACTGGTCGGTGTTGACGTTTTTCTCGATTGGACCAAGGGCTCCGCGAACGATCTCGGCGATGGTCTGAGCCGTTTGAATGGCGACGGTTTGAAGTTGACGATGATCAGCAACCGCGGCGTGAAGGTTTGGCCTGGAGGTCACACGGAGACTTTTTGTTCGGACCACTGGCGCTGCCGGTTCCGGCCTGAGTCTGAGGATGGCAAGGTTTCGCACGCGCAGATCATTTCGTTGCTGGGGCGCGTCGCGGGCGGCGGATTCGACTTTATTAAGACAGAAGGGCTTTACACTTTCGACGGGGAGCGCGGCTTTTCGCTGGACCAAGGTGAATAAAAGAAGATGAGCACAGAGAAACCACTTGTAGCAGTGATCATGGGTAGCCAGTCTGACTGGGAAACGATGAAACATGCTGGTGAGACGCTGGCGCAGTTTGGCGTGGCGCACGAGAGCCGCGTGATTTCGGCGCACCGGTCGCCATCGCTGGCGGCGGAATTTGGTTCGACGGCTGAAGAGCACGGTTTGGAAGTGATCATCGCTGCCGCCGGCGGCGCG
>DATEHX010000232.1:0-7348 GCA_035279345.1 Pyrinomonadaceae bacterium | reverse complement strand
ATCCAGCGCCGGTCGTCTAAATTTGGTAACGGAAGAACCATTTCTCAGTCCTCTCTCAGTGCAACCTCTGTGTCCTCTGTGCCTCTGTGGTTAATAATTCTTAGCAACAACCAACCACTGAGACACAGAGGACACAGAGGTTGCACAGAGAAACTAAACTTCACTAATCAACTTGATCTTGATATCGCCCGCGACCACGATGCGGTCGTCAGGCACATCGATGCGCTCACCCTGCAACGTGCCTTCGCGCAGCAGGTACAACTCCTTCACGTAGTCCACGTCTTTGACGCGCTCGATAACAGACGCAACGTCCGAGATGAAAACGTCGCGGCCTAAGGCCCAGCCGGTTCCTTCCGGTCCACCGTGAAGCGGATGAAAAAACTTCCCGAGAGCCTCTCGCGTTGCGGTTTCAACTTCACCCGCCACATCGAGCGTGACTGGTGCAAGAGTCACGTCAATATCGATCTCTAGGTACTGTGGCCCAGTGACATAGATCTGTGCGGCAGCAGCGAGATCCGCCGGCGCGCGCAACTCGATAAACTTGCGCACGTGTTCGCGCAGTCCAAACGAAGGCCACGGTCTTGGTTCCTCACTCTCGGGGATGATCAGCAACGTGACCCAACCGGGCGTTTTTTGTCCGAAAGAGTTGTGCGTCGGAATCGCGCGGGCGAAGCCGACAGCGGTAGAAGATTCGCGTGCTAATGTTTCGTAATCTTCGGGCAGAAGCGCACGGCCACGATGACGCAGCGTTTTTGGACCACGCGTGAGCAGTGCTTCTACTGTCTCGGCGTCGCCGCCACCTTCGGCGGAGCGCGGATTGAAAACGCCCTGCACGCCCGCGGCCGGAGCCAGCAGTTGCGTGATGGTTTTGATTCCGACGTTGCCTCGCAGCCCGCCGCCGGATTGATAACGACGCGCCATGATCATCGAGCCTTCGGGCGGCACCTTTCCGTGCTCTCCATCGCCAAAGCGCAAGCGGCCCTGAATTCTTTCCACTTCGTAAACTCGTTCGTTCGCGGCCGCGAACGAAAGATGTTTCTGTTCCGTCCAATGCACCCACGCCTCGACAACACGCTTGCGGCGATCGCGCACCAAACGCAGGTCGCCTTTTTCGATCTCGTTCTGTTGCCCTTCGCGTCCGAGTTGATCTTCCAGTTCCTGTACCAGCGCAACGTTGTTTCCGAGAACCTCCATCGCCAGATTGCGCCACTCCACATTCGCGCGCAGACCCATGAGTTCGCGTACCTCGATACGTTCACCGGCAAGCACGGGAATCTGCACGAAGTTGAACACCTCGTTTGGCTGTCCACCGCTTTCGCCGAGCTGTTCGTTGACAATGGTTTGACGCTGCGTGGCCCACACCGCATTGGTCAGGATGGAATTGAACGTGGCCGTACCTGGTGGTCCATCTTCCTTCAGCCGGACGCGCAACCAGAAGAGCAATTGACCAAAACGATTGAGAGCTTCGGCATCAGCGGGACCGATAAACGAAACTAACCCCGGCACGCGCAGATTGTTTGTTTCGTCTTCGACCGACAAAACACGCCACGCGATTCCGTCCCAATATTCCCAAAGCAGCGCTGGACCTTTTGTCTCTCCCGGCTGCTCGACGATATCGAAATAAAGACTGATGCGATCGACCGGAAGCTTTTTGTCGCAGCCTACGTAGAGCGTCGGAGTGACGTCAGCGGTCGGTTTGAAGAGTTGGAATGTCAATCCCGGCCACTTCGCGTCTTCGGTACGATCCGCAAACTGAAAATCGTTGTAAGTGAAGACGTGTTCCGCGTGGAATGGCCCGTGTTGCCAGGCGTAACCAAGACGGAAGTCGGAGACCGCGGGTGGCCGTGGAATGAAATAAGTAAACTCGTTATCGAAGTTTCCATCTCTCCACTTGATCACTTTTGTAAATCCGTAGCCACCACTCAACAGGCGCGCGCGCATCCAGAAACCTTCCTGGTCGTTGACCTTTGTGCGCTCGAAATCAAGCGGCAACTCGAGCCAGTAGGTCTTTAACTCCGTGAAATCGGATGGCGCCTCGACAGGATTGCCGTCGAGCTCGAACCATTCATTGAGTGGGAACCACCCGCGGCCATTCCAGTATTCCCAGCTAAGCTCGTGATCGATACCTGGGATCGTCAGCGGTTGAGTTGGACTACTCTCAATCACCGGTGTTGTCGACGTGATGGCAAATTGATCCTGTGGCGTAGAGGTGGGCGTGACGAACACATACATCTTCGCACCGGGCTTGCTGAAGATCTCTTCGGTCGAGAAGTAGAAAGTGGAGCCCGGTTGTGGCGTCTGACCGAGTGGATAGAACGGTTTGCTCAGATCCACTTCCGCGCCGTCAGTGAAAGCCATATCAGGCACGACACCACCCGTCGCTGTAGGTGAAGGCTGATCGGCAACCGGAACCGGCATGTTCTCGATGATTGCGCTGAGCATGATCTTCTCGACTTCGGGCAGAACGTTTGCCGGATCGGGCGGCAAAGGTTCGGTGAGGCGGCCGCGAATCCAGTACGCGTTGACGCCGTTGACCTCGGTCTGCGAAGTCTTGGCGCAGTCAGTCATTAAATTGAATTTTCCACTGCGGGTTAGCCTGACTGTACTGTCGAGTTTCAGCGCTTCTGTTTCACCGCATTCGGTTTGCATGGCTTTGAAGCCACGCCAGACTTTTCCATCCCAGTAGTCCCACGAGACATCGAGCGTCTCGGAGCTGACCGTGGTTAACTCGACCTCGACGTCAATCTGGCTCTTACCACTGAGTGCAAGAAGCGTATCGTGGGCCAGGTAAACAATGTGCGGCGTGTCTCGCAGTTCCGATCGCTTGAAGATCTCGAAAGGCTGCGGCGCCAGCACAGCAACGCTGTGATCGATGTACTGATCCCTGCCGGGCCATAAACTGAAGACCTGTTGCAGGCGCGTTGCGGATAGACCAGTGGCTCGTTCGATCTCGAAAATTACCTGGTTATCACTCTCCGGTGGAGGCGGCGCTGCGACCTGAAGTCCGGCGTTGATGCGCGTGTCGGGCGCTTGCTCCGCCATTTGAAAAATCATTGGCACGCGCGCGGCGGCCGGGGCAATCAACTGGATTCCGAGCAGATCGAGAAACGCAAGCTTGTTCTTGTCCGGTACCTGGTTCAACCGTTGCAAAATGGCGTAGAGATAACGGGCAAACACTTGCGTGACGGCAATGTCAGGCCCCTTGTCAGCCGGAAGCCACGCGGGCACATAACCGGGACGGCGCGCGAGTACCTGGGCCACGATCTCGGCAGCCTTTCGCGAATCAAGCACGATGTCAGATCCGTTCTTCACCGCGCAGTCGCCTCCTGGAGATAAAAGGGATAGACAAGGTTGTGTAACGTGTTCGTCGCGCGCACACGATAAGTGGTCTCTATGAGCAGCAGATTTCTTTCGTTCGGATCGAGAGTGACTTTCACGTCGATGACCTCGATGCGCGGCTCCCAATCGACGAGCGCGCCGCGAACGCGTGTTTGAATCAGCGCCATCGTGGTGGTGTTGGCCGGTTCGAAGACGAAGCGGTTCAGTCCGGCGCCGAAGTCCGGCCGCATGATTCGCTCGCCGGGTTCGGTGCCCATGATGATCATGATCGATTGGCGTATGTCCTCTTCGTAGGCGACCATCGCCGGCACGCGCGTCACGTCGAGCGCCGGTGGGAAGGCCCAGCCAACGCCAAGAAACGCTTTTTCCGGATCGAGGTTTTTCAGGTCCATGCTCATCCTCCGATTTGCACTGTCGGCAGACCCATGATGATCGGAGCGCCACACCCTGCGAGATCACCCATGCGTGCTGCTGGTCTACCGCCGATCAGCACAGTCGCGCTGCCTTTAACAATTGGTGACGGCGGATGCGAAGGCGGTGGTGGAAATGAACAGACGTGGTTGTCGCCCATGACGGCAGCGGGCAGTCCGCCAATCAAAACGGTGGCAACGCCAGGTCCGGCAATGATGCCAGGATGCCCGGTAGGATCGGTGATTCGTGCGGCTGGTGGCATATCGTTTCTCCGGCTTTGTCTCTGTGTCTCTGTGTCTCAGTGGTTTGCTAAGAATTAACCACAGAGGCACAGAGACACAGAGAAGAGTTAATTAATCTTCACCAAACTGCCGTTGATGTTGCAGATACCAGTCGACTTGATATTGGTAGCCGCGGTTCCTTCGATGTCGATGTTCACGGCTTGTAACTTGATCTGAGCGGCTTTCAACTCGATGCTGGCGACTGCTTGCAACGTGATCGCCTGTTGTGTGTTGTCGAGCGTGACCGTGACTGTGCCCGCGAGGTTCGTCATTTCGATCTTGAGTGGATCAATCGTGATCTTTTGTTGCGTACTCGAAGTGATCTTGATCGACTGAAGCGCATCATCAAACTCGATCTCATGGCCCAGTCCCCCGGCAATGCCGGTCTTGATAACCCGCTTGATCAAAAAGTCAGTGGGAATCGTCATTGGCGGACGATCGCGAGTGTTCCAAAGCCCACCGAGAATGTAAGCATCGCGTTCGTCGTTTTGATTGAACGCCACGAGCACTTCATCGTCGATCTGTGGTATCCAGCAAAACCCACGGCTCGAGCCCGCGCCAACACTCGACACACGAGCCCACACTTCGTACGACGGTAGCGACGGTATTTCTACCTGCACTCGTCCCTCCGCCAGTACGTCGAGATTGTTTCTGACCACACCCGGCGCGATCGCAAAACCCGCGGTCGCACGTTCCTCGCCGGAGCTTACAGATTCCACCAGTCCTTCAGGCATAACGTTCTCCCTTCAGCCGATGCTTACGCCACCGCTGATGCTGCCATTAACACTGCCACTGATACTGCCGACACTCTGACCCTGAACTCGCAACAACTGTCCCGGACTCTTCGGCAACGGAAAGCCGCCGAACCAGACTTCTTTCCTCACGTTGAAATTCGTGCGAAAGCCACTGCCATCCAGACTGTGGGTCGCGGATGTGATTCGGTACAGACCACTAAACTGCTCGCCTAACCCTTCGAAGTTGATCACGCGGCTCGCCTTGATTCTTAAATCGCCAACACTGCTGCCCGAACCCGTCAACCTGTTGTTCAGTCGCGGCAGCAGCTCAGTCAGAATTTTTTGCGGCGCTTGCGCAAACCCTGTCGGCTTGATCGAGATCGACTGTTCCGTCTTCCCGGGCGTTCCGAAGCCCGGCGACACAGACAGATTGAAAGACGCGCGATCGAAGTCCCACGCCACTGTGATCGTGAACGACATCTTCAGACTCGAAACCCAAACGCGCACCGAGATCCCGGCGTCGCCGACAGTAGTTATCCGAGGCGTGAAGTTCATCAACGAAGAACCCCACTTCAGCGATAAACTCGGCGACATCTCACTCAACATAAACTTGAACCGCAGCCGGTATCCGATCGGATCCTGCGTGTGATCGATAAACATTTCCCAGCCGTTTTTCTTTGACAGCTCCGTCAGAAAAGCGAAGTCGCTGGTGCCACGCTGGCGCGCAACTCCCTGCTGTGCGAGTGCCGGGGCCGCAACATACGTCGCGAGCGTCATGAGCACTGACAGTGCGCCGCCCACTGGATCGGGAGAAGGAATCAGGAGGTTCTCAGCGGACACGATCGCCGCCACAGCCACGTCCGGCAACGGAAAATTTCCAACGGTCGGGATATTGATCAGAAAACCACGATCCTTCGTTCCTTTCGTCAGCCGCTGTAGAAAATCGTGACAGATGAGCTTGACCGTCGGCATTCCACTGTTGGGAAAGTTTGTTTCGACGCCCGTGACTTCGCCGACGAAGACTTCTTCGAGCGGATCGGGCACATAGCCGAGCGACAGACTGACCTTGTTGTCGACTTGCAGAAGCGGATGGTCCAACCAGCGCAAGTTTTCGTTTGCGATAGTGACTTCAACGCGGTCGGCGCCTTCCATGCCGTCCTGGTAGGTGATACTGATGACGTTGGCCCGTAGCGTAGCGGGAATCGTTTCGCCGCTAATCTTGAGGCGATAGTCTGGAGCGTAGATGGGATAGCGAGCCATCAGTTCACGACCTCACCCGTTTCAGGATCTCGGAACGGCAGCGACGGAATCAGCAGCGACTGTCCGGTTTCGATAGAGCGCGGATCGTCGATGTTGTTGGCCACGGCGATGGCGCGCCAAAGCAGTGGCGTTTCATAGACTTTTGTCGCGATGCCGCTGAGAGTTTCGCCTTGGGTAACCGTGTAGACTTTGCTGAAGTCCGCGGTTTGGCGGTTGATCTCACGCGCTTCACGATCCGCGTCGATAAACTCGTTGAAAGTCACGTTCAGACGCGCACGAACCGGCGTGCCGTCGTCAGCAAACAGGATGAACTTCTGACTCGCGCGCGCTAGTACACAGCGAAACTGCAACGACGACCACGAGACCTGTAAGATCGGCGGAGCGTGCAGCTCTGAATCAATGACCAACAGGTTCGTGATCTTGCCGGTCAGTTCGCGAACGTCCTTTTTCGCGAGGTCCGGCGTGTCCCACGTGTCGAAGAACAACTCCATCTCGAGTGTTCGCATGTTGCCGTTTACAAACTGGAGCAATGGACCAGACAAGCCGGGGATCGCCTGCGACGCGAAGTTGTTATCTTTGTTAATCGTGTACTCTTCGGGATTAAAAAAGACGTCGAACCGTTGACCGGTGTGTTCGACAATGATTTGTGCTTTCACGAGAGCCATAGCATTACCCGTTTAGAAAAGCTTTCCCATGCGCTCCTTGTGCGCGATGATCCGATCGTCTATTTGCCGTATCACGTGATCCGTTAATTGCTGGAGATTCAAATTCGGCGTCATGAAGGGCGTGGGCATTGCGTCGGTGTTTCTCACGTTGCTGCCGAAGCGATCGACGGCGCTCCCGTTGGTTGTGGATCTTCCGGTGAGCTCGTTCATTTGTTCCTGATTCAGCGACACCGGCTGCTGTTGCCGTAAAACCGTCGCCGTTTCACTTCGCTCCTCGACACGGCGGCGTTCTTCCGTTATGCGACGAACAATATTCAAAGCCTCGTTTCTTACAATTCCCTTCATGTGCGTTTCGCTCTCACGAACAACGAGCCGGCGAAAGACACGATCCAGGGCCCTTCGTTGGTAGACCTCAGAGACATTGAGAACGGAAGGCGTCATGACCACGGTCTCTCTGACACTTCGTGATTGCTGTAACGCAAGACTCTTCTCAACCAAACGCGTTACTTCCGTTTGCTGACGTTCTATTTGCAGCGCTCGCTGGGCCCTCGCCGCTTGCGAAAGAAAAGAAGTTTTGAAAACAAATGCCTGCGAACGAACGTCGATGGCCAAATTGATCCGCGGAAAGATCGACCACGCTTTCTGCTCCCAACGATGA
>DATEHX010000231.1:0-9382 GCA_035279345.1 Pyrinomonadaceae bacterium | reverse complement strand
GGACTACGTTGGAAGCGACTTCGGGCCCGATGCCGTCGCCAGGAATCAGTGTGATAGCATGCATGTTCGACTAAGAATAAGGCTTTGGACCGTGACTGACAAATATCGAACTGCGGACGTTGTGATTATTGGTGGTGGCGTTATTGGGCTCGTGATTGCGCGCGAGCTCGCGCGACGTGGCGTGCGCGATGTGTGTTTGATAGAGCGCTCGTCGTTGGGTGCTGAAGCGTCGTTTGCGGCCGGCGGAATTCTCGCGCCACAGGCGGAAGCGAATGGGAGTGACGAGTTTTTCGAACTCGCGTGTAGGAGTCGCGATCTTTATGCGGAGTTTGCGGAAACGCTACGTGAAGAGACGGGTGTTGACGTTGAACTGGATTCAACGGGGACGCTTTACGTGGCATTTAGAGAGGAAGATTTAGGCGAAATTGAGAAGCGTTACGAGTGGCAATCAAAGGCGGGATTGGATGTTGAGAAGCTGACGCCAGCGCAAGCGCGAGAGTTGGAGCCGTGCATCGCGGAATCCGTTCGGGGCGCGTTGCATTTTCCGCGAGATATTCAAGTGGAGAACCGGCGACTGCTGAATGCATTGGTAAACAGCGTCAATAAACTTGGAGTGAACATCACGACTGACACAAACGTCGAGTCGATCGAGATCGAGCGCGGTCGTATCACAGGCGTCCACACATCTCGCGGCCAAGTTAGCTGTCAAAAAATCATCGTCGCCGCGGGCACGTGGTCAAGCAACATCCAAAACGCACGCACGCCAAAGATCGAACCCGTTCGCGGCCAAATGATCTGTTTCGACGCCAACCCCCAACTCACGCGCCACGTAATCTACAGCCCGCGCGGCTATCTCGTGCCGCGCCACGACGGCCGCTTACTTGCCGGTTCCACGAGCGAAAACGCCGGTTTCACAAAACAAGTCACGGCCGGTGGCATCAGCCACATTCTGGCCAACGCCCAAGAAATCTCGCCAAAAATTTCAAACCTCGCAATAACAGACACCTGGTCCGGATTGCGCCCGCGCGCCGCTGACGGTTTGCCTGTGCTGGGGCCTTGTGGTGAAATTGACGGGCTCTTTTATGCAACGGGACATTACCGGAATGGAATCCTACTCGCGCCCGTCACCGGAGAGTTGATTGCCGAAGCTGTCGTAAGCGGCCGCATTTCGCCGCTGCTCGCTGCTTTTAGTCCCAATCGTTTCGATCTGGCGCACGTAAGTTAAGCCAAATGCAATTCGTTAAGCTTTTTCTGTTGTTACTACTGCTACCCGCGTCTCCAGTCGCGCAACCGGCTCTCGACGCGAAGCCAGACGATCCGGCCAAGCCCGACGATCGCCCGGCGCACGTTTTGTACGAAGACGCAAACGGCTATCTCGCCCGGCGCTATCAGGAATTCAACAAAAAGAAGCTGCCCTACGATCCAAAGCTCGAAGCGCAAACGAAAAAAGAACAACACGATCTCGCGGTAAAGAATGCCTCGATACTGAAAGCACGTTCACCTCTGTCGAATGAAGATCTTTACTACCTCGGCATGTTGCATCATCTCGCCAGCGACGCCGACGCCGCGCTCACCACGATGCGACTGCTGTTGAAAAACGATCCCGACGGCGCCCAGGCACAAGCTGCGCGAAACGTCGTCGTGTTGTATGCAGTCAAAAAAGGCCTGAACGACGAGGCCAAGGCCGCGGTCGAAGCATACGCTCGTCATAAACCGCAAAGCGCCGACGATCGCTATCGCATGGAACTCTTGTTGACCGACGCGTATTTCCGCGCGAAAGACTACCCGTCAATGGCCACGCATGCGCAGCAAATGCTCGCGGCGTCGAAAGAGTTCAGCAAAACAAACAAAACGGAAGTCTTTCGTCGCGACGACATGCTGCTCAAATCCGCGTTCCTGTTGGCCGACGCGCAGACGAAAACCAATCAAAAAGCCAAAGCCATCGAGACACTAGAAGACCTGCGCCGTTTGTCGATCGAGTTGCCATCGGGAAATCTCTACAAGCTGGCGACGTTTCGTTTGTACACACTCGACCCCGAGCTCGACATCGAGAAGATCTTCGATGAGCCTGCGAAAGCATCGCTCCCGGAAATCATCGGCAACCAGTGGATCGATCAAACCCCGGTGAAACTTACAGAACTGCGCGGCAAGGTCGTGCTGCTCGACTTCTGGGCGCACTGGTGTGGACCGTGTCAGGTGACGCTGCCGCAACTCACACGCTGGCACGAAAAGTACAAAGACAAAGGACTCGTGATTCTCGGGCTCACGAAGTATTACGGCCATGGCGGCCAGAAAGCGATGACGCCCGGCGAAGAACTCATGTATTTGCGCGAGTTTAAGAAGCGCAACCGGTTACCGTACGGCATCGTGGTCGACGAGAAAGATGTCAACGGACTCAACTACGGTGTAAATTCCATTCCGATGTCATTTCTCATCGACCGCAAAGGAGTGTTACGTTACATCTCTCCCGGGGCGAGTGATGAGGAGATCGAGTCACTCGGCAAAATGATTAGGAAAATCGTGGACGAGTAAGATGGACGAGTAATGGAAGACCAGGGCATTACCTTATTTCGCATTGCTATCTCTTTTGCAGCGGGCATACTCTCGTTTCTGTCGCCGTGCGTGTTGCCGCTCGTGCCGGGATACATCTCGCTGATCTCCGGCGTCAGCATCGATCGCTTGAAAGAAGGAACGAGCAGCCGGCGCGCGGTGATACTCAATTCGCTCGCCTTCAACGCCGGACTGTCCGTGATCTTTCTGGTGCTCGGCACAACCGCGGGACTCGTCGGCGCCGCGATCACGAGTAATCCGTGGGTGCGCATCATCGGCGGACTCGTCATCATCGCTTTCGGTCTGCAACTGATCGGACTACTCAAGATCTCCGCGCTTTACAAAGACACGCGTTTCTTTTCTGACGACAAACCGCGCGGTATGTTGGGTTCGGCAGCACTCGGAATGGCGTTCGCCGCCGGATGGACGCCGTGCATCGGGCCGATTCTCGGCGGCATCATCGGTCTGGCCGCGACGAGTGGCGGTTGGCGCAGTGGACTAGTCTTATCGGCGTTTTATTCAGCGGGCCTCGCGGTGCCGTTTCTCTTAACGGGCCTCGGCATAAATCAGTTTTTGAGCTTCTACAAAAACTTCCGCCGGCACCTGCACAAAGTGGAAGTTGTTTCCGGTGTGGTGTTGATTCTCGTCGGCGTGCTCGTGATGAGCGGCCAATCGACGCTGTTGGCTAGTTCGAAGTTCATCGGGTGGATTCCGAATCTGGAAGGGTTGGTGAAGTTAGATCCACCAACAACAAAACCACCGGAGGCGACGCCAGCAAAAGCGACCGGCGAGCCGTTGCCCGAGGTTGAGTTTCGAACTCTCACCGACGAGCCGTATAGTCTGAAATCACTGCAAGGTCAGGTAGTGATGCTGAACTTCTGGGCCACTTACTGCATTCCGTGCCGCGAAGAAATTCCCGCGCTCAACACGTTGCAGCACGAACTCGAAGCGCAGGGACTTCGCATCGTCGGCGCATCGCTCGACGACAGCATCGCAGACGTAAATCAATATCAAAAGGACGTCGTAAAGTTTGATTACCAGGTTTTGATCGGTGGCAGCGATGCCAAAGTAAAATTCGCGCAGTCAGTCTTGCCGACCACTTACCTGATCGATCGTCAGGGACGCATTCGGCAAAAGATCATCGGAGCCCGAGACAAAGCCGGCTGGGAAGCAGCAGTCAAACCGCTCCTCGCGGAGACACCCGCAACCGCCAGCGCCGCCAATTAAAAGCAGTGGAGTAACATCATGAAGAAGTTTTTGATCGTTTCCATTCTTGCTCTCGCAGTCTCACCGTTCACCATCCTGGCCCAGGCCGGTCATGAGTATTCGCCGCTCGTCGAGAAGACGGTGAATTACAAAAACTGGTCGCTGCCGAATCTCAAGACTGGTGTAGATGAAGATTTGCGCACTTTGATGGCCGGTAAAAAGCTCGTGATGGTCGTTTATTTCGCGCCGTGGTGCGGCAACTGGCGCAACGAAGCGCCGATCGCGGCCAAGTTGTACGAGAAGTATAAAAGTCAGGGGTTTCAGGTGATCGGCGTCAGCGAGTATGCGAACATGGACGAAACGCAAACCTTTTTTGGTGAGGCTGGTCCGCCGTATCCGGTCGTTTCCGAATCGAACTCGCGCGACGAGAAATTGAAAACGCCGCATTACGAATACCGGCAACTCACGGGCGACAAACGCAACTGGGGTTCGCCTTGGAACATCTTTCTCGAACCAGCCAAAGTGAACGCCAAGGGCGACGTGTTGACCGAGAAAGCATGGGTCGTGAACGGCGAGTTGATCGAAGACGAGGTGGACAAGTTCATCTCCTCAAAACTAGGACCACCGAGTGGCACATCGGCCGGTGTAATCGAGCCCTGTAAAAACTGTCAGTGAAACTTCGTATCCTTTACCACGGCCACTGCTTCGACGGTGTCGCTTCGGCGGCCACATTCACTCGCTTCTACAAAGAACGCATTCATCCGGAAGCCGAGGTCAACTACACGGGCTTGCTGCATCGTCCTGGCAACCTGTTTGACCTCACGATGTTTGATTCCGACGAGAATGCTATCGTCGATTTCAAGTATGCCGCGTCAGACAAATTGACGTGGTGGTTCGATCATCACGAGTCGGCGTTTCTCACACCCGAAGACGAGGCGCACTTCCGCGCCGATAAATCCGGCAAGAAATTTTTGGACGCGACGCGGAAGTCGTGTACCGAGTTCATCGCGGATGTCGCGCACGAGCGTTTCGGTTTCAATGCCGAACCGATCGAATCGCTGGTCCACTGGGCGCACATCATCGACGGCGCACTTTACGAATCGCCCGCGCAGTGCGTCGAGCTAAAGGAACCGGCGTTGCAGTTGATGCAGGTGATTGAATCCGATCCGGACGATTCGTTCATCGAACAGATCATTCGCGACCTGACGACGCATTCGCTGGAAGAAGTCGCTACGAGCGCTGAGGTGCAACGCCGTTTTCAGCCAATACTCCAACAGCATTTGGAAACGCTGGAAGCAGTCAAACGGAAAGCGAAGTTTGCGAACGGTGTGGTCCAGTTTGATCTCGTGGACGAAGGTTACGAAGGTTTCAACAAGTTCATTCCGTACTATCTGTATCCGCAAACGACCTACTCAGTCGCACTCACGCGCGGGTCGCAGCGCACTAAGATCTCCGTCGGCTCGAATCCGTGGGCGCCAAAGCCTCGCACGCACAACATCGCCAAGATCTGCGAACGCTACGGCGGTGGCGGTCACGCAGTGGTCGGTGCGATCTCCTTCAAACCCGAAGAAGTAGAAGAAGCACGCCAGGCGATGCGCGAGATCGTGGCCGAACTCTCCAGCTAGTTTGTGTGGCTTCTTATCGGTGTGGTCCTGCGGTGACTGAACTTTCACACTAAAACCATCCACAGATTACGCAGAGTTTTTAACAGTAGGGCCGAGGCTTCCTGTAGAACTGGAATCTGTGTAATCTGTGGATTGCTTTATCGCGCCATGAGCGCTTCGATCTCGTCCGGATGTTTCGGTACCTTGTTTGTCAACACTCTTGGTCCATTGTTCGTGCACAGCACGTCGTCCTCGATGCGCACGCCGATGCCGAGATACTTCTCCGGAACGCCTTGAGTGTCGGGCGCGATGTAGATTCCCGGTTCGACCGTCATGACGACGCCCGGTTCGAGCGCACGCGATTCTTTGCCGTAGTAATAACGGCCGACGTCGTGCACGTCGATCCCGAGCATGTGTCCCAAACCGTGCATGTAAAACTTTTCGTACTTCTTGTCTTTAATTAGCTGCTGGGGGTCGCCTTCCAGAAGACCCAGCTCAACCATTCCTTCCGTCAACACCTCGATCGAATGCTGCTTTAGCTGATCGTGCGTGACTCCGGGCCGAACCATCTCGACGCACGACATCTGTGCCTTCAACACCAGATCGTAAATTTCGCGTTGTGCTGTTGAGTAACGGCCGTTGATTGGAAACGTGCGCGTGATGTCGGACGCGTAGCCTTTGTATTCGGCGCCCGCGTCAACCAGCAACAAGTCACCATCGCGCAGTTGGCCGTCGTTGTTGATGTAGTGCAGCACGGTCGCGTTTGGACCAGCGCCGACGATCGACGTGTACGCCGGACCGGCAGCGCCGCGGCGGCGAAAGATCTGTTCGATCAGTGCTTCGACTTCGTACTCCTGCATCCCTGCGCGCACCGCTTTCATCGCTTCGACATGAGCTTCAGCGGCGATGTCCGCGGCAGTCTGCATGATCTCCAACTCATCCGGACTCTTGATGACGCGCTGTTCGTGAATGATGGTCGCGGGATCAACGATCGTCTGCGGCGGGTGAATCGGTTTGCGGTTCAACGAGCGCATGCGCGAGATTTCGTGAATGATCTTGTCGTCGAGATCGCGATTAACCCCCAGCCGGTAATAAAGTGTTTCGGCGTTATCGAGAATCTCGGTAAGCCTGTTACCAAACTCCTCAATTGGTAACGCTTCGTTCGCGCCGAATTCGCTCTTCGCACCCTCAACGCCCGCACGCCGGCCGTCCCAAATCTCTCGCTCGGGATCGCGTGGACGTACGAACAAAACGTACTCGTGCGTCTCGCCCGGTTTGATAATCGCGATCGCTTCGGGCTCTTCGAAACCAGTCAGATAAAAGAAGTCGGAATCCTGGCGAAAACGATAATTGGTGTCGTTGGAACGCGTTGCCTCGCGCGCGGCGGGAATGATGGCGACGGAGTTTGGTTGCATACGACGCTTAAACTCCGCGAGTTGGGATCTGATCATCAGGGTCTTCCTCTTGTGGCTGGAATAATTTGGACCTACATTGTACCCGATGAGTATTCAAAGTCTGCCATCGACCGCAACTCGCGAGATCGTCTCGGTTGATCCATCGACCGGACGAGAGAATGGGCGCGTGCGGTTGATGAACGCGGGCGAAGTCGCGGCGGCGGTGAAGCGTGCGCGTCAGGCGCAAACCGCGTGGTCGCAGCTCTCGATTCGCGCGCGTGCCCGGTTTGTTTTGCGAGCGCGCGAGATCGTGCTCGATCGGGTCGATGAGATTGCTTCGTTGGTTTCGCGTGAGACAGGCAAACCGCCCGCGGAAGCCACGTCGATGGAGATCGTGCCGACGCTCGATCTCATGCACTACTTCGCGCGCAACACCGAACGCATTTTGATGCGGCAAAAGATCGACATCGGCCAGTATGGATTGATGGGCCGGTCGTCGTACATCGTTTACAAACCGCTCGGAGTTGTCGGCATCATTTCGCCGTGGAATTTTCCGTGGGCCACGCCGCTTGATGAGGTCGTGATGGCGTTGATGGCGGGCAATGCGGTCGTGCTGAAACCGAGTGAACTGACACTGCTCACCGCGTTGAAGATTGGCGAAGTTTTCAGGGAAGCGCGATTGCCGGAAGGATTGCTGGAGATCGTTACCGGCGACGGATCGACGGGCGCGGCGCTAGTCGATGCTGGTGTAGACAAGATCATGTTCACGGGCAGCGTCGCGACCGGAAAGCGTGTTGCGGAAGCGGCGGCGAAACATTTAACGCCGGTCGTGCTCGAACTCGGCGGCAAAGATCCGATGATCGTGCTTGAAGACGCGAACCTCACTAATGCCGCGCGTGCCGCGGTGTGGGGTGGGTTTTGTAATGCGGGTCAGGCGTGCGCGTCGATCGAACGTCTCTACGTTCACGAATCGATCGCGAAGGAGTTTATCGAGCTTGTGGTTAACGAGACGCGCAAACTGAAACTTGGTCCACCGGCTTCAGAGGCGGTCGATCTCGGTGCGATGACAAACGAGCGGCAGTTACGAATTGTCGAGAATCACATACAGGACGCGATCCAACACGGCGCGCACATCGAAACGGGCGGGCATCGTGTTGAGAATACTGATGGTTGGTTTCACGAAGCGACGGTCGTCACGAATGTGGACCACTCGATGGAGATCATGCGTGAAGAGACGTTTGGGCCGGTGTTGCCGATCATGACTTTTAAGTCAGATGAGGAGGCGGTGCGACTGGCGAACGACAGTGTCTATGGATTAACGGCCGCAGTATTTACCGGCGACATCGCTCGCGGACGCCGACTCGCGGAGCAGATCGACGCCGGAACCGTGATGGTTAACGAGGTTGTCTACACGCACGCGATCGCGCAAACGCCGTGGGGCGGTGTGAAGCAAAGCGGCTACGGTCGCACGCACGGCCGGCTGGGAATGCTCGAGCTGGTGACGCCACAGCACATTCATGTGAATAGCGTCGCGTGGCTTCCGGACGTCTGGTGGTTTCGCTACACCGCCGGCGCCGCGAATCTCTTTCGGGGCTTCGCGCGCCATTTCACAACCGGCTCCCCGCTCAACTCCTCCCTCCTCCTCCCGAAAATCATCCGCCGCTTGTTTGAGTAATCCACAGATTACGCAGATTCTATAAATCAAATCTGTGTAATCTGTGGATGGAATCCTTTCAGTACTACTAAGGCTCGTATTTCCAAACCGACGGTGCTATACTGCGTCGCCATCCCAGCTTTTACCCTCTCTCTGGGAGGTTCGCATTTAAAATTTAGCTGTTTTTATAGATGGCCGTAGTCCTCCCGTCTCCCGAAATACTACCGGCTTGAGTACCTCACGAGCCTAGCCCTGAGTTGGAGGAACGCAATGAAAAAGCTTCATGCAGTATTAATGATTCTCATCTTGTGTGCGGTCTCATGTCTGCCCCTCGTGGTCCATGCTCAAAGCGAGCGGGCCGAAGAACGCCGGGCAGAGGTCAGCAACGCTATTCATTTCGACAAGAGCAAACCGCTGCGCGAAATGTTTGACTCCGGCGAAAAGCAAAAACCGGCTCGCGGTGGCAAGGATTTTGAACCGGGACGGCCGCAAGCAGTCGGCAACGCGAATCGGGAAACCGTCGATCCGCTGGCGGCCAGCGGCGTCAGCTTGCCTTCAGCGCTTGCCGAGCCAAAGGCTTCAATCATCGGCACGCCCATCGATCCATTAGCGCGCGTCGCGCCACCGGACACGACCGGCGACGTCGGCCCCAATCATTACGTGCAATGGGTAAACTTGCGCTATTCGATTTATACGCTGACGCGCGATGCCAGCAATAACATCACCGCCTTTAACCTCGTTCCCGGTTTTCCGAAACAGGGCAACGTCGTTTGGCAAGGCTTCGGTGGACGTTGCCAGAGTGACAACGACGGCGACCCGATCGTGCAATACGATCAACTCGCCGATCGCTGGATATTGACGCAGTTTGCCGTCTCCGCAACTCCATTCACACAGTGCGTTGCCGTATCAACCACTCCCGATCCGACCGGCTCTTACTTCCGTTACGCTTTCTCTTACAACAGAAGCTTCAACGA
>DATEHX010000230.1:0-12802 GCA_035279345.1 Pyrinomonadaceae bacterium | reverse complement strand
CTCTTGGTGATCCCAGTTCACAAGACCGCATTGGTAGCATTTGTTGGCCATAACTTTTTGTCTCGAAGTGTGAGACCGAGACGAGTGTGCGAGGTGCAGAGGCTCGGGGGTCGGCCTTCGAAGTTGGCTGAAACTCTATTTGTGTTTTAGAAAAAGGTCAATGGAAAAGATCGCGAACCGTTCTATTGTGTTCTGAGCACGATGACTGAGACTGAATGCTTGGGCAGTGTGACAACAAATGTGCGTCCGCTCGGCAAGGGTTTTGTTTGGATGCTCACGGCATCGGGTCGTGAGAAATCGTTGGAGACATTGATCGACGCCGCGGTGAGGGTTTTTAACTCCGCTCGAGCGGCCGGATGTACGCCCTGAATCGTGATCGTTGTGAGTAATGCATTCGTGCCGTTGGTATTAACGGTTTTGATAAAGACTGTTTTGCCATCCGAGGTCCGGCTGGCGGTGGCGTCGAGGTAAGGGATGTTCGTACCTTCGCGCGAGGTATTGAAGGTGGGGCTGTTGACTGTTGTTGCCAGTAGCTGATCGCCGCGATGCTCGGCGTAAAGCTGGTTTACCAAAAAGAGTGGTGAAACGAAAACACTATGCCGGCCGGCCTGGATGATTCCGCCCGGCCAGCCATTAACGAGATCGGAGACCGCGCTCATCGCGACGATCTCACCCGATCGCTCAAACACATTCATGAGCCGCGCGCCGTAGAGAGCCGATTCCATTGAATACTGCCGCTCACTCGGCAGATCGAGTCCCCATTCATTGATCGCTAACTTCACCTGGCCCAGCCCGAGTTCGTTTAGCAACTGTTGGACTTGAACGTAGAAACGCTCGAAGTACAACGGGCGCGCCATCAGGTTCGCAGGATCGCCGTGCATCTCGCGCCGGCCGTAGTAATGATGAATCGCGAGGTAATCAATGTTACGCCCGGCTTCGCGCAACACAGTCCGGTTCCAATTCATGTTGTTGTCGCCTACCGCAATCAGTTTGATCGACGGATCGACAGCACGCATTGCTTGTGCATACCGGTTGTAGTTACGTGCGTAGGTTTCGGCATCTGAGTGACCGCGTACCCAGTCGCCCCAGATCTCGTTTCCGACTTCCCAATACTTCACGCCGAACGGAACCGGGTGACCGTTAGCCGCACGCATCGCGCCGTACTTCGAGGTTGCTGGTCCATTACAGTATTCAACCCACGCTGCGGCTTCCGATGCGGTCGCGCCTCGTCCCTCGACATTGACGGTGATTGAAGGCTCGGCTCCGACAGCGCGCGCGAACATGACAAACTCATCTGTGCCAAAGTCGCTCGGCTCCGGTTCGTCCTTCCACGAAAGATTGGTCCAGGTGACACGCTCGTCACGTGGTCCAACTCCCCACAGCCAGCGATAATCCTGCGCTACGTTCCCACCCGGCCAGCGAATGAAGGCGGGCTTTAGTAGCCTGATCTTTTCGAACACGTCACGCCGCACTCCACCATCCGCGGCATCCGCGGGCATCAACGACACTTGATCGATCCAGACAGTTCCTTTTCCGGGGAAAAGGATGGCGAAGCGTGCCGCTAGATCGTTGCGAGTGGGTTTTAGTGAGAACTCAAGCTTACGCCAATCGCCTCTACGGATTTGATTAATGGTAGCAGCAGCGTAGACCTCGCGCTGGTCCGTGTCGGATTCCAGCGCAACGGTAACGTTGCCGTCGTAATCAGTAGTTCTGAGCCAGATGTAACCCCGATATTCGAGACCGGACTTGATAGGAATGCGCGGCTGATAGATTCCGTGACGTTCGATTACGCCGTCGCCTGCTTCGACGCGCAGCGAATGTTCCTTCCGGTTTTGCGGGTAAGCGTTCTTGTCGTCGTAATGAAACGTGAGTGCGTAATCGTCGTTGCGATCGTCGGGATAACGTTCCCAATTGCGTGAGAGACCGATAACGTTTGGTGGTTCTTCGAAACTGCGGTTGCGAATAAGTTCGGCGTGCAGTCCGCGTTTGATGCCCTCGTACATGAATTCCAGAAACTGTCCGTAGAGCAGGGGACTGATGCGGTTTTCAACCTTGCGAGCGTCGATCGAGATCGATGCGCGTTGAGTCGTTGCGCCGCGACAACGTGAGGCTGCCAAACAACGGCTAGCAGAAGTGCCAAAACGAAAAGATGTGCTTGTGCCTTTCTGTGTCGCACCTGGGAAGATTTTTTCTCACGCAAAGGCGCAAAGGCGCAAAGCGCTACCGCGTTTCTTAAAGTTTTCTTTGCGCCTTTGCGGGAGAGATTTCAGTTTAGTTTGCCGCCTGTTTCGCCTTCACCTTGACGGTCATACGTTTGATGAACTCAACTTCTTCGGGAATGTAAGGACTGCCGTCGTTGCGAAACACTTCGTGAAACCAGATCGATGGTTCGCGATCGACATACGGATGCTGCCACGAATCCCACGGCAGGTTAGTCTGCGTCTTGCCTTGGACCAGGCCCCAGTTGATCATGCCGACGTTGTGAACCTTGCCGACCATCAAACCGCCGAAGAAGAAGCTGCCATTGCCACGAGCCATGTATTCCGTGCAGATCAGCGGACGGTTGTAGCGCTTGAGCCAATTGATTCGTTTCTCCAATTCTGTCGGCGAGTCGTAATTGTGAAACGTGACGACGTCTGAGAGTTCGATCTGCAGGCGATCCATCTCGGTCATCTTTTCGGGTGTGGACCAGTCGCCCTTCCACACGCCGGAAGTCAGCGGTTGTTCGGCTTTCGCCTCACGCGCCCAGGCAAACGCCTGCGGCAGCAAGCGCAACACGAGTTCCACCTTGTTCTTCGGTTCGAGTTCGTTGTAGCTGCCGGGATTCAGGTTGTCGGGCTCGTTCCAAATGTCCCACGCGAGGATGCGCTGGTCGCGCGCGAACGCGCCGACAACACCTTTCACGTACGCTTCCAGACGCGGATACTCCGATTGGTTTTGCAGTGTCGTGCGGCTCGGACTCTGCACCCAACCGGAGTTGTGTACGCCGGGGCGTGGTGCGCGTTGTTTGCCGAGCTTCGGGTCCGGGTCCCAAACCGCGTCGAAGAGTACAAAGATTGGTTTGATCTTGTGCTTCGCGGCGATGGTCAGAAACTGATCGAGCCGGCGCTTGAAACCTTCGGGATCCTGCCAGAGCAGATCGTGCAGGTAGACGCGCATGGTGTTCATGCCGAGACTCTCGGCCCAACCGAGTTCCAGATCGATTCTTTTCGGATCGAACGAGTCTGCCTGCCACATCTCGAGTTGGTTGATGGCGCTGGCCGGGTTGTAGTTACTGCCGACCAGCCACGGTTGTTTCGCGTACCAATCGCGCGCCTGTTGCTCCGACCAGCGCGCGTTTTGTGCGAGCGCACTGACAACGAGCAGGAGCCAAACGGGAATTACATGGACCAGTCTTCTTAAAGACAACATGTAGAAACCTCTCACCTGAAATGATCCGCGTTATCCAATCCGTGTTTTCCGTGGCTCAAAATTTTACATTCGCGAGCCGCCGGACAAGATCGCGGCTTTCATTTTGAGCCTTTTGCTTTTCGCTTAACTGTTTGAAGATTTCGAGTTCGCGATTCGCTTCGTCGGGCCGCTTTAGTTTCACCAGAACGCGGCTGAGTTGGTAATGAGCTTCGACTAACTCGGGTTGCAGAGACACAGCGCGTTCAAACAGCGGCGCTGCTTCGTTAAAGCGGTTCGCACGAGCGTAAAGTCTTCCTAATGTCAGGTAAGCGGCAGCTAAATTCGGGTCGAGCTCGACAGCGCGCCTGAGATGCTTTTCCGCGCGCACGGTATCGGCCTTCGACATCTTGAGCATTGTATCTGCCGCGAGGTAATGCAGCGCCGCGACTTTCGGATTCAAAGCAATGGCCTGTTCGTAGAAAGCGATGGCCTGCTCGTACTGACCTCGTTCGCCATACGTCACGCCGAGATACGCGAGAGCGGGCACCGCTTTCGGATCGAGCGTGAGTGAACGCTTGAAGGAGTTTTCCGCTTCAACGTTTTGGCCCAACGTGAGTTGAGCGATTCCCAGTGCTAACCACAGCCGCGCGGAATTCGGAAACTGCTTGAGCGCTTCCTGCAAACGGAGAATGCCCGCCGCGGGTGCGCGTGAGTCCGTGAGCAGCAGTCCATAACGGAAGTGATAGCTTTCATTCCGAGGATCGCGTTGCACCGCAAGCCGCATCGCGGGAATCGCGTTTTCAAAAGGACCATCGGCCTCGTATACATCCGCCAAAGCGGCGTAAATCTTTGCATCGTCTAACCCGCTCGCCACCGCACTCTCGAGGGTGCGCCCGGCACCGCGAAGATCGCCTTTTGCCATCAACACCTGGCCGAGTTTCAGGCAAGTAATAACGAGCGCTCCAGAGATTTGCGGATCGGAATTATTCTTCGCGGCACGCTCAAGAAGCGTTCGGGCCATCTGCAAATCGTCAGGCCGATCACTTTCGAAATAAATCTGCGCGAGATTGGTTAATGCGCTCGGTTGATCCGGATTCAATTTGAGCGACGCTTCGAATTGCGCGCGTGCTTCCGCGGTTCGACCCAGACGCATGAGAATAGCGCCGTAGTTGTTTCTGGTGGACGGATCAGACGGAGCGAGTGAAGCTGCCGCGGCGAAGTGTCGCTCCGCTCCTTTCAGATCGTTTGCCTCCGCAGCGATCATTCCCTGCTGGGTGTGTGCGTCGACACTCTCGTCGACACGCCTGGTTGTTTGACCCCACGCAGTCGCGCAACTCAGCACAACCAGCAAAACAATCTGTGTAATCTGTGGATAACTCACTTTCAGAACAGCAACCTCAAACGAATTTGCACGCGCCGCGGATTATTTGCTCCCACACTCTGGAAGCCGAAGTTTGTAGCATCGCGCAGATCGGTACTCGGAAAGAAGTAATACGTGCGATTGAACAAGTTGAACGCCTCCGCGCCCAACTCAAACGTCACAGTCTCCGTGATGCTTGTCTTCTTGAGCAGACTGACGTCTTCACTATAAAACGGCGGCGAGTGCACGAAACTCAGCGCCGGAGCAAGCGTGCCGAAGAATCTCAGCGGATCTGCGTAATACGCCGCATAAGCCGCGGAACCGATTGGCGCGCCGCTCGGATTGTTATTAAACCCCGAACCAAACTGCGGCGGTGGCGCGAACGCCGCCGGATTGATCGCTTGCTTGCCAAAGCGATCGTCGATGAACGCGCCGTTGTTCTCGAACGGCTGACCGGTTGGGTTCAAACGAAGATTGCCGAGATATCCGGTCAGTTGCAGAAAGTCAGTGAACAGCGGATCGGACGTAAAGAAACTCAGCGGCACGCCTGACTGGTATCGATTGATGCCGTTGAACTGCCACCCACCGACTAATTTGTCTACGACTCCACCGTGGTTCAGATACCGCTTGTTCTTACCAAACGGCAACTCGAGCAGGTAATTAATCACGAGCACGTGTGGCGCGTTGTTTGGCGAGATCGAGCGAAACGACTCGCGGTCGAACGGATTTTGCAGCACGCCGCCAAGCGGCGATCCGCCGAAGAGATCCTCAGAAGCGTTAGTGATGAGTTTGGCGAAGGTGTAAGAAGCGCCAACTTGAATACCCCGTGAGAAGCGCCGTTCGAGCTTTGCCTGAAGGGCGTTGTAGTCGCTCGTACCCTGGCTCTCGAGAATGTTGTTGATGCGATTGTATTGCGGGAACGGTTTCAGCGATTGCGCGACGTTGCCGGTGAATCCCGGGAAGACCGCATTCGGCGACGACGGCAACGCCACTCCGACGCCCTGCGCAAATGAGACGATCGCAGGATCCGCGAGCGCATCTGCTAGCGGCATATTGAGGACCGGAAAACCCAGCTTCAACGCGTTGAGTGGCAGTCCATTCAAGCGCTGGAAGTTGGAACGCAGCCTCGTGGCGTGATGTCCGATGTAGCCAACTGAAGCGACGAAGTTGAAAGGTAGCTCACGCTGAATATCGACGCTGTATTGCAGCGTGCGTCCGGTTTTGAAATCGGGATCGAAGAACTGGATGTCAGAACCGATGAACTGGCTGTCGGGAGCGACCGGAGGTATCGACGGATATGTCGACAGGAAAAACTGCGCGTTGCGTCCGTCCGGGGTTCGTGGTCCCGAGCTGGTGTTGTAACCGATGAGGCCGGTGTTCAGTTCATTTTGACCCTCGAAGCCGTAGATGATCGGCGAGTAATAAAGACCGATGCCGCCGCGAATCACTGTGCGATCGTTCCATGAGTAGGCGACGCCGACTCTTGGTCCAAAGTTTGAATAGTCGTTCTTTACGAGCGAACGTTCCGCCGCCTGCACGCCGCCTTGTCCCGCGGCTCCGGCAATTGCGCCAACCCGTCCGACTTCAGGATTGAGCGCGTTTGGATCGAACCCGCGATAGAAGTTGCGTGCTTCGTATCGTTGGCCCGGCACGTCGTAACGAATGCCGAGGTTCAGAGTCAGACGCGGCGTCACCTTCCAATCGTCTTGCGCGAAATATCCGTGCGTCAGTTGTCTAAACTGCGGGTCGATCGAGTTGTTTGAATTGAAAGAAAACTCGGTCGCGCCGGTGATGAGACTCGCGATGGGCCAACCACCATCGGGATCGAAGTCGGCCGCAGTTTGATCGTGACGGAAATTGAACGACCCGCCGGGATCGATTCTTTGTCTGAAATTGAATTGTCCGGTGCGGACTTCGGCGCCGAACTTGAACGAGTGGTTGCCACGAACGTACGTCACGGAGTCGGAGATGTGCCAGGCTGTATCGAAGATGTGATCGGTAAAGAAGCTGGAACCGATGTCCTGGTAGGATCGTGGATCGGCCGAGTTTGTCGGGTCGCCGTAACCGGGAAAACCGATTCGTGGAAACGCGCTGTTTTGCGTGGCGTTGAAAGGAATGCCGAGCGACGACGTATCGAACGGATCGGTAGTATTGCGATTCGCGACGTCGTAACGCGTGAAGCCCACGTTGAAGTGATTCAGGAGCGTTGGGCTAAACGTGTAATCGTCCTGGAAGCGCACGAGAATCGATTTGAAGAGTTGATTGAACGCTCCTTGCGACGTGAACGGCAAAGGAAAGCGCGGAATCGGATCGCCCGCGATGCGATCATTCTTGCGGTGCGAGAAGCTGCCCGAAAGCCGGTGTTTGTCAGACGCGACGAAGTCGATCTTGGTCGTGTACTGATTCATGTTCGTGGGCCTGAGACCGACTGATAAGTAATTCCGGAAAACGGCCGAGCCATTTGGGCCGGTAAGATTCGGCGCCGGGAAGAACTGGAGTGAAGCCGCGCCGGCCGGATCGATTCTGGCGCCGCCGAGATACTGATCGAGACGATTACCGGGAATGGCGACGCGAGTTCCCGCGGGTTGCCGCGGATCGTAGATTTGAATGCCGTGTCCGAAGAAACCCAGGATGTAGGGATCGGTCAGCAGTTCGGAAAAGTCTCCTTGCCGCATCCTCAGTGTTGGAACAGTGAGGATGTTGTTTGCGCCTTCAGTGAACCGGTAGCCCTCGTAGTTGAAGAAGAAAAACGCGCGATTGCGGAGCCTGTGGACGTATGGTCCACCTTCGCCGAAGTGGGGAAACGTGATTGGACCACCGACGTTGAAACCGAAATCGTTTTGATTGTCGCGCGCGCGATCGAGTCTGCGGGCGTTATTGAGAAACGTGTTCGCGTTGAGTTTTTCATTGCGGATGAGATCGTAGATCTCACCGTGGTAATCGTTCCCGCCACTCTTTTGCGTGAAGTTAACCACGCCGCCGGAGGAGTTGCCGAACTCGGCGGAATAAGTGCTGGTTGAAAGCGTAAACTCCTGAAACGCATTCGGTCCCGGTGCAACTTCCGAAAAGAACGTTCCGTTTTGTGTGCGACGTGTTGTGGCGCCGTCGATGAGAATCTCAGTGCCGAGTGCCTGTCCGCCGCTGACACGAAAACGCGTCGTGTCGGTGCCGCGTGCGCCGTTACCTTGAACGTCGCCACCCTGCGTCACGTTACTGTCGAGGTAAATAAATGATAGCGGCGTGCGCCCGGCGAACTCGGAGCTGACCAGCAACGGCAACTCTTTGACTTGACGTTCGGTCACATTCGTTTGCCGCACCGGTGTTTCGGTTTGCAGTACTGGGGCTTCATCGTTGGTGATCGTGACGACACTGCTGATCTCGCCAATCTCCAGTTTGAAATCGAGTGTGCGATTAGTCTGCACGGCGACGACGATATTTTCCGCGGAGGCGGTTTTGAAACCCTGCGCTTCGGCCGTCACTTTGTAGGGGTCGGCCCGGAGTTCGGGGATCGTGTAGTTACCGTCGTCCGAAGTTGTAGCCTCGCGAGTTTCGTTTGTATTGAGGTTGGTGGCGGTGATTTTGGCGTTTGCAACGCCCGCGCCGTTTGGATCCGTGACGCGTCCGGTTAGGGTTCCGCGATCGGTTTGGCCCACTGCCGAAGAGACACAAAATAGAAAGAACGTAAACAGTGCGAATATAGACGTACGAGATGGCATGGCTTCCCCCTGGCTCGGTGTTCGAAAGACAATTCGCTGGCAGCGGCTTAAAGAAGCAGCACGGCTGACAACGGCAATTTTATTTGGAGCGAAACACGAGGTTTCTGGGTTAACCATCAGTGCTTCGACTTCGGGGAACGAAGTGATGCGTAATTTCGGGTCTCGGACGGGGGACTGTTATGGGGATAACAATTGTGCTTGGTATAACAAGCGCGTTTCGCCTTGTCAATGAAATTGGGTTCTGGTTTAGTCTGACAGCCGCGTTTTGAGTTCAGCGTTTAGGCTGTGTCTCTGTGCCTCTGTGGTCAAAAAAATGCTTAGGAAAATTTAACCACTGAGACACAGAGACACAGAGAAGAATGTTCAGAGAGAGACATCAAGCCATGAGAGCAGTTGTCATTACTCGTTTCGGTGGGCCGGAGGTTTTGGAGATCCAGGACGTCCCAACACCGCAGCCTGGGCCGGAAGAAATACTCGTTCGAGTGCACGGTACCGCACTCAATCGCGCGGATCTTTTGCAACGGTTAGGTCGATATGCTGCGCCGCCGGGTGTTTCCGAGAACATTCCGGGGCTGGAGTTTGCCGGCGAAGTATCGGAGTTGGGCACGAACGCACAGCGCTGGCAGAAGGGCGATCGTGTGATGGGAATCGTCGCCGGTGGAGCCCATGCGGAATTCGTAACGACGCATCAGGATGCGGTGGCTGCTGTGCCGGCTAACGTTGAGTGGTCTGCCGCAGGCGGTGCTCCCGAAGTCTTCATCACCGCGCACGATGCGTTGCGACAAGCAAGTTTCAAAGCCGGAGAGAACGTTCTGATCCATGCGGTCGGGAGCGGAGTCGGACTCGCCGCGACGCAACTCGTCAAAGCTTTGGGTGGACGCGCGTTTGGCACTTCACGTACACCCGACAAGATCGAGCGGGCGAAAGTCTTTGGTCTCGAGTCGGGGTTTACCGTTCCGGAGCCGAGTGCGTTATCAGGGCTTTCTGCTTTTGCGAAGCAAGTGACTGGCGGCGGATTTGACGTCGTTCTCGATCTAAACGGAGGTCCATATTTCGCCGCGAGTCTCGAAGCGATGGCGCTGAGAGGCCGGATCATTCTCATCGGTGGAGTCGCCGGTGGTAAGGCGGAAATCGATCTCTACAACATCCTGGGTAAACGTCTTCACGTCATCGGTACGGTGCTCCGCGCGCGATCGCTGGAAGAGAAGATCGCCGTCACTGCGGCATTTGCGGAGGAAGTTGTGCCGCTGTTAGGCAAGGGAACTATCGAACCGGTAATCGATTCTGTTTTCCCACTCGACCGGATTCAGGATGCGCATCGACGGCTTGAATCCAACGAGACCTTTGGCAAAGTGTCTTTGACAGGATTTGCAGCATGAACAAGATGGCTATTTCCTAAGGCATCTTGTTCCTTCTGTGCCAACTCTTGCGCGTTATTGATCGGGAGACAACGAAGTTGAATTCATTCAACGCACAGGAGAAACAGAAAATGTCCTCAAGAAGTTTTGGAAGATTGCTCGTCGCCGCGATCTTTCTGAGCACGCTGGCGGCCTTGCCAGTCTTGGCGCAAAAATCAGAGACAGCCAAACCCGCCGGTGTTCCGGTTATATGGCGTGACCCGGGCGACATTTCACGGCGGAATCTTTCATTCGGGCCCGGCTCGGCCGAACTGGTCCCGGTGGCGCCGTTTACGTTTGTGAAGGAAGAAGCAACTGGTGAATCAGCGAAATTCGATGTGATTGACGCCCGCGGCGAGACGTGGGTGGTGAAAGTCGGACCGGAAGCACAGGCTGAAACAGTCGTGACTCGCCTCGTCTGGTCGGTTGGTTATTTTGCGGACGAGGCTTATTACCTCGAGCGCGCGGAGATCAAGAACCTGCCCAAGCTCTCGCGTGGACAGGAATTTATTGAGAAGGGTTCTGTGGTTCGTGCGGCCAGATTCGAACCGAAACGCAAAAACATCTCGCGTGGTGATAACTGGGATTGGGAAGCGAATCCGTTTCTCAAGGCGCGCGAACTCGACGGTCTGAAGGTGCTGATGGTTTTGGTCGGCAATTACGACACGAGCATTCGCAACAATCGCGTGCTCTCGACTACCAACGCCGAAACGGGTGAATTGGAAGCGCGCTATGTTGCTACTGACGTTGGCGCCACGCTCGGCAAAGTTGGCGGCCTCGGCGGCAAGCGTTCGAAGAACACGCTCGCGGATTTCCGTTCGAGCAAGTTTGTTCTCGGCGTTGAAAACGGGATGGTGAAATTCGACTACGACACTACTCCCAAGAAGATGGGCATGTTCGCCTCGCTCTTCAAACCGAGCTACCGGAGCAGTCAGGAAAAGAAGGAACGCGTGATGCAGAACATCTCGGTCGAGAACGCGAGATGGATCGGATCGCTGCTGGCGCAGCTCAGCGACGAGCAGATTAAGGACGCGTTTCGCGCCGCTCATTACGATGAGCAAACGATGAACGGCTTTGTGGCAGTTATTCGCGATCGCATCAATCAACTGAACCACTTGAACGAGTCAGTTGCAGTCTCGAAGTAATAAAACAACATGAGTAGCTTTCGACAGCGTTTCCCTAACTCGAAGGGGCTGGCAGCGGCAGGAATTTTGCTGGTGCTGGCCCTTACGGGCGTTATCACCTCGGCGCAAAAAGTCGTCACGCCGCCGGGGATTAAAAACTTCGGCAAAGTTAACGACAACTACTTTCGCGGCTCACAACCTAATAAGTCTCAAGTGGCGGCTTTGAAAGCCATGGGAGTGAAAACCATCATTGACCTGCGCAAGGACTACGTACCCGAAGCGCGTCAATGGGCCACGGAACAGGGACTGAACTACTTCAACTTGCCGCTGCTTCCCGGCCGGCGGGCTACGAAGGAGCAGACGGAGTACTTCCTGCGCCTCGTGAACGATCCGGCTAATGGTCCGGTTTACGTTCATTGCAAAGGCGGGCGCCATCGCACTGGCGCGATGACCGCGGTCTACCGAATTACTCACGACGGCTGGACCGCGGAACAGGCGTTTGAAGAGATGTTGAAGTACGACTTCAACGACGGTTTCTTCGGCGGCGGGCCGTCGGCGCAGAAGAAATTCGTGTTTGAGTTTTACGAGCAGCAGAAAAAGATCAACTGAAGGTCCGCCGCGTTACGGTCTCGCGCCATAACAAAGCCGCGCCGAGGATCAACGCCAGGCCAATCACAGAAACCCACGAGCGGATGGCGTGCCAAAATTCCCAACGGGCACGCAACTGCTGCCAGTTAGCCGGCAAGTTCGCTAGCGTCCATTGCTGGAATTGCAGGTCGAGCGGGACCTCAACCAGCAGCGTGATCAGGAGCGCTATAACGAAAAGCATGAGCCCCACCAACGTTGCATAGAATGCTTTCGGGCGTCTTCGGGAAAGCAGATACAGCACCGGCAAGGTCGAAAGAATCGCAGCAGGCATGAGTATCGCCATGATGACTCCGAGATTGCCGATCATCGCGTGTGCGACTTCCAGAAAAGTGCCGGTTGAAAGGGAACGCATTGAGCGGCTGAGACCGAGCCATGTGCCCCAAAAGACCCCGGTTACCAGACTCAAAAGAAAGATATTGATGAATTGCCAGATTCCGAGTGCGTGGGAAGATCTCGTTTCGATTCTTTCGTTGCTGCGAGTGAAAAAAGCGGCCCTGATACGTTCAACCGATTGCATGTTTACCCCTTGCCCGAAGTTCGTTACGTCACAAGAAACTGTGAGTCCAGCCGCGGACGAAACGATGCCGTTGTCTGTTACGACGGTGTTGCTTTTGTTTTGAGCTATCGTTCGGCAGGATGCACTCCGGCAGCAGATTGAGCGTGTTAAATATGTTATTTAACCGTTGACAGGGTATTCCCAGGCGCATATAGTCATTCGGTCCTCTTGGGAATTGAACCGTTAGCGCCCAAATACACCGCTATCTCACGTCAATTTCCATTTTGAATTTCTCAAGGCCGCAATTTCTCAGCTCAACTGTATCCGCGGCCATTAGGTTTTCAACCTAGTAGGTTTGTCCCATGAAACAGCTAGTTTTGCGTCTCTTAATTGGCGGGGCTTTGCTATTGCTCTGTCTTTTCTATTTGAACCCCTCCAGTGCGCAGAGGACCTCTCCAAACAGGAATCCCTCACACAACGTGACGGCCTCCGTTCAGGAGCAGATTAAACAGAAGCCAATTCCTCAGCTCGTCGAAGATTCGAAAAGAGCCGGCGGGATTTTTGAGAGGCGGCAATTATTTCAATCCGCGAACACTCGGTTAACTTCAGATGCTCAACTGCAACAAGTGTTGAGTGATGGAATAAAACTCAGCCTCGATCATTCGGCAACC
>DATEHX010000229.1:0-3229 GCA_035279345.1 Pyrinomonadaceae bacterium | reverse complement strand
TGTTTTTCATCATCTTTGGCGCGGCGATGTCCGCGGCAGGAGGCCGCGACGCAACAACCGGGGGCGTGAGCTCGGTTGTGATTGGCATCCTTATAATGATCGCCGTACCGATCTTTTATGGAGTGCTTGGGTTCATCATGGGCGTGATCGGCGCGCTCGTTTACAACGCGCTCGCGGGAACGATTGGCGGCGTGAAGTTTGATCTCGAAGGTGTGCAGCAGGAGTACGCACCGCCGCCACCGCCGCATCATTGGGAACCGCATCATTATCCGGCGCAGTAAATGTCTTTGGAAGTCGAGATAGAACGGATTCTGCCTGGCGGTTATGGATTAGCCCATGCGGAGGGCAAGACTGTTTTCGTTCCGCTCTCCGCGCCGGGCGATCGTTTGCGAGTGCGGGTGGAGCGGCAACAGGGCAACGTGCTGTTTGCTGCGATTGAAGAAATACTCGTCGCTTCGCCGATTAGAATTGAACCGCCGTGTCCATACTTTGGCCGTTGCGGCGGCTGCGATTTTCAGCAGCTCGCTTATGAAAACCAGCTCGCCGCGAAGGCCGAGATCATTCGCGACTGTTTGCATCGCATCGCGCGTCTCGAGGATGTGCCGGAGATCGTTGTTACGCCGTCGCCGCGAGACTGGCGTTATCGGATGCGGGCGATGTGGCAGATCGATCGGGACGAGCAAACGGTTGGTTACTACGAACGTGGTTCGCGGCGTGTTTGTGATGTCGTAGATTGTGCGGTGTTGATGCCGGAGTTGCAGGAGACGCTCGAACGCGTGCGTTCGACGGAGTGGAAGGAGTTTCCTGAGGGTTTGAAGCACCTCGAAGTGGTGGCGGGTGAGAGTGGTGTTTCGCTGGGGCCGCCGTTTGCCGAGTTTAAGAATCGGGAACTCGAGTTGACGATTCTTGGCGAGCGTTACCGTTACAACGCGGATACGTTTTTTCAGATCAATCCCGCTTTGTTGGCGCCGTTGATTGAGTTTGCGTTGGGAGATGTGACGGGTGGCTTGGCGATCGATCTTTATAGCGGTGTTGGGTTGTTTACGTTGCCCCTCGCGCGGCGATTTGAAGGAGTGATTGCGGTTGAGGGGAACCCGGCCGCGGCTCGGTTTGCTTCTCGCAATGTGGAGGAGTTTGCCGGGCTGGAAAATGTGCGCGTCGTCAATATGGGTGTGGCTGAGTGGTTCAGGCCCAGAACTTTAGCGGCTGACTTCATACTGCTCGATCCACCGCGAGCGGGTGCGGAGTCGGCGGTGATCAAAGGCATTCTTGATTTTGCCGCGCCGCGTGTGACGTACGTGTCGTGCGATCCGGCGACATTGGCGCGCGATCTGAAGAAGCTAATGGCGGGAGGTTATGCGATTGAATCGCTGCGGGCGTTTGATCTGTTTCCGCAGACGCATCACGTCGAGACTGTAGTTCGGTTACACTTAGCTTAGGTTAGAAAATGAATCCTCACCGTGCCTCACTGAGCCGGCATCCGCTGGCTGAAATCGCTATTGCCTTTGCGGCAGGTGTCTGTGCCGCTAATTACTTTACAACTCGGGTGGTTGTGTTGTGGATAGTTGGTGGAGTTTGCGCTGCGGCGGCGATCGTTGCACTCGTGAAGGGAAGACTCACGATCGCGGGTGTCTCGTTGTTAGCGGCGTTTGCTGTTGCTGGAATGATGTTGGCGGTGCAGGAACGAAAGTATGAGAACGACGAACTACGTCAGTCTGCAGGACGGCAAGTGATTGTTACGGGTGTGTTACTTGGGCCACCGGAATTTGGCAGAGATCGGCTTTACCTCACGCTTAGTGTGGAACGCTTGGATGTTGATGGATCTTCGCGGATTAGTTCTGGAGTTGTTTCGTTAATGGCGCCGTTCAGAAGCGCTGGGGATGAGGTTGAGTATAGAGGTTTTCGGTTGCGTTATGGTGCGAGGATTCGCGTGGTCACGGCGTTCGGTCGTGTCGATAACTATAGCAATCCGGGCGTGTCGCCGTTGTCGGAATATCTCGATCGCAAAGGTTACGCGGCCACCGGTGTGATCAAAAGTCCGGCTTCGATAGAACGGGTTGGAGAGGTCTGGGTCTTTCCGCCTTTAGCGTGGTTGTATTCGTGGCGCACGTTTTTGCAGGAAGAGATTCATGCGAAGTTCGATGGGGAAACGGCAGGCGTGCTCGACGCTGCGCTGTTGGGCAATCGCTACAACCTTTCGCGTGAGACTGCCGAAAGATTCCGCGAAGGCGGCACCTTTCACGTGCTCGTGATTAGCGGAATGCACATCAGCTTCATTGGCGGAATTGTGTTTCTTCTGATGCGGCGTTTGACGAAGAGAAGGGTGCTTCAGTTTGTTGTGCCCGCTGTGGTCGTTTGGGCTTACTCGTTAGCGGTTGGCGCTGAAGCGTCCGTGGTCCGGGCAGCGTTGATGTTTACTTTTGCGGGATTGGCGCCGGTGCTTTTTCGGCAGTCGACTTCATTGAACGGTCTTGGGGCGGCAGCGCTGGTGCTGTTGGTCAACAGTCCGAAAGAGATCTTCGATCCGTCGTTTCAACTTACGTTTCTTTCGGTGCTGGCGATTGTGGTTGTTGCGTGGCCGCTGTTACAGACGTGTAGTGCGATCGGTGCGTGGTATCCGACGCGCGAGACGCCCGTGCCGTCAGCATGTTCGCGTGGGTTGCGTTGGTTTTGCGAGTTGTTGTTCTGGAGTGAGCGCAAATGGAAGAAGGAGCTCGCGCGGTCGCCGTATCGTTACCGGCTCTTCAAAACGCCGCTGGCTGCTTTGCTGGAACGATATCGAGTTCAGGCGTGCTTGCGATACATCTTTGCAGCAGTGATTGTGTCGTGCGCGGTGCAGTTGTTATTGCTGCCGCTGATGATTGTTTACTTTCACCGTTTCTCACTCGCATCGCTGGTCCTAAATATCGTTGTCGGTATTTTGCTCGCTGTGTTAACGGCAGTCGCGTTAGCGGCACTGTTGCTTTCGCAATTAAACGCGACGCTGGCCGTGCCGCTCGTTAAATTCGCAAACTCGCTCGACTGGCTCATGATTCACAGTGTCGATCCCTTCGCGCACTACAATCTGGTTTCAATCCACCTTCCTGAGTACTCCGGTTGGTCGTCGTTAGTTTACCTGCTGTACTACGTGCCTTTGCTCGTGCTCGTGGTTACCAGGGCGAAGCGTTGGACCAAATCGTTAGCGATCGCGCAGGTCTTGCTCGTCGCTGTCTTGGTAGTTCATCCGTTT
>DATEHX010000228.1:0-7841 GCA_035279345.1 Pyrinomonadaceae bacterium | reverse complement strand
AACCATCAGGCCGCTTTCCTAAGACGCGCAGAGTCCAGTTGATCTTGGCGAAGGACGGAAGCTTCAGCAATTATCGCGTAATAAACGTTTGGGTCAGGAATACCGATCCGTCAGGAGCGACGTACGTGCCGATCGCCATCGCGCGAAACTCCTTCGACAAAATGTTAGCGCGATGCTTGTCCGAGGCCATCCATCTCTCGACCGCGAAAGCCCCTGGATCTTCGTAGCCCTGATTATACGCGATGTTTTCACCGAGCACGGCAAAGGTGAGTATGCCAGCGGCGCGTGCCCGGTCGCGCAAACGCAGGCCATCGGGTGTGACGTGAGAAAAGTAGTTGAGCCGCGACATGCTTTCCGAGTGACTACGCGCCATGCGACAAACATCCGCGTCCCATTCGAGCGGAGCGAGGCCATTCTGCTTGCGCACGAGGTTGGTCTGCTCGAAAGCACGCCGTTCGATGTCGCCGGCCTCGGCCAGACTCGGCGAAGCACTCGCACTGACTGCCGGAGCCGTAGGCGTAAAACGCGTGATGAGCCGCGCGACGGGCTGCCTGGTCTCCTGTCCAAAAACCGCAGGACAACAAACGACCAACCCAACGAGGGCGAGCAGAATTGTGCGAATCCAGAAAGTCATAGCTGACCCGAAGGCCAGAGTAACAAACTAGCCAAACTATGTTCAACCAGTTTTTCCGCTTAGGACTATTCGGTGACGGGCTCGGTTTGCGGATCGGTGAAGTAATAAACAGTTTTCAGCCAGGAGGACTTCGTGGGGTACGAATAGATCAGCACTACTACCGCGATGGCGCAGGACCAGTATGTGTACAGTTCATTCCCCTGAATCAATGTCACGACAAACCCGATTATGGCAATCGCCACGGCGAAAAGAGCGAGCTGAAGGGTGGTGTTCTCAAGAGTCTTGATCAAACCGGCCACTCCGGCGACTCCCGCGATGTCCTGGAGCCGCATCGCGGAAAACCGGTTCCGGCGCCAGTAGATCGCGCCGAGACCGAGAAACAGGACGACGATTCTGGTAGCCCAGTCGAGAGGCAGATTTGGCGGCTTCTCTTCCAGATACGGGCGGGATACTAAGGCCACGACTGCCAACAGGATGGTGGCGATCAACAACCCCATCACAGTCGTTGCTGCTGCCTTGTGCCTGCGGGCCAACTCCGCCTGGGCTTCTGGGGACTTAGGGTCCAAAGCTGATTAGCCCTCGGGTCGTTATAGGTCTGATAGGTCCTATAGGACTTATTCGTTTACGGCTTGATTGCCGCCGGAGCGGGCGTCGGACTGCTCTGCGCAGACGGTGTCGCTCCGCTCGTAGCATTACGCGTCTTGGGATCCGTAGGCGGCGTGGTGTTTCGTGGCGAACGATTTGTCGGCGCCTCAGGCGTTGTTCGCTCCGGCAATGAGCCGTTGTACTTCAACGCTTCGTCGATCAAATCGCTGCCTTCTTTACCTTCTTTACTGATCAAAATGCCGTCTTTGTTCGTGGTCACGTCGGCACGGCCGGAAACCTGCTGCATCAGATTTCCCATGAAGCTCTGCGGCACTCGTTTCGAGCAAGCATTTTGCACGGATTTCTCGGGAACCGGCGCGCCGATAATGCCCAACTGTTCTTTCGCTTTGTCTAAAAACTCACTCTCCGGATACTCCGACACGAGCTTCTGATAGTAGCGCGCGGCCTCGTCAGGCTCTTCTTCCGCCTGGTAAGTCGTGGCCAAACGATAGAAAACTTCGTCGTTGAACGAGAAGCACGGATACTTATCGACGATCTCTTTCAAGCGGGATTGCGAACCTTTCAAACCGCCCTTACCAGTCGAATATTTCACATCGTAATAAAACCGCGCGATCTGAAGATTGTGCATCGCGAGGTTTTCCTGCACTTCCGCCAACCTCGCCTCCACCGTCGGACGCAACGGACTCTGCGGATACTGCTGCAACAGAACCTTCAACCGCTGCTCGGCTTTGCGCGCATGCGAGATATCGCGATCGGACAAACCCATCTGCCGCATCTCTGCTTCCGCCACTTTCAGACTCGCGTCGTCGGCCAGCGGATCGGTCGGAAAGAACGTGAGCCAGTCCTGGTAAGCCTGCGCGGCCTGGATCAACGAGCTTGTGGTTCCCTCCAGGAAGAATGAGTCGGCGATGGCGAGTTTTGCCAACGCCAGAAACGGTGAATCCGGATACGTGTTGATGATGGTCGCGAACAGCAAGCGGCCGGTGTCGTGATGGCCTTTGCGAACTTCCTTCGCGGCCTCTTCAAAAAGGACGCGATCGCGACCGGCAACCGCGGCACCCGTCAAATCGGCGTACTTGTCTTCACCGCCACCAAAAAGACCAAACAACTTACCTTTCTTTTTCTTCTTTTTGTCGTTCGAGGCGGTGGCCGCATTTCCCGTGCGGAAGCTGGCAGTCTGTTGCAGACCGGCGTCAACACGCGGACTCAACTCGGCGACGGAAGTTTCAAGACGATCGATGTCAGCGGGATCGAACTTCTCGGCTTTATCGTTCTTCGCGCGGATGTCGTTGATTTCGGACGTCAGCGACGACACTTCTTTTTCGAGACTCTTCAAACGGACTACCGGATCGTCAGCGTTGCCTTTCTTGTCCTTGTCTTCCGGTATCGCGGCTATGGCGCTGTTCAGCGAGCGGCGCATAGTGTCGAGTTTGGAGCTCATCACGTCCAGGCGCTGATTGGTTGACAACTCTGTCTGGCCGCCGGTTTTTTGGCCAAAAACAACCTGGGGCAGGCCAAAAACTGCGGCGCAGAAAAGCGCCAGGATAAGAAAGCGAGACTTCATAAAATCGACCTCCAGCAACAAAAAACTTGTTTTTTTCGGGCAAGAAAAGGAGTTTCCGGCTATCGGATTCAATTTTCTCCCGTTCGGTTTGCCACGCAACCATTTATGATTGACGATTTTCGATTGCCGATTGGTTTGTTCTTCAAATCACCAATCAAAAATCGACAATCGAAAATGTTATACCCATTGCACCGTGGCTTCGCGTAATTCCCGACATGCCGCTTCCGCGTCGGGTTTTCCAAAAATGGCCGAACCCGCCACGAGGATCTCCGCTCCCGCGGCGACTACCTTCTCGATGTTTGAACGATCGACACCGCCGTCGATCTCGATACGCACGTTCAACTGCCGCTCGACGATCATCTGCCGCAACCGTTTTACCTTGTCGAGTGCTTGCGGGATAAACTGCTGACCGCCAAAACCCGGGTTGACCGACATCACCAAAACATAATCGACGAACTGTAACGCCTCTTCAACCGCGCCCACGGGCGTGGCCGGATTCAACACGACCCCCGCTTGCGCGCCAGCCGACTTGATCGACATCAGCGTTCGATGCAGGTGTGCATCCGCTTCGACGTGCACTGACACCATCTGCGCGCCTGCGTGGACAAATTGCACGGCGTAGGTCCCGGGGTCCGTGATCATCAGGTGCGCGTCGATTGGCAACCGCGTGAACTTTGCGAGCGACTTTAGTACCGGCAACCCGACCGTAATATTCGGCACGAAATGGCCGTCCATCACGTCAAAGTGCAGTATGCTCGCGCCGCCGCGTTCGACAGCCTGGATCTGATCGCCCAGGCACGAAAAATCAGCGGACAGGATCGACGGAGCTATCTCGATATTTCTATGGTTGAGCATTCACTCGCCTCGGCACTGCTGAAATAACTTACGGGGCCGGTCTGGTCCTGGTCGGGTTGGGAACCGGTGTAGGCCGAGGAGCCACCGGTTTTTTGTTGCTATTAACATTGCCGGGTCGCAAATTCGAGTTTCCCGTACTGGCGCGATTTACGTTTGCACGCGGTACGTTAGCGTTGCCGGTCGTGTTGGCGTTCGCAGGGCGCGCGTTCGAGTTTCCGTTAGCCGGGCGATTTGCGTTAGCACGATTCGCGTTCGCGTTTGTATTGCCGTTCTCGTTCGTGTTTTTGGGTTTTGGCCGCTTGGGCTTGTTGTCGTTTCCGCTCGACGAGTTTGTGTTGCGATTCTCGTTTGTATTTTCTTCGTCGGGTGTGACTGTCTCCGGCGACTCGCCTTCTTTCGCCGGCCGGCTGATATCCATCGCGACCGTCTGTCCGGTCTTCACCACTTCACCAGCGCGCGGCAACTGAAACAGGACGGTGTCGGGCTGCGTCTGATTGCTGGGACGCGTCGCGCGCACGCGAAACTTGAGATCGGCCTCGGCCAGTATCTTCTCCGCTTCGAATCGATCTTTGCCGACGACGTCCGGCACCTTCACTTCCGGACTGCGCAAAGACAGGTAAACGGTCGTCGCAACTCCGAAGAGAAAAACGACCGCAATCGCGATCACGATGGCGATACTTCGGAATATTGATGAAGCTCTGGCGACTAAACTCAAGCGTCGAAGTCTAGCACCCGCTAATGATGGGTCGCAAGCCGGAAACTGGCGATAAAAAAGCCGTCCGTGCCTTCGCGGTGCGGCCACGTTCGGGTTGTCTTTTGCAATTGAAAATCCTTGTGACTCTCGAGGAACGTGGCGATCACAGCTTCGTTCTCGTCGGGTTCGACGGAGCAGGTTGAATAGACGAGTTGGCCACCGGCTTTAAGAACGCGCGCGGCGTGTTTTAGAAACAGTTTTTGTTGGGTGGCGAGTTCGCGGATGTCGGGTTCGGAAATGCGCCAGCGGATTTCGGGATTGCGGCGTAGTGTGCCCGTGCCGGAGCAAGGGGCATCGATGAGGATGCGATCGAAGACGCTGTTTTCGAACGGTAATTGTTGCGCTGCGTCTAGTAACAGGGATTTTATTGAGGTTAGGTTTTGAGACGCACTGGATTTGATAACAATGTCCAATCGTTTCTCCGAGCGATCTGAAGCCACGATCAGAGCGCGATTTTCAGCTCGTTGAGCCATCAGCGCGGTCTTTCCGCCCGGCGCGGCGCACAGATCGAGCGCGGTTTCTCCCGGCTGGAGATTCACAGTTTGGGCGACGAGTTGTGACGCTTCATCTTGAAGATAAATCTTTCCTTCAGCCGCGAGCTCCCTTACGAGATGAGTTGCTCCCGAAACGCGCCATGCTTTTTCCGCTACTTTCGAAGATTCAACTATCGCGCCTGCTTCGTTCAAAGAATCCAATATCCGGGTTTCATCCCTGTCTAAAAGGCGAAACGCCGTGGGCGGCACCAGGTTATTAGCGCGCGCAAACGCCTCCGCTTCTTCAACTCCAAAAGCGTTGGTCCAACGCTCGATCAACCAAGCCGGGTGCGAAGTCTCAATCGCGAGCTTTTCAATCGGATTTGCCGCCTCTGCCGCGGGATCGTACTCAGCTTCGCGAATTGCACGCCGTAGCACAGCATTCACAAACGCCGCCGCCGAACTCACCTTCGCACTCCGAACGAGATTCACTGACTCGTTCACCGCCGCTGACGCCGGAACGCGCGTAAGAAACCGAAGCTGATAAAGTCCGAGCCGCAGCGCGAGTCGAACCGGAAGATCGAGACTCTCAACGCGGCGTTTCGTGAAGTGTTCGATCAGCTTGTCGAGCCAAAACTGCCAACGCAGCACACCGAGCACAAGCTCGTGAGTCAACGCCCTATCCACAGGCTTTAATTTTGGTTCTTCAGCGGCGAGAAGGATCGAAGAGAACGCGCCGGCCTCGACTTCGCGAAGTATTTCAAAAGCCGCGCGCCTTGCGGGCGAGATCTGATTAGTCTGTCCCAAAACGATCGCCAATCTTCACGCGCATACCGTTGATAAAGTCACGCGCCGCGAGCCGTTTGCGCGCTTCAGGCTGTACCTCGAGCACGCGCAACGCAGTCTGATTTCCACACTGGATCACCAGTTCATCGCGCAGCGCAACAACCACTTCACCGGGCTGAACGCCCGGCGACATGACCAGCAGCGGCTGTGCTTCCCAGATCGTCAATCCTTTCGAATTGTAAGTCGTGTACGCCGTCGGCCACGGCTGAAAGCCACGGATCGCACGTTCGATCACCGCAGCCGGACGCGACCAATCGATCAGGCCGTCTTCTTTTTTGATGATCGGCGCAAACGTCGCTTGCGTGTGGTCTTGCGGCTGCGGCGTCAGTTCATCAAGCCGCGCCAGCGTTTCACTCAACACCTCGGCGCCGGTTTCGGAGAGTCGTTGCATCAACTCGGGCGCAGTTTCCGTTTCGCCGATGTCGGTCGCGTGTTGGAGCAGTATTGGACCAGTGTCAAGTGTGGGTTCCATGAACATCGTGGTGACGCCGGTTTCTTTGTCGCCGTTGACGATGGCCCAGTTAGCAGGAGCCGCGCCGCGGTAGCGCGGCAGCAAAGAAAAATGGACATTGATACATCCGCGAGCAGGCGCGCGCAAAAATTCTTCGGGCAGGATGCGGCCATAAGCCACTACCACGGCGACGTCCGCGTCGTGCGACGCGAAGAGCTGCTTTGTTTCGTCGATTTTTATCTTCTGTGGTTGGTGAACCGGGATATTTTGCGCGACGGCAAACTCTTTGACTGGTGAGAACGTGACCTTGTTGCCGCGACCTGAAGGGCGATCCGGCTGGGTCCAAACGGCCACGACCTCGTGGCCGTCCTCGACACACCGGCGCAGCGTGGGAACAGCGGCTTGAGGTGTTCCCATGAAAACTATTCGCATCACAAGCGTTATAGGTCGTAGATGGCCTATAGGACCTATTCATTAAGACCTATTCAGATCGCCGTGCGCTCAGCGGCCGAGGCTTTGCGGCTTGCGCCGACTTTTTCCGCCGCCACTTTCGCCTGCATGAAGAGCAACAGATAATCGCGTCCGCCGGCCTTCGAATCGGTGCCTGACATGTTGAAGCCGCCGAACGGATGCACACCCACCAGCGCGCCAGTGCACTTCCGATTCAGATACAAATTCCCGACGTGAAACTCCTTGCGCGCACGATGCAGTTTCGCTTCGTCACTGCTGTAAACAGCGCCGGTCAAACCAAACTGCGTATCGTTAGCGATGTGTAACGCGTCGTCGTAATTCTGCGCCTTAATAACCGCCAGCACTGGTCCAAAGATTTCTTCCTGTTCGATCGTGTCGCCCGGCTTCACATCGGCAATGACCGTCGGCTCGATGAAGAAGCCCTGCTCGCCGTCGGATCCGCCGCCAATCACCACCCGGCCACCTTCACTCTTGCCCCTTTCGATGTACGAGTTGATCGTCTTGAACGCCTTCTCGTTAATCACGGCGCTCAAATTAGTGGACGAATCACTTGGAGCCGCGAGTTTCAGTTTGGAAGTGCGGTCGACGATCTTCTCAACCATCTCATCGTAAACCTTCGCGTCGATGATCGCGCGCGAACACGCCGAACACTTCTGTCCCTGAAAACCAAACGCCGCCTGCACTACACCGGTCGCTGCATCATCGAGGTTGGCATCGTCAGCCACGACGATCGCGTCCTTGCCGCCCATCTCCGCCACGACGCGTTTGATCCAAATCTGTCCCTCGTGAACCTTCGCGGCGCGCTCGTTGATCCTGAGTCCGACTTCCTTCGAACCAGTGAACGCAACATAACGCGTCTTCGGGTGGTCCACGATCACGTCGCCGACCTCAGCACCCGAACCGGTCATGAAATTCACTACGCCCGGTGGCAATCCCGCCTCTTCGAGTATCTCGAAGAACTTGAACGCGATCGTCGGCGCGTCTGAAGAAGGTTTTAAAACGACTGTGTTGCCGGTCACCACCGATGCGAGAGTCATGCCCGCCATGATCGCGAGCGGAAAGTTCCACGGTGGAATCACCGCGCCGACACCCAGCGGGATGTATTCCATGACGCTTTCCTCGCCAGTGATTTGATACGTCGGCTGCTCGCCCGCGTAGCGCAACATCTCGCGTGCGTAGAACTCACA
>DATEHX010000227.1:0-16535 GCA_035279345.1 Pyrinomonadaceae bacterium | reverse complement strand
CCATGATGAACCCAAGCACTCCATAAAAGATCGGTACGGCGATCATTATAAGGATGCCAATCACAACCGAGCTCACGCCCCCGGTTGTTGCGTCGCGGCCTCCTGCCGCGGACATCGCCGCGCCAAAGATGATGAAAAACAACCCGTAAATCACGCCGATGAACAGGCCAAGAACAAACAAGAGCAGTCCATACATCTTGGCCACCGAAATCACGCCGAAGCGTCTGATAGTCATTTCAGCCATGACATTCTCCTCCAGGGTCAGGTCAGACGTAGAACAAGCTGAGTCGCGGCACGGCAAACTGCTCCCGCAAACGCTTCAGCAGAAGGTTATTGAACGTTTGATTATAAATCTCCGTTTCCATGTGATTGCGATAAGGTTTGAGTTGCTCCTTCACCGCTGTCTTTTGTTTTTCGAGTTCTTCATTCGGAGCGACTGCGAACATGGAGTTGTTCAGCAATCGTTCGAACCCGGTCAGCGAGTCTTCCAGCATACGCGTGTTGAGCGAAACACCACCCGCAAGATCCTGTTCGATCTCATCGAGCAGTGCGGCCACGCGCGTCATTGCTTCCGAAAGATCGTCTTCCGGCCGCGCAGAGGCTGCCTGAAGTAATAAGTCGCGATTCATTTGCAAGTGTTCGGTGATCGCGTCGAGGGAAAACGGTGTCTTTTCCGGCTCGCTGTTGTCGCTGGACGAAGCGCCGAGGCGCGACTCGGTCCACTCGGCGTATTGCGCCTCAACTTCTTCCTGGCAATACAGCAGCGACTTCACTGTCCGTTTGCGCGGCTTCGACTCGTAAGAGTCAAACGATCGTTCGATGCCGCGCAGCACGATGTGCAGGGGAATGCCCTGCTGTTTCCACGTTTCCATCAACGCCCAATCCATCGGGCTGAGAAACAGGTGCTTGCCGCGCCGCCTGACAAACGTGTCTTCGATTTCGGTGAAGTAGTTGAAGTAGTTAAAACTTGATTCGTTCATAAACAAGGCGCAAGCCCTCGAGCGTAAGTGTGTCGTCCGTTAAGTCAATGTATCTGGACGCGGGAGCGATTGCCTGAGCGAGACCACCGGTGGCAATTACGCGTGGCGTTTCGCCCATTTCAGCAATCATCTTTTCCAGCACACCATCAACCAGCCCGGCGTATCCGTAATAAATCCCGGATTGCATCGCGCTTACCGTTGACTTACCGATCACCCTCTCAGGTTGTTCCAGTTTCACGCGCGGGAGTTTCGCGGCGCGCGCAAAGAGCGCTTCGCTGCAAGTCATCAGTCCAGGGCTGATCGCACCACCGAGAAATTCTTCCGCTGCATTAATCGCGTTAAAGGTTGTCGCGGTTCCAAAATCTACCACGATACACGGCGCACCGTATTTCTCGACCGCCGCCACTGCGTCGACGATTCGATCGGCGCCGAGTTCCGCGGGCGAATCGTAAAGGATCTTCAAACCGGCCGGTGTTGTGTAATCGACGAACACAGGCGTCAGCTTGAAGTGATCTTCTGAGATGCGCGTGAGCGTCGGGTTTAGTGTGGGCACCACGGACGCAATCACGATTGCATCAATGTTTTCGGGATTCATCCGGGCAAGCTGATCGAGTTCGCTGCTTGTCAAACGCCACTGCGCCCGAATTTCGTAATCATTGAAGAGCGCCACCTTGATGTTGCTGTTGCCTGCGTCAATCGCCAGCAGCATAGATCAGCTCCTCGCCGGGCTTTGGAGATTTGCCGAGCACCTGTTCGATTAAGTCTGCCGCTCGGGCAGGACCGTTTTCCTGTTTCAGTTGTTGACTGACTTGCGTGGCGTTTTGTTTGTACTCGGGACGTGTCAGGAGTGCGTGCAGGTCTTTCGCGACTCGCGCCGCGCGATACTTGTCTCGATAAACCGTCCGGCTTGTGCCGAGACGCCGCGCGTGCTCGGCGTTGTCTGACTGATCGAAAGCAAACGGAACGATCAGCGTCGGCGTTCCCGCGAGTAAACCTTGTGACGTCGTACCGACGCCGCCGTGATGGACCACAACACTCGCGCGCGGCAGTAACTGTTGGTAAGGCGCGTAATCGATCGCGATCATACCGTCGGGCAGTGACGACGGACGATTACGTTCATCGCCGACGAGCAACACCGCGCGCTGGCCCAAACTCTTCGCGGCTTCGATACTCTCGCTGAAGAAATCACGCGCCACCCAAACGGCAGACGACCCTAGCGTGAAGACGATCGGCGGCAGTCCAGCATCCAAAAACTCCGCGAGTTGGGGCGGCATCGGCGTCTGATGCCTTCCGTCGTAAAAACAAAAACCCGTAACTTCCGTTTGCCTGGGCCAATCAGGTTGTGGCTTTCCAAACACCTTCGAGAACAACGCGAGCACGAGCGTGGGCGAATGTTGTCCTTCAAACATCGGATTGCCCGTGTCGCTCAATCCGAGTTCATTTCTGAAGTCAACGACCGCCTTCGCTTTGTAACTACTCTTCATCGTATCGAGAAAGAACTTAGTGAAACGCGGTCCCAGCACTCTGAGCTTGCTGGTCCACTGCCAAAACGGCGGCACGGGCATATCGTAAGCGGAAAAGAACGAGAGCGGCGCGAGCACGGTCGAGATCCACGGCATTCCGGTCTTGCGTCCGACCAGTGGTCCCGCGGGCGCCGCCGGATGCGTAACTAATAGATCAGCACCGCGCACCGCTTGAAGCAGATCGTTATAATTGTCGCGCACCGCGGGAAAGATCACTTCTTCGGTCAGGAACTTCGCGCCAGTCTTCGGCTCCATGATCTTTCCGATCAATTCCGCGTCCTGTTCCGCGGGCTGCGGAATGTTTGGACCAACCGGGAAAAACTTCAGACCTGCGCCTTTGATCTTCTCGCGATAAATCGCCAGCGTCGCTATCACCGGCACGTGACCGCGCGCCTGCAATTCCATCGCGACCGCCATGTACGGATGGATGTCGCCAAACGATCCGAACGTGTTCAGGACAATGCGCATTGATTAAACCCTCGCCGGACGAACGCTCGTAACGTCGCCCGCGCGTATTAACTGAACTCCCTGGGCAGTCTCGACGCGCAGCGCGCCATCGTGCTCGATGCCGCGCGTGATGCCTTGTAAAACTTCGTCACCGTTTGTTACCCGGACCAACTTGTCCGCGGCGTACGAAGAACGGCTGGCCCATGCAGCGGCGATTTTCTCATCGCCATCCGGTTCGTGCAGTAACGAATACCAGCGAGCGAGCGCGCTCAGAAGTGCGGCGAGAATTGTCTCACGTTCCGGTTGACGCCCGGATTCACGCGCCACCGATGTCGCGACGCCGAGTAGATCTGCTGGAAAAGCGTTGTTGGTTAGATTGATGCCAATGCCGACGACGACCGCACGTCCGATTGGTGTTTCGATTGCTTCGGCGAGTATGCCGCTGATCTTTCGTTCGTTTGCGAGCAGATCGTTGGGCCACTTGATGTCGGTTGTTACTGAGCCGCCTTCGAGTAGCGCGTCGCTTGTGGCTAACGCAGCGACGAAGGTGATGAGCGGCCACCGCTCGGTAGGGATGCGCGGGCGTAACAGGATGCTGAAGTACAAGCCCGCGCCTTTTGGCGACGACCAGGCACGTTGCAAGCGTCCGCGTCCGGCGGTCTGTTCGCCGGCAACGATCGCGAGTCCCTCTTCAGCACCATCTCCGGAGTCATCGCCAGCAAGCCGCGCGAGTTCCGTGTTGGTTGAGGTCACTGACTCGTAGCGCAAAATCCGCGGTTTCATAAGCGCCCGATTGTAAGCCACAAAGAGGCACAAAAGACACAAGACAGAACTCTGAGCGCAGTTCTGTCTTGTATCTTTTGTGCCTCTTTGGCGCTTAACTAATAAAGCCTTTGAACTTCGACGCGTTTGTGCTGTAACCGGGGAACACGGATTTTAAATCGGATGCGGCGAGATGCCGTGCGGCAACCTCGCCAAACACGTCGCGAAAGTCCGTCGTCAACGCGAGATCGCGTTCCTCAAAAAGCTGATCGCTCTTGAGTCCCGGCCACTTGCCGTAAACCTGACCACCGTGCACGCTGTTGCCCAGTACCAACATCGCGTTCGCATGCCCGTGGTCCGTGCCGCGATTCCCGTTCTCTCTGACCGTACGGCCAAACTCCGACATCGTCAACACAACCACGTCGTCCATACGCCGGCCCAGGTCCTGATAGAACGCCGCGATCGCGGAACTGAACTCCTGTAATCGATTCGCCAATTGGCCGCGGCCGTTGCCCTGGTTCGCGTGCGTGTCCCAACCGCCGACGTCGGTGAAAGCGATCTCCAAACCAACACCGGCTTTGATCAACTGCGCGATCTGAAGCAACGACCTGCCCAATGGGCCAGCAGGATACTGCGCGCCGTTCTCCGGTTTGTACTGCGCGGGATTCGCTTGCTTCAGGTAGTTGATTGCGTCAAACGTCTCGCGGCCAGTCTCGGCCAGCAGCTCATTCTTGTCGCGCGAGTAGATTGCTTCGAAACCACCTTGCACACTCGCGGACGACTTACCGTTGCGAATCGCAAAGTTCGATAGATTCGACATCGCCAGCACGGGCGCTCTGCCCTGCATCGCGCGCGGCATCTGCTGCGTCATCGAGATCGCGCGAAACGGCGATGGATCAACGTCCTTTTTGCTTAGTAGATAACGATTCAACCAGCCGTCACTTGTCGACTTCACACCCGGCGTCGCGGATTCCATGTAATCCTGCGCGTCGAAGTGTGAACGCGTGTTGTCGGGCGAACCGGAGGCGTGAACGATCGCGAGGCGCTTCGAGTCCCACAACGATTTGAGCGAGCTCATCGACGGATGCAGGCCGAAGAAGCCGTCGAGATTGATCGCGGTTTCCACGTTGGTTCCGTTTGGTTTCGGAATCGCAATCGAAGGCCGCAGGTCGTAGTAATTCGACTCGCCAAACGGAACGATCATGTTCAGCCCGTCGACAGCGCCACGCTGAAAGATCGTCACGAGAGTTTTACGTTTGCCGCCATTACTCTCGTTGGCCAAAAGCGCGCGCTGCAGAAACCCCGGTGCCGACAACGACATACCGACACTCGCCAACGCGACGCTACCCGACTTGATGAAAAACCTGCGATTCATAATTCGTTACCTTTATAGCCACAAAGAGACACAAAATTTACTGCCTCTGAAACTCCGGCGTGCCGAGAATCAAACCAACGACCTTCGCCGCTGTGTCGGCATTCGTCTCGTCGATCTGTTTCAGCAACGTTTCTCTGGTCGCGGCGGAGATGTCGCCGGCAACGATCATCTTCAACGACTCGTCGATTAGTTTCGACTTCTCCGGCGCATTCAGTTTTGCGAGATCGACGCGCGTACCCTGAATTCGATTGCCCGCCAGCGCGAGACCAAAATTCATTCGCTCGAGCAGTCCGCCGGTGTTGACCCAACTCTCGGCCGCGTCTGAATAACCGTTTGGCGTTTGAAAACCGTAGAGCGGTTCGCCCATGCGCACGATCCATTGATGCGTGCCCGGACCGCCATTCGTGTCCGCGCCGAGAGTTCTGATCGCACTGATTACCAGTTCAAACGGCCGCTTGATCTTCGCGCGATACGCTTCCGGCGAGTTGAATTCGTTTGAGAAAAAGATCGCTTTCAGTGTTTCGCGAATGTCGCCGTCGCTCTTCGTGAACGCGGCAGCAGCGCGATCGACCAGCGCCGGCGGCGGTGTGTCGGAAACGAAATGACGCACGAGTTTTGTCGCGATGAACTTCGCTGTGGCCGGGTGATCCGCGAGAATGTCGAGCACCGTCAGACCGTCTTTAAATCCGCCGCCCGCGGAGATTTTGTGGCCCAGGACGATCTTCTCGCCGTCGTCGTGAGCGCGCGCGTTGAAAAAGAATGTGCCGGCGGTGCGGCGCGCTGCTTCGCCACCGGTCATCGCGTTCACCGCGGCGGCGCCACCGCGCGGTTGGAAGATGGTCCAACCAGTGAAACATCGCGCGACTTCCTGCACGTCTTTCTGCGTGTAACCACCGTCGACGCCGAGTGTGTGCAACTCCATCAACTCACGGGCGTAGTTTTCGTTGATACCACGACGAGGCCGCTGCTGCGTCTGCTGATTCTGACGCATCATTCCACGCCCGCGATTCGCATCCGGACTGACGCTCTGAAAGTTGTCGAGATAAAAGAGCATCGCCGGACTCTGCGCGGTTGCCAACAGCAACTCGGAAAACTTGCCCAGTGCATTCGGCCGAATCGTGTCGCGATCGTACGACGGGAGCAGCCAGCGATCGGCGCCCTTGCCGGCGAAGACGTTGAAGTGGTTGGTCCAGAAATCAACCATCACTTCCTGAAGCTGCCGTTCGCTGTAAACCGCACGCAGGATTCGGGACGCTTGCAGCTCCGCGACAATCCTCTGGGGACGCTGAAGTCCATTCTGAACGTAATAGTCCTGAAGAACTTTGCGGTACTTTTCGTCTTGTGGGTCTGGAGGATTCTTTAAATCCCCGTCCAACATGCCTCGCTGTTGAAGCTGCCGCAACAACCGGCCGGGTTGCGGATATTTCGCGTAGAGATCCGCGGTGCTCATATCCAGCACACTCAGATCTCTAACCTTGTTTTCGGCGACAGTGTCAGCGATCTTCTGAGGATTGAGTTGCTGGTTGATGTAGTTCTCGAGTCCGATCGACTTCACGCGTTCGACGTCGCCCGGGCGCGCACCGAAACCGAGACGACTCAGAACGTGAATTATCCGTTGCTCTTCGTTGAGTCGCTGTTTTTTCGAGGGTTTCGGCGTGTCGGCGAAGGTAACGAGCGTCTGCCCCACGAAGAGCGCCGCGATCATCAACGAAGCGATCAGTCTCTTTTTTGAAAAATCCATGTCAACTTAGACGCCGCACTGCGCCGCTTAGTCGAGAAAACTTCGTATCAGAATCCCACCGACTTTAGTCGGTGGTACTTCATACCTGACCTACCGCCTTTGTAGGTGGGTTTCTGATACCGCAAAGTAGCTCACGGATTGCTACTGGTGCTCCGGTTGGCCGGTTGCTGCCGAACCGGTTGCGGAAATGTCACCGGACTGCGATGACCTTCTTTATCCACCGCTCGCACACCGAAAAAGTAGTTGTCTTTCGACATGCCTTTCAGCGTGAAACTCGTGACGTTTCCGACGGCCCGCGTACCGCCCCACGTTGCCGCCCACGTCTCGCGCCAGACGATTTCGTAACCGTAAAGATCGGGTTCCCTGTTCGCTTCCCAACGCAATTCCGTATCGTCTGAAAGACGCGAAACGATCGTTACGCCTTTCGGTCTGGCCGGTGCAGACGCGAGCATCGCCAGCGACGCCGCATTCACACGCGCCACATTCGCAACGTAAGCAAAGTCGACGAACTGCGGCAGATCACCGTACTGCACGCCGTTTTCAACGCGCACGTTTTGATGTTGATGCCGAAACTCTTCGTTCGTTTCGGTGAAGCGCACCGCAGGATAACCACGCTCGAGAAACGGAATGTGATCGCCGCCGCGGCCGTAACGATCGCGACGATAAACCATCATCACGTTCATCTGCGGCACAAACGCCTCGGCATTGTCCTTGATGAAGCGCGCGAGTTGGCGCGAAGGCGAATCGTTTTCACCGCCAACACTGCGGCGCGTGGTCGCTTCCGCCGCGGTTTCATTCGATGGCACGCCTTCGGAAAACACGCGCACCGTGTTGCGATTACGCATGCCGTTGCCGCCGAGTGTGTTGCCGACGATGTCGTTGGTGAACATCGCGTCGATGTTCCAGTTTTTCTGTTTCGCTTGTTCGGCGAAGTGCGTCGAACCGAGCAGGCCCTGCTCTTCACCCGCGACCGCCATGAAAACGATCGTCGCGTCAAACTCAAACTTCGCCATCACGCGCGCCATTTCGAGCACCGCGGCCGTGCCCGAAGCGTCGTCGTTGGCACCGGGCGCGTCGCACTTCGCGTCGGTCGGACTGGTGCACATCGAATCGTAGTGACCACTGACGACGTAAATGCGATCGGTCGCTTCGGGTTGCGATCCTTTCAACGTCGCGACGACGTTAGTGACGATCGTCGGCTGCGGCACACGTTGCGCTTTTTGTTGTTCGTAACTCTGCTTCTCGACAGTCATGCGGCCGTTGGAAGCTTCGGCGGCTTTGAGAAACTCGGCGTAAAGCCAGTCGCGTGCGGCGCCGATGCCACGTTTCGGATCGTTCTGTTCGGACAATGTATTGCGCGTGCCGAAGGAAACGAGTTGGCGAATGGTGTGCTCGATGTTGCGCGCGTCGATTTGCTTAACGATGCTGTTGATTTCCGGGTAGGCCAGACCTCGTCTGGCTTGTTTCCTGGTTTGAGTAAAGACTGGATTTAACGTAGCGGCTAAACTAAAAAACAGAACACCTAACACTGCACGGTTCAGTCTGGTTGTCATAGTTTCCAAACAAACCACAGATTACACAGATTCCTTTATACAAAATCTGCGTAATCTGTGGATGGTTTTCCTCCCTACCGAATTCGATAGGCGCGGCCCTTCCACACAACGATGACCTCGCCGTCGAGTTGTTCGGCGATTTTTTTGATTTCGGGCTCGTCGGCAACCAGCGCTCTGAACTGTTCGGAGCCGCGACCCATGTCTACAGTTCGGGTTGACGAATCATACGCCGTGTCGGTCCAAATGCCACGTTCTTTTCGAAAGCGGCGGCCCGAGACTGTGCGCGTCTCGGCATCGTCCTTGTCCTTCTCTGCTTGCTTACGCGCTCGCGCAACATTGGCCACGCCACCCAGTGTCGTAGTTCGCCCCTGAACCGGAAGAGACTCGCGTTTGCTTTCATCGACACGTTGGTCAGCAGGTTTGGGGGCGCGGTTCTCGTCACGAGCAGGCTCGTTTGCTTTTGCGGTCGCGACTGAAGTGTCTGTCGACTGGACGGTCGCCGGTGCAGACTCCTTCTTAGCAACGTCGGTTTTCTTTTGGTCTTCTGTTTTCTTTTTCTCTTCGTTTTTCTTCTTCTCTTCGCCGTCAGCCAAGAAACCCGTTTTCGCTGACGGTGGTTCCGCGGCAGCGACACTCGGTTGCGATGCGGGAGCAGCAGCTTCGGCGCGTTCGCTTGCGGGCGTGGGCGCGGGTGCGGGAGCTGGTCCAGCAGCAGTGTCGCCTGCGAGGATCCCGCCCGGCGGCGCAGTCTCTTTCGGGTTAGTTACCGGCGGAGCCGTCTGGCCCGATTGCTTTTGCCCGCTATCGTCAAAAGCCATATTAGGCGACGATGCTGACGCTGGCGTTTCCGGTGTCGCAGTGATGGGCGCTGCCTGGTTTTGCTTCGTGTCCAGTTGAGCTACAAAACCGTTCTGACTTCGGTCGCGCAAAATCACAAAACCGATCGCCGCCACGACTATCAAACCCAACGCCGGAACCGCATAACGCATAACCATCGGCGAGAACAAACTCGCCAAAAATTTCTTCAATGCGCTCGGTTCGGAAATTGTTTCAACCGGCGCGGCCGCAGCGGCAGTCGACCCCAGCGACAAGCTCAACTCAGTAACCAGTTTTCGACACGTCGAACAGTCAGCGAGATGTTCCGTGTAGCGCGCGCGTGCAGCCGCCGGCAACGCGTTCTGCGCGTACGAACTCAGCTCGTCCCCATCTAGATGTTGGCCGAGATGTTGCTCTGTTGATTCACGCACGGAACCACCGTCCTGCCGGCTCATGCGGCGAAGCAACAGGTCGATCTCGTTGTTTGTTTCCTGTCTCATTGCAAAACTGGCGCTGCCAAAGAGAGAACGTAGACATTTCGATACCTTGCAGTCAAAAGCTCTTCTCTTTGATTAACGCCTCCAAATCCGTCTCTAAATGTTGCGCCACTTCCGCGAACGAACGCTCGGCCTCGGCCTTTGTCCAACCACGTTCATCGACAAGAATCTGACTGACTCGCTTGCGCAAATCCGTTTGAATACGAGTCAGACGCCGGCTGGCCGTTGCTTCATGCACGCCCAAAACCACGCCTGCTTCGCGCAAGCGCAGATTGTCAAAATAGTAGAGTTTTACAAGCAAACGATCTTCGGCGGCGAGTTCGCCGACAGCCTGCGTCAACGCTTGCTGCAAGTTCTCCCCCGCGAAACGATTCGTGAGCGACTGCTCGGGATTCTGCACACCAGCGGCGGCGAAAGTCGGTGTTTCACTGATCTGTGCATCGCGTGCGAGTCGATCGAGATCCGCGTCTTCCTCGGTCTGCACTAACTTTGACTGCTTGCGAAACGCATCGACTGAGAGTTGTGCAACTACGGCACGAAGCCAACCGGCGAGCGAACCGCGTCCGGAGTAATAAGCCAGTTTGCTGGCGCGCCGGCCATCGTCGCGGACCCGCAATCCGTAAAGCTCGGCCCAGATCGATTGGGCCAAATCCTCCGCCGCGTCTTCGTTCGCGCTAACGGATCGTGCGGCTGAGCGGACAGTGGTTGTAAAGCGCTCGACGAGATCAGTCCACGCGTTCTCATCGCCACTCTCGCAAGCGACGATCAGGCAGAGATCGTCAGCCTGCATTTCATCGATGAACTTGTTGATGTCAGTCGCGGCAGTGTTGGGCTCATCACGCAGGAGATACTTCTCCACCGCGGCCAGAACGCGCGGCGAAAGCACGTCCGCGTTGAGCGAACGGCTGTCCGCGGCACGCGCGAGCAAGCGGCCCGTGCCGTCCTTGATCAACTTCGCAATGTCACTTCTGTCTGCCACCGGGGGACTCTCAACGGTTAACCGTGTAAGTTACCGGATTTATCGAACTTTTGACACCCAACAGTTGCTAAGCTAGATTCCGGTCAAGTGCTGCGCGTCACCGAAATCTTTCGTTCCATTCAGGGCGAATCGACCCACGCTGGTCGTCCGTGCACCTTTGTGCGCCTGACCGGCTGCCCGATGCGCTGTGTCTGGTGCGACAGCGAATACACGTTTACGGGCGGCGATCACATCACCCTGGACGATGTGATGCAGCAAGTCCACGCGCTGGGTTGCAAACTGGTGGAAGTCACTGGCGGCGAACCGCTCGCGCAGAAGGAAGGTTTCGCGCTGATCCGGCGGCTTTGTGATGAGGACTTTGAAGTGCTGGTCGAGACGGGAAACTATGTTTCTACAGCGGATCTGGATCCACGTGCGAAAGTGATTCTCGACATCAAGTGTCCCGCTTCGGGTGAGGAAGCGAGAAACGAGTGGTCTAACATTGAACGCCTGCGCGCGGATCGGGATGAAGTCAAGTTTGTCGTCGCTGATGAAGGCGATTGGCTGTATGCAAAACGAGTGATTCAGGAACACGATCTCGAGACCCGCACGCTCGCGATTTTGATCTCGCCGGTGTGGGGCCAGATCGATCTGAAACAGTTGGCTAACTGGATCGCGGGAAGCGGTCTGAACCTGCGAATGCAATTGCAACTGCATAAGTACATCTGGGGACCAGACGTGCAAGGAGTGTGATGGGCGGTTCAGAAGAGATTGCAATCCAAGTCGAAGAAGAAGAGGAAGAGGATCGATCCACATGTGCGATCTGTCTCGTGTCAGGCGGCATGGATTCATGCGTCACCGCGGCCATCGCGCACAACGAAACCGACGAGCTCGCTTTCCTGCACGCATCCTATGGTCAAAGAACAGAAGAACGCGAGCGCCGGGCATTTGAAGCGCTTGCCGATCATTACGACGTCAAGTTGCGTCTGGTGATTTCACTCGAACACCTAGCGCGCATCGGCGGCTCTTCGCTTACCGATCCGGCCATCGCCGTTACGCCTGCCGATCTGACTTCGCGAAGTATTCCGTCGAGCTACGTTCCCTTCCGCAACGCCCATCTGTTAACTGCCGCGGTTAGCTGGGGCGAAGTTATCGGCGCCAACGCCATATATATAGGAGCAGTCGCGGAAGACTCTTCGGGCTATCCCGACTGCCGTCCCGAGTTTTACGCAGCGTTTCAAAACGTGATCGATCTCGGCACGAAGCCCGAAACCAACCTGATCGTCAAGACGCCTGTGATCGGTTTGAAAAAATCCGAGATCGTTAAAAAGGGTTTGGAACTCGAGGCGCCGCTTCAACTCACCTGGTCCTGTTACCAATCTTCCGACGTTGCATGTGGAAACTGTGATTCGTGCGCGCTGCGTCTGCGCGCGTTTCGTGAAGCAGGTGTTCCCGATCCGATCCCCTACCAGCTTGACAGTAATCGTTTTGGTTATTAAGTTTTAGGCAAAATCTCAGGTGCTTATCGTTACAACCGCAAAACAGAAAGGGTGCATCTTACGGCTCGTCCTGAGAAGCCCCGGCAGTGGAGGAATCTGAAGAAAATGATTGGTAAATATTTTGTTGGAGCGCTCGCAGTCGCCATCCTTTTGGCGGTTGCCTCAGTGCCGGCTTTCGCTCAGGTGGGCGAACTCCGCGGCAAAGTCATGATGAAACAAGCCGACGGACAAACAGTTCCCCTTGCCGACGCGCAAATCGACGTTTTCCGAACGGACATGAAGGCTTCGTACAAAACGAAGACAAACAAGAACGGCGAGTTTGTCTTTGCGGGACTTCCCTTCATCGGCACGTATACCGTGGCGGCAAGTCATCCGACCGCCGCGCCAAACTATGTGCCCGGAGTGAAAGCCGGAAAGGGCATCCCGGTCGAGATCACGGTGACGCCGGGTAACGGCCGAGTACTGACACTTGCAGATCTCGAGAAAGTCGGTGGCGCATCCGCGAATCCGACCGCCGCTCCGAGCGCGGAAGACAAGGCCAAGATGGAGGAGATGGCGAAGAAGAACGCCGAGATCGAAGAAAAGAACAAGAAGATCACTCAATCCAACGAAGTCATCGCGAAGACGTTCAAGGCCGGAAACGATGCGTTGACGGCCGCGAACGCTGCCAGCAACGCGAAGCAAACCGACGTAGCAGTGCAGAAGTACACCGAGGCAGTCACTCAATATGATGAAGGCCTCGCTGCCGACGCCGATCAACCGGCGCTTCTGACCAACAAGGCCGTCGCTTTGAAGGGACGCGGAGTACAACGCTACAACGCCGCGATCACCAATAAGTCGCTTGACGACGCCGCCCGGAACGCCGCGCTCGACGCCGCCAAGGCAGACTTCAAAGCCGCTGCCGATTCGTCGTCCAAGGCAGTGACGATGCTCAAAGGCCAGGCGGCACCGACCGATCCCGCTGAACTGGATCGTTACAACAAAAACAAGTACGCCGCGGTGCTGACTAATTCAGAATCGATGCGCTTGTTTGTCAGCAAGGTCGATCCGACTCAGGCCGATGCGGGACTGACAGCCTTTAAGGACTACATGGCGATGGAAACGGATCCTGCCAAGAAGTCCAAAGCGCAACTCGACGCGGCCCAGATGCTGCTTGATTCCGGTCAGTCAGACAAAGCATTGGCTGAGTTTCAGGCAGTCCTGCAAACCCAACCTGACAGCCCCGAAGCCAATCTCGGAGCCGGACTCGCACTCTACGCGCAGCAGGACAAAGAGAAGTTCCAGGAAGCTGCAAACTACCTTCAGCACTTCGTGGATGTCGCGCCAGATACGAATCCGTTGAAAGCAGACGCAAAGGCGATTCTTGCCGAACTGAAGAGCACCGAAAAGGTCGTGCCGGAGAAACCGGGCCGGCCCGCTCGGAAGCCACGTCCGTAGTTCATTTCAGAAACTGAGTCGAAAGGCCGCAGCGTTCCTTTGGGGGGTTGCGGCCTTTCGCTTCTTTACCCGCTTATCTGTGAAATTCTGTACGAGTTTTCGTGGAATTCGCGCCTTGACACTCTTCGTGTTCAAACTGTACTATGAACGCACAACGATGTTGGCCCATCGTTGAGTAGAAGCAGACCAGCATGCCTCGCGCCCCCATTCGGGCGCCTCCAATCCATCCAGTATCGGGATAAGAATATTTACCGCGCCCAGTAGAAGGCACAAATGTCAGCCAAATTAGGGGAAATTCTCGTACGCGAAAATCTTATTAGCCCTCAAAACCTGAGAGAGGCACTCGACTACCAACGCGAACACGGTGGGCGTCTCGGCTTCAATCTGGTCAAACTGGGCCTGGTCAGTGATGACATGATCACTGCCGTCCTCTCGCGGCAATACGGCATTCCTTCCGTTAATCTCGATCTCTTCAATATCGACCCCGCAGTTCTCCGTCTCATCCCGCAGGAAGTCGCACAGAAACATTCCGTCCTACCCCTCTCACGCGTCGGCGCCACTCTCACGCTCGCAATGGTTGACCCGACGAACGTCTTCGCACTCGACGACGTCAAGTTCATGACGGGCTTGAACGTCGAACCCGTGGTTGTCGCTGAAGGCAGCGTCCAACTGGCCATCGCCAAGTATTACGGCACGTCACGTGAAATCGAGCTCGCCTCGACGTCAGACGAAGAAGCTGCGTACGAACGCGCCGTGAAGAAACCCCAGAACGGAAACGGCACTATCACTCATGCCGATCTGGTTTCACTCGATAGCATCGACTTCGACACCGAGCACTCTGAAGACGTCGAAGTAGTTGAAGACAACGAGGAGATCGATCTTTCGACTCTCTCGCGCATGAGTGAGGATGCGCCCGTGGTGCGTCTCGTCAACGTGCTGCTGGTTGACGCGCTTCGCCGTGGAGCGTCGGACATTCACGTCGAACCCTACGAAAAAGAATTACGCATTCGCTTCCGCATCGACGGCGTGCTCTACGACGTGATGCATCCGCCCCTGAAACTTCGCGACGCATTGATCTCGCGCGTGAAGATCATGTCCAAGCTTGATATTTCCGAAAAGCGATTACCGCAGGACGGCCGTATCAAGATCAAAGTGAAGGTCGATTCGCGTTCGCGCGAGCTCGACTTTCGTGTCTCTACCCTGCCAACGCTCTTCGGCGAAAAAGTCGTGCTTCGTCTGTTGGACAAACAGAACCTGATGCTCGACATGACCAAACTTGGTTTCGAGGAAGAGTCGCTGACGAAGTTTAAGCGCAACATCTCGAAGCCTTACGGCATGGTGCTCGTTACTGGTCCAACCGGTAGCGGTAAAACAAACACGCTCTACTCCGCCCTGCAGTCGTTGAACACGGTCGACACAAACATCATGACGGCCGAAGACCCCGTCGAGTTCAACCTGATGGGCATTAACCAGGTGCAGATGAAGGAACAGATCGGCTTGAACTTCGCCGCCGCTCTGCGCGCTTTCCTGCGCCAGGATCCCAACATCGTTCTGGTCGGTGAAATCCGCGACTTCGAAACGGCTGAAATCGCCATCAAAGCCGCGCTCACCGGTCACCTCGTGCTTTCCACACTCCACACCAATGATGCTCCCTCAACAATTTCCCGCCTGATGAACATGGGCATCGAACCATTTCTTGTCGCCACCAGCGTAAACCTCATCCAGGCACAACGACTGATTCGCCGCGTTTGCAAGGATTGCAAACAGGAACACCCGACTCCGCCCGAGGCCATGATTGAAGTTGGTTTCTCCGCTGACGAAGCAAGGACCATCACAACGTACAAAGGCAAGGGATGTGTGACCTGTAACAACACCGGCTACAAAGGACGAATCGGTCTTTACGAAGTGATGGAGATCACCGACGAGCTTCGCGAGTTGATCTTGATCGGTGCTTCCGCACTTGAATTGAGGAAAAAGGCGATCGACGACGGAATGATCTCGCTGCGTGAATCAGGTCTTTACAAGATTCGCGAAGGCGTGACCACGATTGAAGAAGTTGTTCGCGAAACGGTCGCCTAATCGAGGAGAACCGAGCATGTTAAGAACAATTGCTATCGCGCTAATCCTGGTGCTGTCCGTGGGCGTGATGCTGCCCTTTTCGAATTCAGCGCACGGCGTCAGGCAAAGTGTACAGGTTTCAAAGAAGCGGCATTATCGCTATCGCTCTCGTGCGTGGTGGCGGCGATATCGCGCGCGTCTACGTCAGAAACGAGCAGCCGCTGCGCAATTAGCAGCGCATCGCAATCAGATGTTGTCGCTGCCGAAGAATATTCCGGTTGGCGATCTGTCAGCGGCTGGTGGTCCATCCGTGCCGGTCCTGCCTGAAACTTCGCTGGGCGTCAGCACGTTGCCCGCGCCTCCGGCTTATGTGGCTTCGACTGCAAAACCGGCGGCCGTCGCGGCTAATGCACAACCGATCGTCGTCACTGCGGAGTCACAACCGGTTGCCGCCCCTGCGAACGTACAAGCAGCGCACGCGAGTTCCAATAGTCAAACCAGACCACGCGTTGTCGGTAACTTGAATGCAGCCGTGAAGTCACCGGCGGCAAAACTGCCGGGCCAGATGAGTCTTTCAGTGGTTGCACTCAGCCGGCCGAATCCGGTGTTTCTGACTTCTCGTGAAGAGAAGAGCATGCTGGCGGGACTGCCCGTCGCGGATTTGCGCCGGATCGTGATCGACAAGATGGTCGCAGCGGGTGGTTGGGTAACCAACGACTTCATCCGCGAAGTAAACGGCAAGCGCATGTTCGTCGTCATGGCTCGCACGCCAGGCGATACGCTGACTCCGGAAAGAGCGTGGACGTTCTATTTCACCGAGGCGGGCGGCCGCATTTACGGGCTGACCACCGATTCATCGCTGGAGTTTGCCGATCGCATGTCGAACGAA
>DATEHX010000226.1:0-17076 GCA_035279345.1 Pyrinomonadaceae bacterium | reverse complement strand
ACAGAGCGAAGGTTGGTTGAAGGACGAGATTCGCGATCGCATCTATCCACGTTACTCGTCATTTGGTTTTCTGTGGCGGCAGCTTTCGCGGCGCGAAGAACTAAAACCATTGCTCGCGCAAGCGCGTGAAGAATTCAAGGCCCACACGACGCGAACGGCAACGCCTGAAGAAAGAGAATTGTTGCTGTCGGCGGTTGAAACTGCGGTCACCCTGCGACGCGTCGATGCGTTGCTCTTGCTTCATCGAACGCTGCGTGCGTGGATTCCGATCCACGTTGTTTCCACGGCGGCGATGCTCTTCCTGATGGTCGTCCACATCGTGCAAGTAGTTTTCTTCAATGCCCGTTAGCAATCAATACATCATCGTTCGCCAGGATCTCGGCGTAGATCCGATCACGATCATCAGCGACGGGCTGCTGATTGGCCGGCTGATCGAGTGCGAACTGCTGCTGAATCATCCGTTGGTGTCGCGGGTGCAGGCGGGCATCAAGCAGTTTGACAACGCGTATTACGTCTTCTCGTTGCGGCCGAAGAACCCGGTCATTCTCAACGGCAAGCCGGTTGAGGATAACGAAGCGCTTGCCGGCGGCGACATCATCGAAGTTGGACCGTTCCAACTTGAACTCGATGCGACTGACGAAGGGTTGGTCATCCGCGTTGAAATGACGATTGGCGAGCGAGCGTCGGAGATCGACCTGAGCGATCCGGGGTTTAGTACGGACAAGCTGGTTGCGCCAGTAGAAGGGAAGGCGAAGAAGCCGCGGCCCGCGCCGATCGCCGGGACCAAAGCGCTCGACATTTTTTGGGACAAACGCATTCGTGAAGCGGGGAAGATGGTGCGGCCGTCGCCGCTGTTTCCGAAGTCGGGAAGACGGAGTGGCAAGGCGGCGTTCAACTGGACACCGACGACGGATTTGGTGTCGCGCTGGCCCGCGGCGTTTTTCACGTGGGCTTTTATCATTGTCGGAGCGAGTTCGGTTGCCGCGGCTTACTGGTATACAAACGCGTTCTCGCCGGGTCCATTGTCGCGCGTTCATGCGGCGTCGCGGATGGAGTTGTCGCCACCGATTGCTGTCGCGGCGGTTGGTGGGTCGTGTACGTCGTGTCACGCATTGAAGGGCAGCATGGATGAGCGTTGTGCTGCGTGTCATCAAACCGAAGTCTTTAAGGCGACTGTGATCAAGCCGCACGTTGCCGCGGGGATTGGTTGTGCTGCGTGTCACTTGGAACATAAGGGCGCTGAGTTTGACGCGACCGACGCTGCGCTCGCGACGTGTACGAGTTGTCACAACGACGCCAATCACGAACTCTACAACGGCCGCCGCGTCGGGACACCGCATGGCGGAACGTTTGGTTATCCGGTGGTGAACGGTGAGTGGAGTGCGAAGTCGATCAACGATGAGGAGTGGGATTTGCGGAAGCTCGCTGTCGTTCGGTTGCCGACTGATTCAGATCAAAAGTGGCGTAGCAATCAGTTCCACGCGCTACACGATCAGCGCGTGAAAGTCGTCGCCGGGATTAAGGGAAACGCAGAAGGGCGCCTCTCCTGCAACAGTTGCCACCAGTCCTTCGACCCCCTTGATCGCGTGACTCCCCGGACCACCTGCACCGCCTGCCACAACACCGCGGACGCCAAACCAAACTGCACCTCCTGCCACGTCCAACACATCCACGACACCCGCCGCTGGTCCACTTCGTTCCTGGCTGGACTTTGATCTAGCCGGCAACCTTGTACGGCTTCGTCCGAAGAATTATTTGCCCGTACAGGATTCCAATTGCCAGACCTACTCCACCTATGGAAATGCTAACCGCGTCGCCAAATAGTTTCGGGTAACCGACGGCGCCAAAAACATGGGTGGGTAGAATCGACCGCATGATGATCGCGACCGACGCCGTTGGTAGAAATATCACCCAACAATACTTACAGACTTGAACAGTCGTATTCGCGAAAATTCGAAAGCGCGGTGAGTCATCGGACTGCCTCACAGGGTTCTCCACCGTCGCCGACCACGGTAGTAATCTGCGCGCCGCTACACCAACACCGACGCCCACGAGGCAGCCATATAAAGGCATTGCGTACGCGAGGCGAGTCATGGTGACCGTTTCCATAAGCGGGCTCGCTGCCGTCGTGATCCAGCGCATTTCAGCAAGTGAGCTGGGCAGATAAACGTTCACGAGGGCAACCGTATTTACAATCCCGCCGACAAGTCCTGCCAAACCTCCGATCCACGGAGTTGCGCGACCGGACCACGGCTGTCTGCCTTCCACGAGATATAACCACAGCAGGAGAGCGCCGCCGATAAACACGCTCCACGTAATCGCACCCGCGAAACCATTGAAGATCCCTTCGAACAGTCCGAACTTCGCCAATTGCGTGATCGTGAGATTGAAACTCGCCAGAATGGTCCTGGTAGTGACCGTGAACAGAATCGTAGAAGCAAGCGCACCGATCCAGGCAATGAGCATACTGTTTCCATCACGTAAAAGACGGAATCTCGTAAGCGTCAAACGAATCTTGATCCGCGTCGTTCGCTTTAGTTGCTTAATTTGGTTATCGAAGTCGTTCAGATGATCGCTCGACATCGCATCGTACATCCACGCGACCACCTTGATTGCACCAGCATTCATCGGTGTTTGCTGCAAGAGACCGAAGAGTCGTTGCCAGACGCTAAAACCGCCAAGCCGGGCCAAGACATTGGCAGCCAGCCGGCGAATCGATTCATCGGCGTCGTTTAGCGCCAGATTGAGTAGGAGGTTTTCGCGATCATCGATTGCGATTGCCTTCAAAGCCGCGACCGCATTTCCTCTGACCAACTCATTCGGATATTGAAGAGCTTCTCTGAGAACCTCTGCCGCCAGATCTTCATACGCCTCGGCAACATGCACCATCAGACGTTCCCGTGGATGTTCCGATGCCAAGTTGGAGTGCAGGACGAACTTTGCCTCCGCCTCGGAAAGGTCGGCAATCTCGAAACCCTCGTCAATCTCTTTCAAGAGTTGGTCTGCTTCCGTGAACCACAGATCTTTCGGTGCCCCCGGCGCGAGACACTGCTCCAGGTAAGTCGCCAGTAATCTTCGCGTTCTGAAGATTTGATCCACGGCCATCAAAGTGGATCGATATCGATTAAGTACTTGCGCCAGACGCCAGTGGCTTAGTTGATAAACTACCTGGTCTTGCAGAGACTCCTTGCGAAGCACTCCGCGATTCACCATCTCGGTAATAATCCATTCTGGTAAGAGCCATCCTGATTTCTTCAACGCCGTTTCGCTCACCTGGAGCCGGGCGCCATCATTCGAAACGAAAAGCAAACAGCTCTTCTTCTCGATCGACTTCTGGTCAATGCCCTCACGCTGAGCACGTTCGAATTCGGCGATCTGTCGCACCACGTCAGAAAACACTGAAGTGAGCGAGTCGTCGTTGATCGAGTCTGCGCGTTCGAGGATGGGTTGAATCAACGTATCGTGCGTAAGTTCGTACCGGCGCTCGTCACGCACATTCTCCACTCGAAGCAGTTGCTCGTTTACCAAACCATCGGCAATCTCATTTGGCAAGTCTCCGGTCCATTGTTCGCCTCGTGTGATGAACGGACGTTTGCGACGTTCTCTAACAAACTGACTACACCCCAGATCGATCAAGCTAACCGGGAAATCAATGCCGGATGCAGCGTGCGCGAATCGGTTCGAATTGTTAATGGCCCGCTCACAAAAGCGGTGCAGAACCGATTTCACAAAGTAAGGCACCGGATCCGCCGGTAGGCTTTCGACTGCGTTGCCGGGGAGCCTGCGAATGGCGTCGTTGAGAACCTCCCATGAGATCTTTCTTGCGCCGGGATCGAGTGCATCCCAAAGCTCGATGCAGACGAGTTGCAACTGCATCGGCTCTACAAACTCTCCGGTGTAGTCGCAGAGGGCCAGAACCAGAAGATTCAAAAGACCGTGAGACTCAAACTCCACGCCCTGAGATTTCGCCGGACCTTGAATTGCCAACTTCGCCTCTTCGATGCCGAGTTTCGACAGCGGGTACCGAACTGAAAAATCTTCCAACTCCACGCCGAGCCGCTCAAACTGAGCTACATACTCCTCGCGAAAGGCAAAAAGGACACGTAACCCGGGGTCGTTCAAGAGCGCGTCGCAGATCTCAATGAAGAAAGGTTTGATCTGTGGTCCCTGGTCGGCAAGGATGAGTTCCTCCGCCTGATCGATGATGAGAATCGTGTTTGGTTTCCGATTCGTCCGCGCGGAAAGGTAGTCAGATAACGTGACGGGTTTCTCGAGGCCTTCGGCAGAGTCATTGCGCGTAGTGCTGGTTATTACCGCGTAAGTGAACGGGTTCTGCTCAGAGATCAAATCACGTGCGGGGCTGTCGCCGATACGCACCGTCGGCAGAAGCTCAAAATCATTTCGTTCGAGGAACGCATGCCGTAGGCCGGCGTTGATTAGGGACGATTTTCCGGCACCGGAAGGTGAGTAAAGGAGCACTACACGCTTTTCCGGATTTGTTGCAGGAGACAATAAATCCACGAGTTCGGTGATCTCTTTGTCACGTCCGAAGAAGTCAGCCGCCCGGTCGAGCGTATAAGCTTCCGGGCCGATCCATGGCGCCTTGTTCGGATTGGCGCCGGCGTTTGCAGCAGGCTGCGGCTGTTTTGTGGGGCGGCTGAGCGGCGAAATATTCCCATCACGATGCTCTTTTACATCCGCTGCGAAACGGTAACCGCGCCCCCGGCGAGTTTCAATGTAGGCCGTCTTATTCGTGTCATCCAGAGCTTCTCGAATCTTACTAATTGCACCCAGAAGATTTTTCTCGTCGACTGCGAGACCTTTCCATACCGTGTCGTGAAAATGATTCTTTGAAAGTATCTGTCCGTGATTGACGACTAATTCAATCAACACGTCAACCGCCCTCGGCTCCAGGCTCACCAGTCTGCCGTCCTTGAACAAATCCCGCTCGAGTACATCGAGTGTAAATGGCCCAAATTCAAAGACATGTCTCATTTCGGGGGGCATCGGGGCATGAACCCTTTCCTTTACTTTTCCTTTACCAAACAGTTCTTCCACCCGGGAACGAGTTAGACGAGACTTGCGCCTGTTCGCAGCGAGACTCACGCGGAGTCCTCGCAGAGGTTGAGCAGGTAGATGGCCTGACGACCCTTCGCAGAACTTAGCTCGCTTCTCCAAGGCGATTGAGGACGAGAGGGAAGGGTTCAGGCTTTTTGAGAAGCGTGAGAATAACACATTTGAGTAGGAGGCAACTATGAAATCCTGGGCCGTCGCAAGCGCGTGGATCTTCGGAATTCTCTGCGGGATCAACGGGGGAGTCGCCGGGTTCTTCGGAGGAATGATTGTCGGTTACGTAATCGGATTGCTATTCAGCGCCGCCGCCGTATTGATGAGTGTGGCAATTCGCCTGGCGATATGGGCTGGACTGTTGGCAGTTGCAGTATTGGCGCTCTCCAGATGAGTTGGAGGAGGGCCCATGAACAGGCAGCACCGTTATGGCTGGGTTTCCTACTACTTCAATCTCTTGTTGCTGACTCCAATGAGTCATCACAACCGAATGAGGTTTATCGAGGGTAAAGCTCGTGAAGCCGATACCCTCAACGATCCTGATCGCCGTCTCCGCCTGTTACTCCACTGCACAGACTGGCCCATCGATCTACTTCAGTCAGCGGAAAACGTTTGTGTGTGTGTGTGCCGGCAAGAGATGAGAAAGCTGCAGGAAGAGATGGTCCAACGCTATCGCAAAGAGAAGCTGGCACAGGCGATCTATAACCAAAGTTTGTCTCAAGAGCATTTACCACTATAGGAGACTAAGATGAAAACCATTCTGAATAAATCGAAACGGCGCTCGTTGCAAACGATAGGGGCGTCAATTGCGGCCGGAGTTTTGATGCTCGTATTTGCGGGCTGCGGGATCTTCTCCAACCCGGACTACGCGAAGTTCCAGGGAGTTTGGGAAGCCAAATTGAGCGAAAATAGAATCGTCGCGATCATCGTCCAGGATGAGACCCTGGTTGTTGTACTCGGAGACGAGAAACCCATAAAGGGTAAATTTGAGTTAACTTCCGGCCCGACTCCGCAGTTTGACGTTACGTTCGACGAAGCAAGCGGCGACAGCAAGGAACGTTGGCAGGGGATCTATGATCTAAAAGACAAAACGTTCAAAGCAGCGTTGAGCTATACGGTCAAGAACCCACGACCAACGGAATTTACAGAACAGAACACCTGGATCTTTGAATGGAAAGGTGAAGCGAAAGATTTTGCGCCGGTGGATCCCAAATATCTGACCGGCATCGCGACTTGGAATTACTGGATGGAGTTTAGCGGCATTCACAAGCGCCACAATATGGTAAACCCGTTCACGGAAGGTGCTACTCCCGAGCAGGTACTGGAACAATGTGAAAAAGCCAGCGCCGTGCTTGCGGAAATACGAGCGGACGTTAACGGTCTTCGTATTGCACAGGTGGACGCTAAGGCGACGACCTACGCTTCGGAGTATGTGGCGACGCTGAACGAACTGGAATCTGTTTTCCGCGACGTGACTTCAATCATCAAGGACGCGCAGGCGCTGCAAGCCAGAAGAAGTTCCGATGAATTGCTGGGGATAACTATCATCGAGTTCTTCCTTGGCAGACCCGGAGCTACGATTAATGAGCTTGATGCGGAAGCGCAGCAGCTTAAGAATCGGGTTCTGGCGTTACGTGAGAAGGCAAATAACGGCGGCAAAATGTCTGATCGACTGGGGACGGAACAGTTGAAGTTGCGAACGTATTTGTCTGACAAGTATGCGCGCGAGTTTCGGCAGTTCGAACTCTAGGTGAGGCGATGCAATACCCGCGGGGTTAGGGTTTACCAGCTAGATCTCAACCCGCGGGTTTGTGGCAGGGGAGGCAGTCGTTGGAACCGGGGACTTTTCCTTTCAACGCGGGGCGCGCGGCGATGGCTTTGTCGTGACAGACGTTGCAGTTCAGGTGATAGGCGACTTCGTTGGTTAACTTTGTCGGTGCGGGCTTGTCGGGGTATTGAACTGAGGGCATTGGGGCGCTGTCGTCGCCAGCCTGCAGGTGACACATGCGGCAACTCTTCACCGGCTTTGCATCCGCAGCGGCGAGATTCTCCGCCGTCAACACGACCTCACGTTCAGACGTCTTCAATGGCGCTTTCAAAGTCGCGGCCGGTTGGTCCGTGTGATGACACTCGACACACGTCAGGACGCTTTGGCCGTCCGCGCTGTATTTCTTCAGCGCATGGTTCTCGTGGTTGAAAGGAACCTCGCCGTACTTGTCTGACTGGCTGTCCTTCGACAGCACGACTTCCTTCGGTTGGACCTTGCTTTGTTTTTCTTGAACGACAACCGTAAAACAGCCAAGCGCGAGAAGCAGGAGTGGGAGCGTCTTCATAGTCTCAGAATCTTAAATACGCGCTTCCACAGGTGTCAAACTTTTTGTGCCTTTTTGTGGCTCAGATGGGCATACGGAAAGTTGGACCGGAGTGGCAGCGCTTGCAGTCGTCGAATCCGAGGTCACCGCCGAAGGTCCGCTTGCCGGTGTGACAGGTTGCGCAGGTCTGGCCGCGAGTGGTGTTGAAATGTTGGGCCGCATTGGTTGAACTAACCTGTCGAGTTTGCGGCGCGCCGGCGGTGATTTTGTGGCAGTCAGTGCATGCCAGTCGCTGTCGTGTGCCATGATCCGCGTGACTAAAGGCGTAACGAAAGGCGCGCGCGTTCGTGCTTGTTGGACGATACGGTTTCTGGTCGTGACAAACGCCGCAGGAACCGATTTCGCGGCCTGCGTTTGAACGACTTGCCGGCGTGTGACAGGTGTAACAGTTGTTATGCGCCGCGAGATTTGCGGGGATCGACAGTCCGGCGCGACGGTTAACCGGCGAGCTATGACAACCAGTGCAACCGGCCTGCGGGCGTGCCGCGCCCGACATGTGTTGCGCGTGATCGAACTTCACGTTGAACGGTTCGTTGAAGCTTGCGGGAAAACTTTTCAGCGGCGGATTGCTGCTCTTCGTATCGGTATGACAGATCAGACACATCGGTATCGCAGGCGTTGTGAACTGTCCGCGATGACAGTCGGTGCAGGCTTTGTGACCGGGAAAGCGAGGCGTCGCGGAGTTGTCAGTGCGTTCGTGACACGACGTGCAGGCAAGTGTGCGGTGACGTGCGCTCGTGTGGAGAAATTTTGAGTAGTCGGCTTCCGGACCTTGGGCCGTAAAGGCCACGGATGAACACAGAAACCACAGACTAAGCAGAGCAAATTTAGTCATTTAATAGCGCTCCGCTTGAGTGGAGGACGTTGTGCGATCAGGTAGTGACTCGCGGGTGCATCGAGCTTGCCGACGTTTGAAGTGTGGCAATAGACACAGGTGAACGCGCGGTTCTTATCGAGTGCTGTTAACTCCGTGTTGAGATCCTGGCGCAATCCGTCTTTGTTGTGACATTCAGTGCACGACGTGATCGGCACGTCGGGTTTTAGGTTGCGCAGGGTGGTTGATTTGGTGATGTTGATGTGACACGTCGTGCACTCCGCCACGTGTTGTTTCTTGTCGCCGCCGCCGTCGTGCATGAACTTGAGCGAGATTCGGGTTGGTATTGTGGCGAGGTATGGTGTTGTCGCGAGCTTGTGGCAGCCGTTGCAGTTCGTTGCGATCGGCTCTTGTGATTTCCAGTGACAACTAAAACACGAAGAGTGATCGGCTGGAACTGCTTTGAAGGTCGCGGGTGGTGGTGCGTAGGCGTCGAGCCAGCCACCGGTTGGCGGCGTCGCGGCCGTGGTTGCTTGCGCGTGGCAGATGGTGCAGTTGTTGAATTGTTGGGGTGGCGCGTGGGCCAGGACCTTGGATCTAGGATTGGTTCGCTTTGAGGCGATCACGTCCTGATGCCGATCGTGCGGAAATTCGATCACGAACTGCAACCTCGAGGCTGGCTTACTAAATGCGTAACGGGCCTCGTCACGCGGCGATGTTTTTACATGACAGACAGTACAAATCGGTGGCCGCGCGCCGCGGAAGAATTGTGGGCGATGACAACTCACGCACGCATCGTGGCCGGGGTAATCGGTTATGTCGGGGAAGGCAGACGCTTTGGTCCAGTCTTTAGTCGGTATCTTGTGACAAGTGTTGCAGGCTGATTTGTGCTTGGGTGTTGAGTGGGAAAATTTGGTGTAGTCGACGGCAGCATAGACGGGCCACAGACAGACACAGATGAACACGGACGCTTTAAGGATTGTGTTCATTGGCACGCGGGTGCTGGTTTTTCGACTGCGACGCACTTGACCAAACGGTCTTTGCGGTTGGAGATCAGATAGGGTTTCTCGCTGGCCAGATCGTCGTGCTTGATTTGCAGTTCGCAGTTCCAGGTCGCGAGCGTCTGGCCTATTTCGGTTGGGACCAGGTTACTGATGATGTAGGTGCCCGGTGTTAGATCGGTAAAGAACGCCGTGCCGTTGCGATCGGTCATCACGGATTGAACGGGGGCGCCTGCTTGTTTGAGTAACTCGTCGATCGCGAGTTTGCGATCCCGATAAAAGCCGTCGCGCAAGTTTGGCGACAGGTTCGTTGTCAGCCATTTGCGTGCGGTTATCGCGTTGTTGAATTCTTTCTCGCTAGCGGTAAATGCGCTGGCGAACTCAGGTACGGCTTTCGGACCAGTGACAAAATCCTGTTCGACGTCGCGGCAGTAAACCGATTCGCAATCAGCTTCCTTCAGCCACTCGATCAATGCCGGACTCGCGCCGTTCTTTGTGTAGTAGCAATCGCGTGTGACGAGCGGTTGACGCTCGATCGCTTCTACCAAAACGCGGTTTTGTTCGAGCGAGCCGGGAATCAGGAAAAATCGTTTGCGTGCCAGACCACGCAAAGGCGCAGAATCGTTTAGCTTCACGCGCGCTCGCAGACGCACAACACCTGACTGTCGTGCTGGTGCGTCCTGACTTTGTGAATGCCCAATTGCAAGAGGCAGTGCTGCCAAAAGCGCAACCAGTATCGTCAATAAGCGAGTGAAACGATTCATCGTTTAGAGGTTTGGACTGCGCGGAAACTTCAGAAACGGCAGACGCACGCCACGCACGAAGAATTGATCCGAACGAATTGCGGCCGGGGGTGAAAAACCATTCGCACCTGCCGCCGCGATCAAATCGTCCTGATCGATGCCGTCGCCGCTGATCCCGATCGCGCCAACAAGGACGCCGTTTTTGTAAAGCGGCACGCTGCCCGCGAAGATCTGAATGCCATTTGCCAAACCGGGAATCGAAGTGCATGAAGCAACTGGTCCAGCGAGCGCGGCGAGAAAGTTTGTGCGCACGAGATCCAACTGAAGGCCAACATTAAATGGGCTCCAGTTTGCGATAGCGGTGCTGAATGGACCAGCCTCGCTGTTATCGATGCCGTCCGGAAAAAACGGCCGGTGCAAAAATCCTACTGCGCGATCGCTAAACGCGATCGCACCATCGAGCCGAACACCATCGGCGATCGCGCGATCGACATAACCACCGAAGCCCGCCGTTCGCAACGCCGTCGCGGCGTTGGCGCTGGAAAAGAAAGCGGCGCTGCGCGCCTTTTGTACGGCGACGTCAAAACCAAACACCGGCGCATCCTGTTGCCGAAAGACACCGAGTACGACACCAGCAGTGTCGACCACAGCGATCGTCACGCGTGCATTGCTGCCGAGCGGCTGTCGAATCGCAGCACGCGTGATGTTTGCTTGTTGCGCCGCGCGCGAGATGATCGACTGCACGTCCGCGGCAGTCAATCCGTTGCTCGGCGCGGTTCCCGCGATGAACGGAAAGAAGCGCGGGCTGACTTCACCGGAAACCCCAGCCAGAATTTGCGGAACAAACTCGGAAGCGGGTGCCGCGGAAATTACCGAACCGGCGATGCTCGCGGCTGTGCTCGGCACTAGCGGCGTCGTGATGTTTGTAAACGGAAGCCTGATGCCGTCGACCAGAATGGTGTCGCCACGAATCCCAGTAGGCGCTTCAAATCCGCGAATCGCCGATGCAGCGATCGCTTCTTCAAAAGGCTGATCGTTGTCAGTGGGATCGCGGTCGACCGTGTAAAGTCCGTCACCTTCGATGCCGATGCCGCCGGCCGGAAGACCGTCTTTGTAAATCGGCAAGCCGCCCGGATCGGCGGAAAGGCCGAGGCGCGCCGATGGTTTCTTGATGTCGCCGCACGGCAGAGAAGAGAACTGGACCCCATACAGTGGTCCACCCGCGCGGAAACTGATGCCGGGCGGAAAATGTTCCTGGATGATGAAGCCTGCCGTGCGCGTCGAGAATGCGTTGCCGGTCGTGCTGAAGAACGCCGCCGTTGCGGCTTTCGCGGTTGCTGCTTCCGATGCGGGCGCAACGGTGCCTTCGAGTCCCTGACCCGATGTGGCGACGCTGCGAATGGTCGTGGTAGCGGGCGCGCCGGGCATTACAAAAAAGCCGAGAATGTTTGCTTCGCGATCGGTGACGACGATTGTGACCGCTTTGCCGAGAGATGCCGCGGCGGACGCGGCTTGCTGAAGGATCGTTTGTACGTCGGTGGAAGTTAAGTTGGTGGCGGTGATCGATCCTGATGGATTTGGGGTTGCTGGTAGACCAGGCGTTGGAACGGCGTTCAGGTCGTCAGGTGGTCCACCACCGACCTGACCGATGCCAACGCGCACTCGATTACTGACCACATCGCGGTACTTGATCCTGACCAGAACGTCGCCTTCGGCAGGAAGGTTTGGGGGAAGGCGGATGACGACGGAGGAAGCCCAGGGTTGATTTGGAACCGATCCAACGTGCTCGACTGTGAGCGGATAGAGATTGTGATCGGCATCCTCGGCGTCGGCGCTTAAATCTTCATTCGATTGTGAAGAGAGGTTCATCGCGAACAGCATAATGCGCGTTGCGGAATCTGAACCGAAGCTGATCTCGGCGGTGGTATTGAATGGTTCGCGGCGGCGCGTGACGGAGTCGTAGGCGATGGCCCGAGTTGAATCCGCGTGGCTGATTAAGACCGGACGCGTCTGCGCGTGGCCCTCAATGGCAGTGAGCACGCATGCGCAGAAGATCAGTCGTCGCCACATTGGCGCACAATGTACCACAGATTTTTTCTGCCGAATCCGTGAAATCTGTGGTAAAAAGCCAGCCGCGTGATCATATTACTGATCGTAGCGACCTGCTTATTGCAAACGACTGGCCGCCTTCAGGGTGTGGTTCGCACTCAGGATGGGGCAGCACTCCCTAACGCCGTCGTCGTTATTACCAATCAAGTCACCCGCGAAACCAGACGAGTCAGGACCAACGCAGACGGCAGTTACTCTGTAAAACTTCCCGCCGGTGCGTATCGCATCGCGTTGGACCAACCGCACACGGCCGCGTTCGATAAAGACAAGAACTACGGCGATTACGCGATCGTTCTTGGCGAGATGCTGGAGAACGTGATCGTTGAGCCGGGTAAAGAGATCGAGGTTGAGATCCGCACGGCTACGGTTAAAGGGGAGAAAAAACCAGAACAAAAGGAAACGCCGGATCGATGGCGGGTTGCGTTTCCCGAGTACGATCGCTACGGCGATAAAGGTGCGCGCGGGCGTGATATTCCATTTAAGAGAGGCCGCTGGTGGGATCCTTACAACCAGAACGTGCTCAAGGGCGACTACCCGATCAAGGGCGACAAGCTCTTCATGATCCTGACCGCGGTCAGTGCGACGAACGTCGAACAGCGCCGCGCGCCCACGCCGTCGGGCGTCAGCAGCGTGAGTCCAATCAGCGCTGAGTTCTTCGGACGGCCCGAACAACTTGCAGCAGCCGAGACTCTGCAGTTCAGTTTTGAACTCTTTCACGGCGATACGACTTTCAAGCCACGCGATTGGGCCATCAAGTTTTCCCCGACGTTCAGCGTGCCTAACTACCTCGACGCGCGTGAGAACGGCATCGTCAATATCGACGTGCGGCGCGGAACGAATCGCACTGATTGGCACGCGTCGCTCGAAGAAGCGTTTGGCGAAGTGAAACTGTTCGATGTGAACGCCAACTACGATTTCGTTTCGGTGCGCGCGGGTATTCAGCCGTTTGTTTCCGATTTCCGCGGCTTCATTTTCTCCGACAACAATCTCGGCGCGCGCGTGTTTGGCGCCGCGGACAACAATCGCGTGCAGTTCAACGCCGCGTATTTCTCGATGCTCGAGAAGGACACGAACAGCGGTTTGAATCGCTTCGACACGCGACACCAAAACGTCTACATCGCCAACATCTTTCGACAGGATTTCATTCGCAAGGGTTATACGATTCAGGGCAGCTTTCACTACAACGACGATCGGCGCAGTGTCGAGTTCGATCGCAACGGATTTCTGGTCCGGCCCGCGCCGATCGGCGATGTGCGCCCGCATGCGGTCAAGGTCGGTTATTTGGGTTTTAGTGGCGATGGACATCTCGGGCGTTTGAATCTGTCGCACTCGTACTACTTTGCGTTCGGACACGACGAGCACAATCCGATCGCGGGCCGGCGTGTTGACGTGAGATCGAACTTTGCTGCCGCGGAACTCTCGATTGATAAAGACTACCTGCGATTTAAGGGATCGTTTTTGTGGGCACAGGGCGATGGGAATCCCACGGATGACCGAGCCACCGGATTTGATGCGATCTTCGACGATCCGAATTTCGCTGGTGGCCAGTTTTCGTTTTGGGTGCGCAATGGAATTCGTTTGACGCAGACCGGGGTGGGCTTGGTCCAACCAAACAGTTTGTTGCCGAGTTTGCGCAGTAGCAAGATTCAGGGACAGGCGAATTTCGTCAATCCGGGAATCTTTCTTTACAACGGCGGAGTCGATGTTGAACTGACGCAGCGCATCAAGGCCGTGGTGAATGTGAACTACCTGCGCTTTCATCGGACGGAGCCGTTGGAGTTGGTCCTGTTTCAGAATCGCATTCGGCACGACATTGGTTTCGATTATAGTTTGGGAGTGGCGTATCGGCCGTTTCTCATTAACAACTTCACGCTGACATTCGGCGCGTCGGCATTACAGACCGGCCGCGGTTTTAGAGACATCTTTACCGACGCATCGCGCAACTGCCCGCCCGGTGTTGAAGACTTCTGTCAACCGGACGTGATCAGTCCGAACAAAGCGCTGTATTCGTTGTTCGCGCAAGCGAAGTTCGTGTTTTAGCCACAGATGACACAGATTGTTTTATATCTGATTGCAGTTATCGGTTTTGGATCGCAGGCGGCCACGCCGACTGCTCCGAAGGTCGAGGGGTGTGTGTCGTGTCATGGGATGATTGAGCCGATGCACAAGTATGGGACGACCGAGACGCTCGAGAAACTCAAGGATGGTAAGGATGCGGTCGGGTTGAGTTGCACGGCGTGTCATGGGGGGAATCCGGTTGCGAAGTTGAAAGTGGAAGCGCACGTGAAGCCGAAGTTTCCGGAGGAGTGGCGGCGAGCGGGGAATTACAGCGGCGCGAATCCGGAACGGTCGAACACGCTCTTGAATCGCGAGAGTTGGGAGTTTGTGAGGTTCGTCAATCCTGGCGATTTGCGCGTGGCGGCGAAGACGTGCGGCAGTGCGGCATGTCATGAGATCGAGTCGCGGAACGTGCCACGCAGCATGATGACGCATGGGGCGATGCTTTGGGGCGCGGCGCTTTATAACAACGGCAGTTTTCATCTGAAGGATCCACGGCTTGGTGAGAGCTACAGTGAAGCGGGAAGTCCACGGACATTGTTGGCCACGGATGTCACGGACGAAGAGCGAAGAAAGAAGGGATTGTTGAGTGTGTTGGATCCGATCCCGCGTTGGGAGATCTCGCAGCCGGGTAACGTGCTGCGTGTATTCGAACGTGGTGGACGGCGACGGCTCGAAGTCGGGTTGCCGGATAAAGAAGAGGATCCGGGCAAGCCGGATAAGGGATTGAGTGCTCGTGGATTCGGTACGGCGCAGCGCACCGATCCGGTGTTTCTCGGCATACAGAAGACGCGTTTGATGGACCCGACGCTGAATCATCTCGGCACGAACGATCATCCGGGAGATTATCGTTCGTCGGGTTGTTCCGCGTGTCACGTAATCTACGCGAACGATCGCGAGCCGGCGCATTCGGCGTTTTATCAAGCCGCGGGCAATCTCGGGCGTTCACAAACTGCCGACACGAGCATTCCCAAAAACGAGTCGGGCCATCCGATCAAACACCAGTTCACGAGCCAGATTCCGTCGTCACAGTGCATGGTCTGTCACATGCACCCAGGCACCAACATGGTTGCGAGCTACATGGGCCTGACGTGGTGGGACAACGAGAGCGACGGCGCGAAGTTGTATCCGGCCAAGCAACACGATCCAAGTCAGGATGAAGAACAGCAAAAACTCAATCGTAATCCTGAAGGTGCGAGTTTGCGTGGCCTGTGGTCCGACTTCAATTTTCTGAAAGACACGGGCTCGCCTGAATTCAATGCGCTCTTGCGTAACGTGCAGTTCGCCGACGCGCACGGGCACGGCTGGTTGTTTCGCAAAGTTTTCAAACGTGATCGCAAAGGCAATCTGTTAGACGCGGAGGGAAACATCCTTTCGCCTGACGATCCGGCGAAGTTCAGTAAGGCCGTTCATCTTAGCGATATTCATCTTGAACGCGGGATGCACTGCGTTGACTGTCACTTCCGGCAGGATTCGCACGGCGACGGCAATCTCTACAACGAGCCGCGCGCGGCGATCGAGATTGCGTGTGAAGATTGCCATGGCACGATCAAACAGAAGGCGACGTTATTTACTTCAGGTCCGGCGGCGGTGATGGCAACCGGCACCGCGGCCGAACGACGCAAGTCGCAGAATCAACCGTTGATTGGCCAAGACCTCACGCGCATTCGCACACGCGACGCGGAAGGCGGCCGGATTCCGTTGTTTCAGCGTGTGACGCGCGATCGAAAACGGAAAAGCGAATCAGGTACGGAGATCGATCTGAAGTCGGGCGACGTCATGCAGAACTCGATGGTCGTGCCCGGTCGCTGGTGGCGTGTGCCGCAAACGCTCGACACCGTCACGCCTGGCGCTCGCGACTACAACGAGAAGTCGAGCTACGCGAAGACGATTCGCAAGGACAACGTGAAGTGGGGTGATGTGCCAACGAATACGAACGACCTGGCCCATCGCGACGACGATATGACCTGCGTCGCGTGTCACTCTTCATGGATGACGAGTTGTTTTGGTTGTCATCTCTCGATGCAGGCGAATCGCAAAATGCCGAACCGTCACAACGAAGGCGGAAACACGCGCAACTTCACGCAGTATAACTTTCAAGTTTTACGCGACGACATTTTTATGCTCGGCCGTGATGGAACTGTGACTGGCAACCGTGTCGCGCCAGTACGTTCGTCGTCGGCAGTGTTGGTGAGTTCGCAGAATCAGAATCGCGAATGGATCTACTCGCAGCAACAGACGACCTCGGCTGAAGGCTTCGCGGGGCAGGCTTTCAACACGCACGTGCCGCACACGGTTCGCTCGAAGGAGACGAAGGGCTGTAGCGATTGTCACGTGTCTGAGAAGAACGACAACAATGCCTGGCTCGCACAGTTGCTATTGCAGGGCACGAACTTTGTGAACTTCATGGGCCGCCACGTGTATGTCGCGGCGGACCATGCGTTGGAGGTGGTTGTCGCGACGGAACAGACGGAGCCGCAGGCGGTGATCGGCAGCACGTTGCAGAAGATCGCGTATCCGATGAATTACGATCGGTTTGTTCGTGGCGGGAGGGAGTTGAAGACGTTTTACGAGCATGTTGGGAATCCGAAAGTGTTGCAGGTGCAGTTGCGCGGTGAGTATGCGTACGTTGCGGCGGGTGAGGGTGGATTGCGTGTGTACGATGTGGCGCAGATCGATCAGAAGGGCTTTTCGGAACGGATCGTGACGGCGCCGGTTTCACGGTTTGGGCAGAAGTTTTGGGTGAAGACAAAGTATGCAGTCGCGGTGGTGGCGCCGACGACGCTGGCGGTCGATCCGGCGCGGACGCGTCGGCCCGAGAATGAAGAGCAGGCGATTCATCCGTTGTATGCGTATTTATACGTCGCGGATAAGTATGAAGGGTTGATCGTAGTGAGTGCGGCGACGCTGTT
>DATEHX010000225.1:0-19806 GCA_035279345.1 Pyrinomonadaceae bacterium | reverse complement strand
ACCACCTGTGGCCGCACAGAACTGATCGAGAATGTGTTGGCGGATTCGTTTCTTCGAGTCGTTGCTGGCGCCGGCGAAGAACTTCTCAAACTGCTTGTCGGTTACGAGGCGAACGATGAAGTCGTCAACGACGGCGGCGAGTGCGTCGTAACCACCGGCGCGTTGGTAGAGTGATTTCTCCTGCGCGGCAGTTGGCCTCGCGACGCCGATCGTCAACAGGAGGGAAAAGACGAGTCCGAAAAACATGGTGCGTTGAAAACGTGAGTTGGTTTGCATAAGTATGCTGAATCTCCTCTTTGGTGATGTGTCCGCAACCGGGTGAAGTTACGGGGCTGAACAGCGATCGGATTTACAACTCGCCACGGAGGTAGATGGCGCCGGTTGGCGTGCGCACTCCGCCGGCTGGTTCGAGAGTGATTGCGAAGACTGCTGACTGGCGCGCGGCTTCCGGTACCTGATCTTCGAGTTTGCCGTTGCCAGTGTTATCGGGCGCAAAGGTTTTGCCCGGTAGTGGTTTGTTATTGACGATGTACCAGAGTTGATATTCCTTGCCTTCGGGCGCGCGTGGCAGGCCGTTGACGATCAAAAATGCGCGGCCGTTTTTGTCGTATGCGAGTTTCGCTTCGGCGCCAGAGGCTTCGGTAGTGCCGGAAAGTTCGGCGATACGCGAACCGGGTGCGGTTAACAGTTTATAGAACGCGTTTTCATGTTCCAGTACGCGGTTCTGTTGCCAGAGCACGACGACTGAAACGATTAAGGCGGCAAACAAAATGACGGCGGCGATGGAGCCGAAAGAGCCGAGTGAGTTCCAGAGGGTTCGAGGTCTACGATCAAAAGGAACAACGTTTGAAGCAGATTTTTCAGAGCCGGACTTTTCGGGTTGTTCAGCGCCCGACTTTTCGGCGCGGATTTGCGTCAAGAGCTTTTCGCGTACTTCGGGTGATGGTTCCATCGGTTTAGCACTCAACGCGAGACTCGCAGCCGTTGCTTCCCATTCCGCCATGTCACGGCGACACTCCGCACACCCGGCGAGATGTTCGTTCAGCGCGCGCTCCTCGCCCGCGTCGAGCGCAGACAGCGCGTGTGCCGGAATCATCTCTTTGTAGTCGTCGTGCACCATCGTCAAAACCAAACTCTAAAAACCAAAACTCGCGTCTTTACCGGCCAGCATTTCGCGCAACTTCATCATGCCCGTTCGCATGCGAGTCTTCACCGTCCCCAGCGGCGCTCCCAGGCGCGCCGCAATCTCTGTTTGAGTGAGTCCGTCAAAATAGGCGAGCATTAGCGGATGCTGTTGCTCGTCGGGGAGTTGGGCCAACGCGTTTGTTACCAAGCCGCGTTGTTCTGACCGGAACGCATCACTGGCGGCGTCAGAAACCGCTTCCGCCTCGTCTTTTGCGCCCGCCACCGCCACGCGTTCCCGAGCGGCGAGTGTTCGTAATCGATCGATGCCGCGGCTACGCGCCAAAGTTACGAGCCACGTAAACGGCCGTCCGCGATTCTCGTCGAAGTCGGCCGCGCGCCGCCAGACCTGCAAAAACACCTCCTGGAGCACGTCTTCCGCTTCCTCGCGGTTGTTCAATATACGGACCAGCAACCCAAACAGGATTACACGATAGCGGTCGTAGAGCGCCGCGAGGGCCGCCTCGTCCTGCGAGGCGACGCCTTTCAGCAACTCAACATCGTTGTCTTGTACTTGTTCGGATCGCAAGGCCTCAAGATATACGGGTGAGGAGGTCCAACCGGATTGGAGCCACAAAAAAGCACAAGAACCAAAACTGTTAACCCCTTTTGTGCCTCTTGTGGCTAAACCTACGCGACGGTGATCTCTTGCGAGAGATAGACGTCCTGAATCGCGTTCAGCAACTGCACGCCTTCACTCATCGGACGCTGAAACGCTTTGCGTCCCGAGATCAGGCCCATGCCGCCGCCGCGTTTGTTGATAACCGCGGTGCGCACGGCTTCCGCGAGATCGCTGGCGCCCTTCGATTCGCCGCCGGAATTAATCAAACCGCAACGGCCCATGTAGCAGTTCGCAACCTGATAACGAACCAGATCGATCGGGTTGTCGGTTGTAAGTTTCTCGTAAACAAGCTTGCTGGTCTTGCCGTACGAACTACCGAGCGCCTGCTCGACGGCTTTGTAACCACCGTTTCGCTCGGGTAGTTTCTGCTTGATGATGTCGGCCTGGATCGTCACACCGAGATGGTTTGCCTGGCTCGTGAGATCGGCCGCCGCGTGCATGTCGCCTTCGGGCGTTTTGAATTTCGGGTTGCGCAGGTAGCACCAAAGGATACAGGCCATTCCGAGTTCGTGAGCTTCAGCAAAAGCGCGGCTGATTTCCACGATCTGACGTGTGGACTCGTCCGAACCGAAATAAATCGTGGCGCCGACAGCGACTGCGCCAAGGTTGTGTGCTTCTTTAACAGTTCCGAACAGCACCTGATCGAACTTGTTCGGCAGCGTCAGCAACTCGTTGTGATTGATCTTTACGATGAACGGAATCTTGTGCGCGTACTTCCGCCCGACCACGCCGAGCACGCCAAACGTCGATGCGACGGCGTTACAGCCGCCTTCAATCGCGAGTTTGACGATGTTCTCGGGATCGAAATACTGCGGGTTTGGCGCAAACGAAGCGCCGGCTGAGTGCTCGATTCCCTGGTCCACCGGCAGAATCGAGAGATAACCAGTTCCGGCTAGCCGGCCGTTGTCGAACAACGTCTGAATCGAACGGAGCACGTTTGGCGAACGGTCCGAAACGCCCCACACACGGTCCACGAAGTCCGGTCCCGGCAGTTGTATGTCGTCTTTCGAGATCGTTTCCGACTTGTGGTCCAGAAGTTTTGCAGCATCTGGGCCAAGAAGTTCGGCAATTCGGTCCATTGTTTCCGAGCGTTTTAGTTCAGTAGCCATCCGTCTCCTCCTGAGTTGAGACTGAATTATACGATTCGGTTGATGAGCGAGCAAATTTTCGGGTAATATTCGTTTCCGCCACCAGCGGCAACCTCGGTCTCCTCTTCGCCGACACTGGTTTAGTTCAACCAGCGAAGTATTACGTTAGAAAGGTAAATAAAATGAGAATTCCCCCCTCGCTCTTTTCCCCATTCGCCCTAGTGGTGTGTCTGCTCGTCTTCATTATTGTGGCGGGCGCAACACCGGCAGCCGCGGTCTTTGAAGACTGGAAACCGGTCGATCCGGCAGAACTGACCCTGAAAACCCCGATCGTCGAGAAAGACGCCGACGCCGAAGGGCTGTTTTGGGAAGTCAGAATTGACGACAATCCCGACGGCGACTTGATCTTCAACCACTATCTGCGGGTCAAAGTCTTCACCGACCGGGGACGAGAATCACAAAGCAAGATCGACCTTCCTTTCGGCAACCTGTCCGGCCGCGAAATACAAATCAAAGACATAGCGGCCCGGACCATCAAGCCTGATGGTTCGATCGTTGAACTAAAAAAAGAGGATATTTTCGAACGGACCATCGTGAAAGTGAGTGGTCTGAAAATCAAGGCGCGCTCGTTCGCGATGCCTTCAGTCGAGCCGGGTTGCATCATTGAGTACCGCTGGCGCGAAGTGCGCAAGAAATCCGGTGCGCACTATCTGCGGCTGCAATTCCAGCGCGACATTCCCGTCCGGCGTGTTCAGTATCTCATTAAGCCGTACGACTACCCGGGCCTGGGCTTCAATTCGATCACGCTCCACGGGCCGACGACCCAGTGGGTCAAGGAAAAGAACGGTTTCTTCAGCACCACGATGACAAACATGCCGGCCATGCAGGAAGAAGCGCGGATGCCACCCGAAGATCAGGTGAAGACGTGGATGCTGGTCTATTACGCCGCCGCCGACAAGCGGCCGGATCCCGACAAATACTGGATGCAGGTCGGCAAAGATTTCTACGAGAACAATAAGTCGTTAATCAAACCAAACGACGAAGTGAAAAAGCTGGCTGCGACACTCATCGCCGAAGCCAAAACGGATGATGAGAAGCTGGAGCGCTTGTATGAGTTTTGCCGGACCAAGATCAAAAACTGGAACGACGATGCTTCTGGTCTAACCGCTGAAGAACGAGAAAAGCTGAAAGACAACAAAAATCCCGGCGACACGCTGAAACACGGAGTTGGCAGCGGTCAGGACATCGACACGCTCTTCGCGGCGCTCGCAAACGCCTCCGGCTTCGACGCCCGAATCGCGCTCTCGCCCGATCGCGGAGACCTCTTCTTCGACAAGTCTCTGCCCAATGATTACTTCATCGATCCGCGGAATGTCGCCGTTAACGTCGGCGGTACTTGGAAGTTTTTCAATCCCGGTTACAACCACATTCCCTACGGCATGTTGGTCTGGCGCGAAGAAGGCGAACAGGCGTTGATTACCGATCCCAAACAGCCGATTTGGGTCGAGACGCCGATGTCGCCACCGGAGAAGTCGCAAATCAAGCGGCGAGCGAAACTGAAGCTGACCGAGGACGGCACGCTCGAAGGCGAGATCAGTGTTGAATACTCCGGACACTTTGCGATCGACCGCAAGGAGGACATCGACGAAGAGTCAGAAACTCAGCGTGTAGATCGTGTGAAGGCAGAGATCAAAGAACTGATGAGCGGCGCGGAGCTCTCAGACATAAAGGTCGAGAACGTAGCCGACTACACCAAACCGCTGATTTACACGTTTCACATCCGTGTTCCCGGTTACGCGCAACGCACCGGCAAACGAATATTCATTCAACCCGCGTTTTTCCAACGCGGCGTGAATCCGCTCTTTGCGACCGCCGGCCGCAAACATCCGATTTACTTTGCGTTCCCGTGGTCAGAAGACGATCACGTGCAGATCGAACTCCCGCCGGGATACGCGCTCGACAACGCGGACGCACCCGCGCCGTTCGGCAGTGGAAAGATCTCGGAGTACAAGCCGTCTTTGTCCGTCACGTCCGACGGCAAGACGCTTGTTTACAAAAGAACCTTCTTCTTTGGCGGCGGTAACTCTGTGCTGTTTCCGCTCGAGACGTATCCGGCGATGAAGGGTTACTTCGATGAACTGCACAAGCAGGACAATCACAACATCGCGTTGAAGCAATCGGCCACAGCGTCCAACTGATCAGGATGGCCCAAAACATGAATGGAGAGCTACGCATGAAACTATGGCTGACGAGTATTCTCGGCCTGCTGCTTCTCGTCGCGCCCGCTAAAGCCGCAGTCGCGGGTGATGAAGCTCCGGTTTGGGTGCAGCAAGCGGCGACACTCAAAGTGCCGTCGTATGACAAAGAAATCCCGGCGGTGGTCTTGCTCAACGAGCGGATCACGACGATTGCTTCTGACGGCCGCATCACCGAAGTCGTCAATTATGCCGTTCGTGTGTTGCAGCGTGAGGGTCGTGAGTATGCGACCGGCCACGTGGTCTACGCTACGGATGGCGGCAACGTAAAAGAACTGCGGGCGTGGCTCGTTCGTCCCGGCAGTACAACGAAGCGTTACGGCAAAGATGAGACAGCCGATATCGCGGGAGCTCTCAACGACGTCTACAACGAGTCTCGCGTGAAAACTATTTCCGCTACGGACGATGCAGACGTCGGTTCGGTGTTTGCTTACACGTACACGCGTGAAGAGCGATCAGTTTTTAGTCAGGACGCGTGGGCATTCCAGGACGAATTGCCGTCGATCACTTCCCGCTACACGCTCGTGCTGCCGTCCGGTTGGCGTGCTGAAGCTGTTACGTTCAATCATCCGAACGTAGAGCCACGAGTGAACGGCTCCACCTACACGTGGGAGCTTTCCAACCTGGCGGGGGTTCCCGAAGAGCCGATGAGACCGCGCATCACTGATTTAGTTCCGCGGCTCGCCGTGAGTTATTACCCGCCTGCAACGCAGCAGGTCAGCATCAAGACGTTTGCAAACTGGTCTGACGTTGCCGCGTGGATGGCCGAGCTCGAAGATCCGCAGGTGCAGGTCGACGATGCGCTCGCGAGAAAAGCTTACGAACTGACGGCGCTTGCGAAGACCGAATACGACAAGATCCGCGCGATTGCCACGTACGTTCAGAACATTCAATACATCTCCATTCAAACCGGACTCGGCCGCGGCGGTGGTTATCGCCCGCATTCGTCAATCGAAGTTTTTGCGAAGTCGTACGGCGACTGCAAAGACAAAGCGAACCTGATGCGCGCGATGCTCAAAGTAGTCGGCATCGACGCGATTCCGGTCAGTATCTACTCGGGCGATCCAAATTATGTGCGTGCGAACTGGCCGTCGCCACAGCAGTTCAACCACTGCATCATCGCCGTGAAAGTCAGCGACGCAACGCAGGCGAGCACGGTCATCCAACACCCGAAACTCGGACGGTTGCTGATCTTCGATCCCACAGACAGTGAAACACCGATCGGCGATCTGCCCGATCACATGCAGGGCAGTCTCGCGTTGCTCGATTCGAAATTGGCGACCGAGCTTGTGACGATGCCGACCACACCGCCCGAGATGAACCAGCTCGAACGCATCGCGACCTTGCAACTGCAAGCGGACGGCGCGATTGCGGGCCAGATTCTGGAAAACGCCAAGGGGCAAATAGCGGTGGAGTTTCGTTCCCAGTTTCGCCAACTTTCCAAACCGGAATACCACGGCCTGATCGAGCGCTGGTTGACGGCGGGCGCGACGTCGGCGCGAGTGGATAAGATCGAGCCAAGCGACAACGTTGGCGATGGAAAGTTCACGTTGAACGTTCAATTCAGCGCGAATTCGTATGGCCAGTTGATGCAGGGCCGGTTGCTGGTTTTCAAACCCGCGGTTGTGTCGCGGCGCGAGAGTTTGTCGTTGACCGCGGCGCAACGGAAACATCCGGTTGTTTTGAATGCGAATGCGTATTCGGAGACGGTGAAAGTGCAACTGCCGGCAGGTTTCGCGGTTGACGAGGTGCCCGATCCGGTGAAGCTCGAGACGGCGTTTGGTTCTTACACGACGAGTTATGAAGTTGTGAACGGCGAGCTCGTGTTCAAGCGGCAATTGTCGCAGAAGGCGACGACGATTCCGGCGGCGCAGTACGATGCGGTGCGGAAGTTTTACGAGAGCATTCGCGCCGCGGAGAACGCACCGGTTGTTCTAGCGAAAAAATAGGACCTTGAAGAAATAGGTCCTATTAATCCTATAGGACCTATTTTCACCCACCGATTAAGCGCGCGATCCCAAAAGCCGCGCCCGCCGCTACGCTGCCAATGAAGGCTGTTTGCAGCGCGCTGCGAACCGGGCGCGTTCCCGTAAATCTTCCTTTTACATAACCGAAGATCAGCAGCGCCGTGAGCGTCATCACTACCGAAAGCAGCAACGCTTCCGAAGAGTTGTCGTCGAAGATGTAGGGCGCGAGCGGAATTAATCCGCCGGCGATGTACGCACCCGCGATCGTCAACGCGCTCGTCAGCGCACGGCCGGGTTGCGGTTTTTCGAGACCGAGCTCGAAACGCATCATGAAGTCGACCCAGTTGCGCGGCTGGCGTTTGAGTGCCTGCACGATGGGCCAAACCTCTTCCTCATTCAAGCCGTAAGCCTGAAATACCTCCGCCACTTCACGCATCTCCTCGTGCGGAATCTCCGCGACTTCGCGTTTCTCACGTTCGCGTTCTTTGGCGTAGTGTTCGGCGTCGCTCTTCGCGGCGAGATAACCACCGAGTCCCATGGCGATCGATCCAGCGGCGATTTCGGCGAGTCCGGCCGTGACGATGATTCCGGTTTGTGCGATGGCGCCGGTGAGTCCGGCGGCGAGTGCAAAGGGCACGGTTAGACCGTCAGCCATGCCGATCACGACGTCGCGTACGACTTCACTCGAAGTGAAGTGACGCTCGATGTGGGGAGTCTGGGGCATGTATTTGTGGTTAGAACTTTCCGGCGAGCATCAAGATTCCGATCGCGATAAACGCGACTGCCGCGACGCGCTTCACCCACTCGAGCGGCACATACTGGCCAATCACGCTACCCACGATAACGCCGAGGGCGGACACCGCGACGAGTGCCAAACTCGAACCGATAAACACGGCCCACGGCTTCTTTGTGTCCGCCGCCATCGTCATTGCGGCGAGCTGTGTTTTGTCGCCCATTTCGGCGAGAAAGATGATGCCAAAGGTCGTGAGCAAAACGCGAAAATCCATTCAAACTCCTATCTTGTAAATTCTGTTAATCCTGTCTAGTTTGCGCGGTATGTAACGCGCCAGATTTTGTTTGCGCCGTCGTCGGTGATGAGCATCGAACCGTCAGGCAGAAAGAGCAGTCCCACCGGACGGCCCCAAACTTCTTTCGTGTCCGGACCCATCATCCAGCCGACGAGAAAATCTTCGTATCCGCCAACCGGCTTTCCGTCGCGAAAACGAATGCGAATGATCTTGTAACCGGTGCGCTTGTTTCTGTTCCACGAACCGTGCAACGCGACAAACGCATCACCCCGATATTCGCGCGGAAACATTCGTCCCTGATTAAACGCGAGCCCAAGCACCGCCGAGTGCGACTCGATCAAGACGTTGCCGGTTATGGTTTTCTTAACGAGATCAGGCTGCTCACCTTTGCGCCGTGGATCTTCGAACCCCATGTATGCATACGGCCAACCGTAGAAACCACCGTCTTTGATCTCTGTAACGAAGTCAGGAACAAGATCGTCGCCGAGCCGATCGCGTTCCTGCACGGCGGCCCACAACGTTCGCGTTCCCGGCAACCACGCGAGCCCGATCGGATTGCGCGTGCCGCTCGCGAAGATGCGTTTGCCGCTGCCGTCCGGATTAAACTCCACGATCGCCGCGCGCATCGGTTCGGGCTCAGGACTGACATTCGTTTCCGAACCCACAGTCACATACATCTTCTTCCCATCGGGACTGAAGAGAACGTTTCTGGTCCAATGTTCGCGATAGCCTTTGCCGGGTAGGTCGGCGATCTTTTCCGGCGTGCCTTCGGCTTTGGTTTGTCCGGGCTTGTAAGTGAAACGAAGCACCGCGTCGGTGTTGCCGATGTAGAGATAGTTTTTCCAAAACGCCATGCCAAACGGCTGCTTCATTCCCTCGACAAAGGTGAATCGCTCCTCGGCAACGCCGTCTTTGTTTGCATCGCGCAGCACGATGATCTTGCCCGCGCGTGCGTCTGACAGAAACACATCGCCATTCGGCGCGAGTGCGAGCCAGCGCGGCTCACGGAACTCGCCTTCAGCAAACGTATCGACAGAAAAACCCGGCGGCATGATCAACTGCGCGCCGGCCGGACGCGGCACGACGCGCGGTGGATTAACTGCATCTTCCGCCGGATTCGGCGGCGGCAGATCGGAAGGCTTGATGTTGTATTGGCGTAAAGCCTGCGCACTTACGGACACTGCTATCGCGCAGACTAAGAGTGTTGCCGTTAGTCCGTGTAGTCTGTGGCTCATTTAAGATCTCGAATCAACACTGCATCACGAACAAGATTGCCGCGCGTACAAGCGAGCTGCTTTCCATCGTGCGACCACGCGAAGCCGGTCATCAGCATCTCTTTGAACTCCGTGACCTGTTTCGGCCGATCACCATCGAGCGGCTGACGCCAAACGTTCGTGACGTTGTTTCCCGTCACCGTGTAAAGAATCGACTTGCCGTCGTTGGCCCACTGAACAACGGCCAATACTGTACCACTCTCCCGCATTTCAAATGTCTTGATCGGCTCGCCACCTTCGAATGGAATTACAGCTACGCGGTTCGGTGGCGCCAGGCCATCCGGAGTCTCAGCGTACGTATAAGCGATGTACTTGCCATCAGGCGAAACGACACCCATCGTCGTTTTGCGATCCATGATCTGCGTTGCCGTCCCACCGTCGATCGAGACTTTCCAAAGCGTGGGGTTTGTGCTGCTCGGGGCAGTGTAGATTATCCAACGGCTGTCGGGCGAGATGCTGGGAAACGAATCCGCAATACCAAACGTCAACTGCACCGGATTGCTGCCGTCCACACGCATCCGCCAAAGAGTTTTCTTCGTGCCGCCCCAAACACAGAAAACTATGTATTGGCCGTCAGGCGAGACGACCGGCGAAAAGTTCCACGCGCCGTTCGTCGTCAATTGTTTTCGCTCGCTGCCGTCGGGGTTCGTGATCCAAATGTTGGGATTGCCGCCCTCGTTAGACACAAACACGATTTTTCCGTCCGGCGTCCACGACACATTATTTCCCGACGAGGAATAAAAACTGACGTTGCCGGTTGGGAGTCTCGATCCCTTCTCCACGTCACCCTCGGGAGCGATCCAGAGATTAACCAATCCTTGTGCCTGAACTGTTGTGAGTGTCTTTCCGTCCTGCGTCAGACCAATCGAGCGATAGGTACTGAGGTCGTTCGTAATACGACGCCCGCTACCTTTGGGATGATTGACGAACCACAATTGCGCGCTCGCGGGGTCGTCTCCGGCGACGGCCAGCAAGCCGGTCATATCCGGTAACCACTGAACGCGTCCCGTGAAAGCCCAGTGCTGTTCCCACAACTGTTGCTCCTTGCCATCCGCAACTGAAAAACCAAGCAGGCGGCTTTGACCGCCCAGCGTGGCGACGGAAGCGGCGACGATCTTTCCGTCCGGTGACCACGACGGACCAGTAAAGAAGATTGGCGACACGCGGTCGGGAAAATGTTTTACGGAGAGTTCTCGTTCGCCAGTACCGTCGATGTTGGCGATGAGCAAAGCGCTGCTGCCTGGCGCCGGATAATTGCCGCGCACAAAGGCAAACTGCTTGCCGTCAGGCGAGAAGCTTATTGGACCGTCGATCTTCTCGATGATTTTGATGGGAGTTCCGCCGAGCACCGGAATGCGATAGAGAGTTCCGGCGTCGAGATGCGCTTTGATGACGTAATACAGATCGTTTCCGTCGGGTGAAAACGTCATGCCGAAATATCCGACGGGCGCGGGCGAAACAATCAGCTTGTCGTTCGCGGTGCTAACCTGGCGGATCCACAAGCTCTGACTGCCACGATCGCTCAGGACGTAGAGGATGTATTTACCGTCGGGCGAGATCGTGGCGTCGATGGCGTTGCCGGAATTGGTGAGCCGCGCGAGTTGGATATCCCGGAAGTGCGCGATTGTGTTTTCGCGATTCAGTAACTTGTAAACGCCGAAACCGCTGGCAGCGAGAATCAATGCCACGAGTACGATTGCCACAGCCGCGCCGAACTTGTGACGCTTGATCTCGAGGCTGAGTGATTCAGTGATCGTGCTGATGCCGCTGCGTTCAACGGTTGGGCGTGCTTCCGAAAAGATCGCTGTTGCTTCGCCCGCGATCGCGTTCGCTGCCACCTCATCGCCGCGGCTTCTTTGAAACTCCAACTCTTGTCTCAGCGCTTTCAGATCGAGCCAGAGATCTTTCACAACCTGGTAACGCTCTTCGCGATCCTTCTTCAAACATTTCGTAGCGATGCGCGTCAGCTCGGAAGGAACGCCGGGTATCAAACGTGAGAGTGACGGCGGCTCGGTCTTGAGAATCGCGGCGAGCGTATCGCTCGGTGTGTCGCCTTCGAATGGTTTGCGCCGCGCGAGCATTTCGTAAATGACCGCGCCGAGACTGAAGATGTCGGAGCGATTATCAACGCCGAGCCCGCGTGCCTGTTCGGGTGACATGTAACCCGCCGTGCCAATGACGATCCCCGAGCCGGTTCGGACTTGAATTGTCGGCGCTTCCGCGGCGACCGCAGGCGATGCCTGTTCGTTTAGTTTTGCGAGACCGAAGTCGAGTACTTTCACATACCCGTCGGGCCGCAGCATGATGTTTTCCGGTTTGATATCGCGGTGAATGATTCCCGCTTTGTGTGCGGCCGCGAGTGCGTCGGCGACCTGGATGGCGATGTCGAGCGCTTCAGTTACGTTTAGCGGCGTGCGGCTTAAACGGCTGCGCAGCGTTTCGCCTTCGACAAACTCGGTCGCGATGACGTGTGACGATCCGGTCTCGCGAATCTCGAAGATCGTGATGATGTTCGGGTGGTTGAGTGCTGACGCGGCGCGTGCTTCCTGTTCGAAGCGGCGCAGACGATCGTCGTCTTTTGTAAACGACGAGGGAAGCAGTTTGAGCGCGACCTTGCGTCCGAGACGTTTGTCTTCGGCGAGATAAACTTCGCCCATGCCACCACGGCTGATGAATGATAGAACCTCGTACGATCCGATCGTTTGGCCGGGTTTGAGCTCCGAATTGTCGTCGGCGAAGAGAGTAGCGGCGTTCGCGAAAGCGGGCTCGTCGATGAAAGAGCCGCTGCGTTCGTGGGAAGCGATCAGCGATTCGACTTCACTGCGCAGATCTTCGTCGCCGTCACACGCTTGTGAGATGAACACACCGCGCTCGTCGGGGCGATAGTTGATCGCCGAGTTGAAGATCTCCTTGACTTGTTGCCAGCGTTCCGGTGTCATTCTCGAATTGGTAGGAGATTTTCTCCCGCAAAGGCGCAAAGAAATCCTTTGGAAACGCGGTAGCGCTTTGCGTCTTTGCGCCTTTGCGGGAGACCACCTCCTAATAATTGACGCGCAGAGTTCGTTCCGAATCCCTCATTCCAACCGTCGCCGCAGCCACGCCCGCGCCATTTTCCAATCGCGTTCGACCGTTGCGTGACTAATACTGAGCACTGTCGCCGTCTCATCTATCGAAAGTCCTCCGAAAAACTTCAGTTCCACAATCCGAGCCTGTTGCGGATCCATCGCCGTCAGCTCGTCGAGTGCTTCGTTGAGTGCGAGCAGATCGACTACCGGTTGTTGCGCGATCTCTTCAGCGCTGGTGATCGAGAGTCGTTCTTGTTTTGAGCCGCCGCGTTTTACGGCCTGATGCTGGCGCGCGTGGTCGACGAGTATGCGCCGCATTAATTGGGCAGAGATCCCGAAAAAATGGGCGCGATTCTGCCACTGCGCGTTTCGTTGATCGATGAGTTTCAGATACGCCTCGTTGACGAGCGCGGTTGGCTGGAGCGTATGGCTGGCGCGTTCGCGCCGCAGGTAGTTGCTCGCGAGGCGGCGCAGTTCGTTGTAAACCAGTGGCATCAGCTTTTCGAGTGCCGCCTGGTCGCCCTTGCCCCAATCGATCAGAAGTTCAGTTATGCCTTCAGTGGAACCCATCCGTTTTTTCGAGCGTGGCCCAAAATGAGCGAAATTCTACCGTTTTGCCGCCCGTGAGGGAATTCGCCACAAACTTGCGCGTGAGTTAGTGAGGGGAGAAAGGAAGAAGGTTGGTCATGAAAAAATACTTCTCAATAACGTTCGCGGTAATGATGTTTTTGGTGGTCGTGACGATCACGGCTGAGGCTCAAGCCTCTGGTTCGCAGAAAATGCGAGCGCGCATTCCGTTCGCATTCAACGTCGGCAAGACGGAGCTTCCCGCCGGCGAATACACAGTTACCGTTCTCAATCCGAATTCCGATCGCAGGGTGTTGCAGATCAGGAGCGCCGACGGAAAACTGAGTGCGCTCATTCAAACCAGCGAGCGGGACACAAACACCGTCGAGCAGACGAAGCTCGTGTTCAATCGTTACGGCAACAGATATTTCTTTGCCCAGGCGCAAATGGCAGGAGAATCGACGACACTGGCCGCAGTCAGATCGAGTGTAGAACGAAACGAAGAACAAGCGGTGGCGAAGAGCAAAGGGAGCAAGACGACGATCGCAATCGTTGGTAATTGACGATCGAAAAGGTTATCGGCCCGCAGAAGTTGGGGAACTCCTAGCAGGCTGAATACAACGACCCGAAGTCGAAAGGCTTCGGGTTTGTTGTTTCAGACAGGATTGAGAATTTACAGGACTGGAGCAACTGACTTAGACTCGCTCGCGCTTTCGGAACTCCTGCTCGCACCAGTTTCACGATTAGCACCCGATGAGCACCAGTCCTGTTGCCAAACCGTACCTGCGCACCGAAGCCATCGCCGGCATCACTACTTTCTTCACGATGTCGTACATCGTGGTGGTGAATCCCGCGATCTTGTCGACACCCGGAACCGGCATGGCTTTCAGCGGCACGCTGACCGCGACGGTGTTGATCTGTTTCACGATGACGTTGTTGATGGGCCTTTACGCGAAGCTTCCGTTCGCGGTCGCTCCCGGAATGGGCCTCAACGCCTACTTCACTTACACCGTCATTCTTCAGCAAGGCGTTTGGTGGCAAGTCGCACTCGGAATCGTCTTTTGGGCGGGCGTGTTGTTTCTACTGATCTCCGTCACGCCGGTTCGCGAAACGATCGCCAAAGCGATCCCGGCGGAACTGAGAATCGCAACCGCCGCGGGTATCGGCGTCTTTCTGACTTTCATCGGGTTAAAAAATGCGGGACTAATTACTTCCGATCCGGTGACGTTCGTCAAACTCGGAACGCTCGATCGCCACGTGTTGTTTGGCGCAGTCGGAATGCTGGTCACGGTGTTGCTGCTCGTTCGCCGCAGCGCGCTCGCGTATCTTTCCGGAATCCTTACGGTGACCGCGATCGCGTGGGCGGCCGGCGAGATAAAAGCACCGGAGCAGATCGTCAGTCCGCCGGACTTCAAAACGGTCTTTCTGAAGTTAGACATTCTCGGCGCACTGCAACTGTCGCTGTTGCCCGCGATCATCGGCATTCTGTTTACCGACCTTTTCGACTCGATCTCCACGTTCATGGGCGTTGCCCACGCCGCCGATCTGCTCGACGAAAACGGCCATCCGCGCCATTTGCGGCAGGGTTTGGTTGTTGACTCGGTGGCGACATTTGGCGCCGGACTCGCGGGTACGTCATCGGGTACCGCGTACATCGAAAGTATTGCGGGAATCGATAGCGGCGGACGAACCGGACTCACATCCGTTTTCACCGCGCTCTGTTTTCTACCGTGTTTCTTTCTCGCACCGCTGGCAGGCATGGTGCCGCTCTACGCGACCGCGCCGGTGCTGATTCTGGTGGGCGCGACGATGTTCAAGAGTGTCGGCCAAATAAACTTCACAAGAATTGAAGAAGGTCTGCCCGCGTTTTTGACTATAATCCTCATCCCCCTGACCTTTTCAATTACCCAGGGAATACTCTGGGGCTTCATCTCGCACGTCGGCCTTTATCTCGTAACCGGCAGACGCAAAGACGTGCACCCGGTGATGTACGTGCTGGCCGCGGTGGCGATCGCGTTGCTATGGCTGGAACACACTTAAGTTTTAAAGAGGCATTATGAAGCTCACCTGTCTTATCCCGGCTTTGCTTGTGGTTTTAATTACTTGCGGTACGCTAGCGGGACAATCCCAATCCCCGTCTCCTACACCTGATCAACGCGGCCTCGGAGTACAGAGCGCGTCTCCGACTCCCGGTTCACAAACCTCGCAGCAGTCGCGCGAAGCAAAACCCGAGCTCGTTCTCCAAACTGGCTACAACAACATCTTCGGCGCGACTCGTCTCGTGTTCAGTCCTGACGGAAAACTACTCGCCACTGGAACGTTTCGCAGCAACACGATCAAACTCTGGGAGACTGCGACGAATCGCAAGCTGCGCGATCTTTCGAGCAGCGGCCAAACTGCGCCCGGTCTCGCGCCGTCGATCGCTTTCAGTCGCGACAGCCGTCTCATCGCAGCTTCAGCCGCGGACAATTCAGTCAAAGTTTGGGACGTCAACAGCGGCCGCGAACTGCTAACGCTGACTGGTCCACAAGGAACGATCAGCGCTGGCTTCGGCGTGTACTTCATCGGCTTTGCATCCGACAATCGTCTGGTCACAGTCAGCGACGCCGCGCGAGTTTGGGATTTGAATACCGGTCGCGAACTGCGCACGATGGAATTGAGTTCGCCCGCGCCAGCGGGTTACACGGGCGGCGATGCCGGAATAGTGATTTCTCCTGACGGTTCGCAATTCGTGATGCTCGATGATGATTCCGAAGCTCACGTGCGCGTGATCGATATCGCGAATGGACGCGAAGTGCGCCGCGTGAAGTTATCAGGCAATCGCGTCGACACGATCAACTTTGCGTTTACCCCTGACGGGCGTGTGCTCGCGGCCGGCATCATCGAAAAGCGTTTGAAGTTTTGGGATGTGACCGCAGGTAAAGAACAGAACCTGGGCCAAACAACCAAAGACTACAGCCAGATCAAATTCAGCCGCGACGGTCGCTTGCTCGCGTTGTCAGAAAACTACGTCGTGAAGATTTGGGACGTGGCAACTGGCCGTGAACTAACACCGGTGAAAGTTCCGAACAGCGGCGCGTTTGCGTCGCAGGCCGACGCGTTCTTCGCTTTTAGTGAAGATGGAAAACGAATCGCGACGGGCGGTTTCGACACCGACACGATCATTTGGGAAACCGAGACTGCAAAGCGCGTTTCGAATCTCACCGGCCGCACGAACATGGCTTACAACGTCGCGTTCAGCGCGGATGGAACGCAGCTTTCGTCCGGCGGCCGCACGCGTTGGGACCTGCGCACAGGCAGCGGATTGAGAATCATTCCCGCCTCGGCGTCGTCGGAGAAAACGTATGGCGTTCCGAGTCCCGACGGACGCGTGGTCGCGGTGATGAAACCAAACACGAGCGTGGTTTCGTTGGTCGAAACGCCGAGTGGCCGGCAGTTGTTCGCGCTTACGCCATCGGGCGATGCCGGTGTTGTAGAAAAAATGCGATTCAGTGCAGATGGAACGATGCTGGCGGTGGTCCATGGCGCGGTGGACCAGGGACAAGTTCCAACGGGTCCGACGTCGTACATGCGCGGCAGCCAGGTAAAGATTTGGGACGTGAAGAGCGGACGTGAATTGCGATCGCTGGCAGTGAATGAGTTGCCAAGCGAAGCCGACTTCACTGCTGACGGACGCGTGGCCGCAACGATCGGATCGATGGGCCAGATTTCGCTTTGGGACGTGCAGTCGGGAAGCAAGTTGCGTGACCTGACAAGTTCGCCGATGGCCACGTTCACGCCGCCGCAGATCAAGCCGGGCCAAACGCCGCAGATGCCGAACATGGCCGACATCGCCGCGATGATGACTAACGTGATGGGCACGATGGCTGCTGGAACGATGGGCCGCACTGTGACGTCGCTTGCGTTTAGTCCTGATGGAAAGATTTTGGTCACGGGCGGTGTTGAGTCGAAAGCTAACATTGATATCGCCGCGATGATGAGCGGAGCGATGAGTGGGAAAAGGCCAAAGGGTTCGAAGACGCCCGATCCGCAGGACTTGATGAAGGATCTGAAAGTGGAAGCGATTGGGCAGGTGCAGATTTGGGACGTCGCTTCGGGCCGTGAGATCGGAAATTTGAAAGGTCATGGGCGAGCTGTTGGCAAGGTCGCGTTTAGTCGTGACGGCAAACTGCTCGCAACCGGCGGGACTGACAACACGATCAAGATCTGGGACGTCGCCGCGAAGAAAGAACTCGCTACGTTAACCGGTCACACGGCCAACATCGAATCGCTGGATTTTCATCCCGACGGACGCTTGCTCGCGTCTGCTGGTGAAGATGGCAGCACGTTCCTTTGGGACACAAAAACGGGCGAGCACTTGTTGACGCTGATCTCGCTCGACGACGGTGGCGAGTGGATGGTCGTCACACCGCAGGGATTGTTCGACGGAACGCCTGTTTCGTGGAATCAGATCCTTTGGCGCTACAACCAGGAGACGTTCAACGTTGCGCCGATCGAGTGGTTCTTCAACGAGTTTTACTATCCGGGCTTGCTGTCCGATGTCTTTGCGGGCAAGCGCCCGCGCGTCGCGCAGGACGTTTCGAAAAAGGATCGACGCCAGCCGATCGTGAAGTTGTCGCTTCCAGGCCAGCAAGCGTCTGATCCTGCTGTTGCCTCACGCACGATCAAAGTAAAAATCGACGTCACTGACGCGCCCGCAGACAAAGACAACCCGCAGGGCACGGGCGCGCGCGACGTGCGTCTGTTTCGCAATGGCTCGTTAGTCAAAGTTTGGCATGGCGATGTGCTGAAGGGGCAGGCTTCTGCATCGCTCGAGGAAGAGATCACGGTTACGGCGGGGCCGAATCGGCTCGTGGCTTATGCGTTCAATCGTGACAACGTGAAGAGCAAGGATGCGCCGTTGGTGTTTACGGGCGCCGAGAGTTTGAAGCGCAAGGGCACGGCGTACATCATCGCCGTTGGCGTGAATGAATATGAGAATCCGCAATACAACCTGAAGTATGCGACTGCGGATGCGCAGAGTTTTGGTGATGAAGTGCGCCAGCGGCAAACGCAGATCGGCGAGTTTGAGCGTGTTGAGGTAGTGCAACTCCTCGACAAGGATGCGACGAAGGCAAACATACTCGCAGCGATCAAGCGTCTGGCAGGTGACCCCGGGCCGCCGTCATTGAAAGCCGGGCCGCTCGATACGTTGAAACGAGTGGAGCCGGAAGACACCGTGATCATCTACTACGCGGGACACGGCACCGCGCAGGCGCAACGTTTCTATTTGATTCCGCACGACCTCGGTTACACGGGCGAGCGCACGAAGCTGACCGAGGAAGGATTAAAGACCATGTTGGCCCACAGCATTTCCGATCTCGAGTTGGAAGCTGCTGTTGAAGGCATTGATGCGGGTCACTTGTTGCTGATTATCGACGCGTGTAATTCCGGTCAGGCGTTGGAAGCGGAAGAGAAACGGCGTGGTCCGATGAATTCGAAGGGGTTGGCCCAACTCGCGTACGAAAAGGGCATGTACATCCTGACGGCCGCGCAGAGTTTTCAGGCGGCGCTGGAAGCCGCACAACTCGGTCACGGATATTTGACGTATGCGTTGGTTGAAGAAGGATTGAAGAGTCCGGTTGCTGATACTGAACCTAAAGACGGCGTGTTGATCGCGCGCGAGTGGCTCAACTTCGCGACCGAGCGCGTGCCGCAGATGCAGCAGGAAAAGATGACTGCGGGGCGTGGAGTTGGTTTGGGGATCGCTTTTACGGAAGGTGAAGCGAATGTTGCCGATCCGGAGAAGCGCAGCGTCCAACGTCCGAGGGTTTTTTATCGACGTGAGTTGGAAGCTTCTCCGCTAGTGATCGCGAAACCGTGACGCGGTTGCGTTTCTCGCGAGGCGTGGTATTATGCGCACAAGGAAGTAAACTGAAAATACTCACAACTGTCTATGAGCACTAAAGTCGAAGCCACAATTGAAGATCTCTACAAGGTCGAGGGCAAGGCTGAGCTCGTCAACGGAGAAATTGTACACATGTCACCGACCGGACTCTTACCTCACTATGCGGCCCGGCAGATCACCATATCTCTATCGTTCTATGAAGAAAGTACAGGACGGGGCTACGCAATCGGAGATAACACTGCTTTCGTGGTTAACTTGCCTCATCGTAAGTCGTTTAGCCCTGACGCGGGCTTCTACACGGGCAAGCTTACGATGAAGTTTGGCGAAGGCGCCCCAACTTTCGCCGTAGAGGTTCGCAGCGAGAGCGACTCCGGTCCACGTGCGGAGCGACGGATGGCGCAGAAACGCGCCGACTATTTCGCTGCCGGAACACTTGTTGTTTGGGACGTAGACCTTGACAGTGAAGATGTCGTGCGCGTTTACCGTGCTTCAGCGCCGACCATGCCCGTCGTTTACAAACGAGGCGAACTCGCAGAAGCAGAACCTGCGCTTCCGGACTGGACCATGCCGGTGGACAAACTGTTTCCAAAAGAACAGGAAAGCTAAGCTCAGATCAAGTCGTCAGAATCACAGACCGGCGGCCTTCACTGCCGGATATTGTGCTTCGTCGATCTCTTTTACCGCCCGCAACCCTGACGATAGCGCGCCTTGCATCCACGAAGACCATGCCGAGAGGTGTTCACCCGCGAAGTGAATCCGTCCGTCCGGCACGATCGCTGTTGCGAAATCTGTTAAGCCAACAAGTGCCCACGCACCGCGCGACCACTCATCATCCAACCAACACTTCGTCGCGCCGCGTTCCCAACTCACG
>DATEHX010000224.1:0-8078 GCA_035279345.1 Pyrinomonadaceae bacterium | reverse complement strand
ACCACCGCGACCGCCTCCGCGAAGCGCGCTTTTCGAATCATGTCCTGACGTTGTTGCTGATCCGCGGTCGCGGGAAGTTTGGCAACCACGATCGCACCTTTCACGGGCGTGCCGGAAGGTTCGATCACTTGCAACTCGCCGGTGATGTGTGGCGCGCGTAGAAACGAGACGAGAAAGTCGCGGCCGAAATGCCACTTGTGCGTGTTGCCTCCAGCAGTGACGGTGAACGCCGGCGGCTCAGTAAACTTCGACGACTCGAGCGACACTCGCTGCACGAAACTTTTATTACCCGAAGCGTCCGCATCGCCGCCGGGTTCGAGACCAAACTGTTGAAACTGAGAACCAATGTATTCGGCCGCGATGCGTTCGTAACCCGTGCCACTGCCACGCCCTTGCATGGCGTCGCTCGCCAAAAAGCTCAACTCCGCGCGAATGTTACGTTCAAGTATTGGACTATTGGTGGTCCTGCTGACCGGCTTCTTCCGAGCCTGAGCTCGCACTGGCAACGGACTGACGGCAGCCAAAAAGAAGCACAAGAGGCACAAGTATGCTTGCAAAATCCTTTGCGCCTCTTTGTGGCACAAAACGAGACTTCGACGCATTTATCGGGGCTCCTTAAACGGATGATTTGAATCACTGAGCGTAATAACCGGGACGCGCGCGTGTCACTAAATCCTCGTGGTTCGCGATCGAGATTCGCACGTTGCGCCAATTGCCGTCGCGCGCCGGATTTGTCGGTTTATATCCCAAACTGTAGACCTTGCCGAGATCGTTGATCACTTGCTCGTAGACGCCTTCGAGGTCGGATATCTTTTTCGCTTTGTAGTAAGAGCCGCCACTCTCCATCGCGAGCAGGTTCAACGTGCGGCGTGCATTCTCATACTGCTCCGTCATGAAACCGCCGCCCATCTGATCCTCGGTGTCGAGATAGATCGGCACGATCAAGGTGTCTGTCTGGCGCACTTGTTCGAGCAGATCGGCAAACGTGATTTTTGAGGCGTTCGACGATGCATAACGCGACAGAGCGCCGTCAACGCCGTCGCTCATCAACACGACCGCGCGACGCCGTTCCAGCGTCTTTGGTCCGATGATACTATCGAGCGCGAACTTCACCGCGTCCCACACGTGTGAACCACCCGTGCCGATCATATTTGCGACACTCGCTTTGAGTTGCGCGCGGTCCAGCGTCAACGGTGAAATGACGTTTGTGTTATCGGAAAATGTCACGATCGCGAGACGATCGTCCGGACGCGCCGCTTCGATAAAGCGCATCGTCGTTTTCTTGACGAGATCGCGCTTCTCGGCAGTCGATCCCGACAAGTCAACCAGCAACACCAGATCGAAAGGAACATCGGTCGAGGCGAAGTAAGTCACGGTCTGTTCCTGATTGTCTTCGACGACGCGAAAATCCTCCTTGGTCAACGAGCCGACAAACGTCTGCGACTTTTTATTGAAAACGCTGACGTTGAGACTGACGAGATTCGTGTCGGTTTTGATTACATCAGTCGGGTCGACGACGCTTCCGTCGCTGAGTTCGGCGGAGTCGAGCGCTTTGCTGATCGAATCAGTCAGTTGTTTCGAGAGATTGCTGGATGGCGGCTGGCGCGATTTGATCAGCGGCTTGCCGTAGGTCCGTTCGAGGCTTCTGATGTTCTCCTGCATCGTGCTCAGGCCATACTCCTGACGCCACGCGTCCACCTTCGACTCGTCTTCCAGTGGATAAAGAATCAGAAAGCCGCCCCTGCTGGTCGCCATCGTGCCGAAGTACTGCTTCATTCCGGCGTTGACGCGTAATCGATCGAACAATCCGGCAAACTCCGGCTTCTGCGTCGGATCTTTTTTTATCACCGCGACGATGACGGGCAACAGATCGCGTTGCAACTCGTACGGAGCGCTGTTTTTGAGAAGGTGAAAAGCGGCGAGAACACCCATTTGACCAACGAGCGCGGTGCTGGGCCAACCGTTCTCCTTTAGTATTTCGCAGAACTTGAGGGCGTTCTTCTCGTTGAGCTTACGCAGGTTCTCCTGGGCGGATTTGTCTTTCTGATCCTTGTCCACGATCTGCTGTAGCAGTTCGCGGTGCTTCTCCGCCATTTTTAGGAGCTCTGCGTTGAGCTTCTTGTTGTACATGGCGGTCGACGCCGCTTCGACGCGGGCTTGCATCTGCTTCACGTCTTCCGCCGTGACACACGACTGCGCTTTCGTGGCCAACGAACCACAGGCAATCAACACCACCGCGAGCAAAACACACTTCATTACTTGCAGTTGTATCAGGCGATCATCGCGCTGTCGAGGTGCTGGGAGCGGCCGCGGCTTTCTTGATGTACTTGTCGTACCAGCCCAGGTAACGCTCCATTCGATCCCGCTGATAACTCGGTCTTTGGATGCCGTGATTCTCGTTCGGGTAGATTATCAATTGTGTGTCGATGCCAAGACTGCGCAACGCCTGATACATCTGCTGGCTGCCTTGCACCGGCACGTTGAAGTCGCGCTCGCCACCCAAAAATAATGTTGGCGTTTGAATGCGATCCGCGTGCAAAAACGGATATGAGATCTTCTGATAAATCTCCCACGCCTGCGGGTTCCAGGGCGGACCGATCTCGTAGTCGTATTGAATGATGTACTGGTCGGTGCCGTAGAACGCGACTGTAAAAGCAGTTCCCGCGCCACTCGTTGCGGCTTTGAAACGATTGTCGCTGGCGATCAGGTAGTCCGTGAGAATGCCGCCGTAACTCCAGCCGCCAACTCCAAGCCGATCGGGATCGGCGACACCCATCTTGACGACGTGATCGACACCCGCGAGCAGGTCCTGCACTTCGTAGTTGCCCCAATCCGCGAAGATCGCACGCGAGAACTTCTGTCCGCGTCCCGCACTGCCGCGATAGTTCACGGCGAGCACGGCGTAACCGTTTGCGGCAAACATCTGCCGCTCGACGCTCATGGAATGTTGATCTTGCGAGTTTGGTCCGCCGTGAATGCGGAGCAACAGCGGAACCTTTGTTCCTTTGACGTAACCGACGGGATACGTGAGCAAGCCATTAACCTGCGTTCCGTCTTTGCTTTTGAAACTGACTTCTTCAGTCGCGCCGAATTCAAGTTCGGCAAGCAACGCGTCGTTTTGATGTGTCAGTTGGCGGAGACCAGAATCTTCCCAAACGTAGATTTCGTTTGCTTTTGAATTGCCGCCGGACATCGCGACGGTTCTGCCCGCGACTGTGTTCCAGCTTGAAATCACAACCGGTGGCGACATCAGACGTTCTGCTGCGCCCCCGGCGAGATTCGCTTTCATCGGATAGACCGAACGATCGTCAGTCACGAGAAAACGTATTGACTTGCCGTCTGCACTGAAGCGGGGCGACGAAACACCGCGATCGAGATCCTCAGCAGCTTTCAATCGCGCCGGCGCGCTGCTTCCGTCCGCTGCGACGAGCATCAAGCGATCCATGCCGTATGCGCCGTACTTCCTCTCTTCGCCATCGAGAATTGCGATCCACTTGCCGTCAGGACTCCACTCGGGACGCGAACGTCCGGCGCGTGTAGTCGCGGGCGACAGTTGATTCTCAGTCGCACCTGGTGTTGCGTCGACAACGTAGAGCTGTGCGGATGGATCGCGATCGGGATCGTCGGAGTGATTGCTCATGAAAGCGATGCGCTTGCCGTCAGGCGACCAGGACGGCGAACTTTCGTCCCACTTGCTCTTCGTTAACCGGTCTAGTTTCTTCGTCGCGATGTCGAAGAGATAGAGGTAAGTGTGGCGGCCCGAAAGCAGGTAACCCTGACCGTCTTGTTTGTAACGATAACGATCGATCACGATCGGTTTCGGCACGCGCGGTGTCGCAGTCGCGCCCGGTGCCGGCGACGGTCCCGGCTCAGCTTCGGGATCGGGATCGCCGATCGTGAGTAAGAGCCGCTTCGAATCCGGCGACCATTCATGTCCCTGGAGACGGCCCTTGAGCTCAGTCAACTGCATTGCCTCGCCGCCGTTTCGATCCAACAGCCAAACCTGATTGCCGCGTGCTTTGCCCGGACGTGACGAAGTGAACGACAAGTATCTGCCGTCGGGGCTCCAGCGTGGCGAGTTTTCGCTCTCGTTGCTGAACGTGATCTGCCTGTCGTTACTGCCGTCGATCCCGATCATCCAGATGTGCGTAGTTGATTTGTCGTCCTTAACGTCGGTGGAGTTGACGGTGTAGGCGACGAGTTTTCCATCGGGTGAAATCTGCGGATCGCTGACGTTGCGGAAACGGCTGAGGTCGTCGAGTTTCATTGGACGACGGGCAGTCGTTTGTGCGACAAGCGCGCAGGCACACGCCAGGACTAGCAGGACTGAAAGAGAAGACAGGCGTCTTCGATACATTGGGTTTGGCCTCCTGAAGAGAACAGACTGAACTGGTGGCGATCCGATTACAGCAGCGCAGGCGGAGAGTTTAGCAAGCACGCGAAGGCGGAGCAATGCACAACTTACGCTAGTGACCTAATTTAAAGTTTCAGAGGCTAATAGAAGTCAGCACCAAACCAAACTTCGTAATGCCGCGGCCGCATCTTGGTTGAGTCCTCGGACCCGCTTATGTATTGAGGTGCGGCCTTTACGCCGAGGCCCTGAAGGGTTTTCACGATCTGTGTGACTTCGTCCTTTTCAGTTTGTCGGAAGTACCTGACGACAGTCTGTTCGAGACGATTGACTCTGACGTTTTCGATTCCCGGCGCCAGGTAGCCTTGCTTCTGAAGTGAGATTGCGATGTCTTTTGCTTTGGCGCGTTGTTCTTCACCTTGAATGTGAAGGTATACGCGCGGCAGCAGCGTTGCCACTTTGAGATTAGCCTTCAAAGAAGTGGCGACGACCTCTTGCGCGCGCTGTTCGTTGCCCGCACTGAGTTCGCCGGTCAGCTGGGCGGAAAACTGTTTGAGAGTCTGAAGATCGCTCTGAAGTTGCGTTGCTTCTTTCTGAAGCTGATTCAACTCTTTCTGCTTCGCCTCGACAGCGGCGTTCTTTTGATCCAGTTCCTGCGACTTCTGTTTGAGTTGATTGTCCTGTGCGGCGAGGCGCGCGGCGTATTCCTGATCGAGCGCCTGAACACGGTCGTACGCATACCAAAGCCAAAGCGCACCGGCGGCCACGGCAATCACGGAGAACAGAATCGAGACGCTAAGAATTCGATTCTCTTTCTTCGCGGCCTTGTTGACGAGCTGTCTGAGATCGTCGGCGGTCAGATCGTTTTGGGTAGCCATAAGAAATTATTCCACTTTGTGTAACGCCTTCAGTGCGGCGCGTGCGTCTTCGACGAGTGCCGGCTGGACCTCGGCCCCTGTTGCGGCGGCGGCGTCGAAGAGGCGTTTGTATCCGGCGTAAATAGGAATTCGCATGCGATAGGTCAGAAACATTTTGATCGGGAATGGCAGCGTGATCGTGGAGATCGCGGCCGGGCCGAGTTTCATGTATTCGATCGGAGTTCCGCCGAAATTATTTGTGCGAAAGAGATACCAGGCAGAAAGAACACTGATCGCGAGCACCGCAAATGCGAAGCCGCCGGCTATTAAGAGATTCGTGCGTTGCGTGCTGATTTGGTTGGCGAATTCGTTTGAGAAATAGACGTTCAGGTCGAGCGATCCCCTGCCGCTGCGATTGTTGTTTGCAGAGGCTGTCGTAGGTCCATCTGGTCTATCAGCTTCCGGCCGGGAAGAAATGATTCGTCTCCTTCGTAAACCAACCTGAGGTGACGTCACAAAGCGAGGACGGGCGGAACATAATACGGCGCAGTGCGAATGGTCAAGCCGTTTGTGTGTTTGGTTAAAACGCTTTCGGCGTATCGAATCGCCAGCGGCTTCGGCGTGTTACACCGGAGCGTAGTTGATGCGGCGGACTTCGGTCATGCGGCCGTTGTCGACTTTGCCCTCCACGAGTTCGTAGCCGAGCAGCGCGAACACGCGGTTGCGCAGGAAGAGGGGACGGGAGTTTCCGTACCAATCGACGCACGATGCTTTGCATTTGTCGTCGATCGCTTTTTCAGACTGTGCCTCAAGCTCGCCGACTTCACGAAACTGCCGCGCCTCGTTGCGAAGGAAGAGAATTGCAGCCGACGACTTCATCTGATGATTCCAGTATCCAGCGGGCATGGGCGTGCTGATCGGCAAACCGAGCGTGCCCGAGTCGTTGCCGTCGGGTTTGTAGAAGAAACCATGACTACGCATCTCGCCTTGCGACGCTTCTTTGCGCAGGTAGCGCGAAACGATCTCAGGCTCCGGTCCCAAACGAATCGCCGTGAAGTGCAGATCCCTGCCATCACTTCCGACCACGACTGCATCAGCACCCATCTGCTCGATACGTTCTACGCCGTGCGGCAACAGTAGGCGCTGCGTTGAGCCACGCCTCCAATCTACGAGGTAAACCCGTTGCTCTCTGTTAGCGGAATTGTAAGGGTTCGCGCTACGGGCGGCGCCGTAGAGCAGATAGTTGTGTACGAATCGATTCTGAAAGTTGTAGCCCTGCGGGTTTGGCAGTTGCCAATAATTTTGAGACGGTACTTCTTCACTGCCGTCAGAAAAGCGCCCGAGTGACACGCGCATCAAGGAGACATGTCCTTCGGCGGTTTCTGACAGCCACATGCCATCGCCTTTCCCATCTTCTCGCACGACAACATTCAAAAACTCGTCGTCGCTTTGCAGGAATGAAAACTGATCGATCGGACTTCCCGAAACGCGCAGCGCTGTTGGACTGGAGCCATCGAGCGGCATGCGGAAGAGAAGCGATCGAGGGGAATTGCTAAGCCACGATGTGGCCCAAACATAGACCGAGTCGGGCGACACGTAGAACACACGCCCTGATGGTCCAACAACGGTTGTCGCTTCACAGTTGAAACCACCGTTCGAGAGATCGCACGTGGTCACGGTGTGCAGCGTCAAATTATCTTCTTTGCTCAAGTCTGCATCCGGACAGAAGACCTGGTTGGCGGAAACGATTCGGCGAAACTCTTCGTTCTTCGCGCCCTGGTGCCATTTGCGAACCGCCGGGAACGAAGCGAACGGATCGTCTGTGTCACCACGGAAGTAAAGCGGAGCGTAAAAGATAAGTTTCGAACCGATCAGCCGGCTCGCGTAGTTACGCGAAGAGTAGTAATCGTTCGACCGCAGGTGATAAGTCGATCGATAACCGAGTTGACCCGCAGCATCGATGTTGAATAGACCAACTTCGGTACCACCGCGCAGGTAGCTATAACCGATGACTATGACTGTGTTGTCGGAGATCAGCATCTCGTCGTACCACGCGCTATCAGGAGCGGTTTCCGGTCCAAACGCATCGATGCTCGACACTGGCCGTAAGTCGTCGTCGCCGATAGCCACCGTAAAGAGCCGGCCGCGGCGGAGTATGACGAGATGATCGCCGTGGACTTTAACGATGCCGCCTTCGTCGACACCGGCGTGCTGTGTGTTGGTCACGGACTCCGGAACTGGCGGTGCCGAGTCATAAACCGTGTACAAGCCGGTGGTGGAGTTCGCCGCGTCGGCCCCAAGTTGAGCGCGAGTACGTTTCACTCGCGCCGCTACTTCTCGAAAGTAACGTTCCATCTCGCGCTCGGAACGAAACGCCTTCATCTTTTTCTTTGGAGGCGCAGTGCCGGCGATCGCGACTGGCGCGATGGTTTCCGTAGTTATGAGCGTGCTGGCCCAGAGGAGCGAGGCGGATGCAGTGACGGCGATTATCAGCAGGAGGAGTATTCTCATGGCTACCTCGTAAATTTCACCCACGGACAAACACGAACGAACACTGATTGAGGTTACGGTCTCGGTCCGTGTAATCCGTGTTCTTCCGTGGCCTAACTATATATCACAACGCGTAATTAATACGTCCCACTTCACGGATGCGGCCTTGCCTCACGCTGCCTTCCACAAGTTCATACCCGAGCAGCGCAAACATTCTGCCACGCAAGAAGAGCGGACGTGCGTTGCCGTACCAGTCAACACACGATGCACGGCAGCGATCGTCAACCGCCTTGTCGGCTTGCGCCGCGAGTTCGCCAATCTCCTGAAATTGAAGTCCCTCGTTGCGCAAAAAGAGAATGGCCGCGGACGATTCAAACAAG
>DATEHX010000223.1:0-28403 GCA_035279345.1 Pyrinomonadaceae bacterium | reverse complement strand
GCTCGGCATGATTCCCGCCTCTGATTCCGCGTTACCCTTGATAATGACCATCACTCGCATCTTGATATCTCCTTAATTTTTTCAAAATAGAACTCGTTTTCTGCCCTTTCACCTACTAATCGAAGGGGCAGCGACGAATTCGACAACGGCGCTAAGAATTTTTTTGAGTCCTGATGTTAACACCTGCAAACAACGGTCACTCACCTGGTCGTTGCGAAGATTGTGGGGAGCCAGGACTTGAAGAAGGAATGACTCGCGCTGACGTCTCGCTGCCTTGCGCCGTAGTGCGAGAGCTTACGCTGTGAGGCACGCGTATAGCCCACTACCTCAATCGTTTTTAGCTATGCCGATAATACTTCTACTATCCCACCAGGTATCGGAAGCACCTTCACCAATAAGTCTAAACACCAAATTCAAGGCGAGCACCAAAATAGCGCGTAGTTGTAGTTCTAATCGGGATTTGAGCCCCGAACCCATAACCGGTTTGCCTTTTTCAATATGAACACTGCCGAATACTTGTCTCATGACTTGAGCCAGACTCTCGCGAGTAAATCCCACCTCATGCGTAAAATCCATGTAGCGTTCATGCTGAGCAAAAAGCCAGTCCATATTTGGTACGTCAATAATGGCCATGCCGGCTGGTTTAAGACTTGACTTGATCCCATCTAACAGCGGAATAACTTGATCCTTCTTTATGTGCTCCAATACCGCCTTAAGAATAATGACGTCGAACTTTCCAACGTTCTGGTCCAGATAAGCGAAAGCATCCGCGTATGAGATCTGAGCTGAGGGAACAAGCTGTTTGGCTTTCTCAACATCGAGAGGTGAAAGATCTATCCCAAATAATTTTTTAAATTCAAGAGAATGTAGTGCTGCCAGCAGATAACCTTTATTACAGGCAATCTCTAAGATTTCCGCTGAGTTTCCGTCCAGATTTCCAAGGTGCTGAAGATAATTGACGCGGGTATATTCCCGGAAAAACACGAGCTTCGATTCATCATCAGCATCCAAGTGCGATACATGCGTCGCGTTATAGGAAGAGAATAATTTACTTCTATAGTCGACTGACATTTCGATCAAGGCGTCAAAATATTCAAGGCCGGCGAACGCTGCGCTTGAGCGGATTTGCGCACGCAACTTACCACAAAGCACGGCTTCACGCATGGTCCGTTCCCTTGTTGATTTTATCCCGTTAGAGCGCGGGGTCGAACGATTCACTCGGCCTAGAGCACTTCATGAAGGGCCATAAGACTCAAGAACGCAGTTATTGCTGCTTGATCAGATTTCCCTGCTCGGCGACAAGTCGCCAGCGTCCCGCTTTCTTTACCCACACAGCAGTATATCGCTCACGAATATCAATACTCTTGTCCCTGAACTTACCTGTGGCCGTAAAACGCCCTGTCATCACGGCCGTGTTTCCATAGATCCTCACCCTTACATCATCGCTTTGCCCCGATTCAAGCCGCAAATCACCGGTCCTCATAAATGCCAACTGCTGCGCTTTGTCACGCACCTCACCGTCAGGCGTGGTGTAGACGAACTCTTCCGAATAGAGTCGCTCAAGAATTGTCACATCCCCGCGCACCAAAGCCTCATCGTACTCTCGGTTGGCCTCGATTAATTCCCGTTCGGTTTTCTTAGACGTTTGGCTGAATGCAACCGGCGTTATGGTCAGCAAGAGCGCAACGGTAAAGAAGATCAATTTCATAGCGTGAACCTTTCCAGAAAAAATCAACTCGGCACTTTGGTTCTGTGAGTTATGCGTGACTCCGCGGCAAGGCCGCGCGTCATCGGCTCGATGATAGAGTGTCATGGTCCTTGTGGTGTACAGTTAGTTCCACTTGTGACCAATCATTGTTCTACTAAATTTAGCAACGTTCACTATTACCGTATAGCATGGTGGTATATCTTCAAGCGGCGATCTGGTCAGAATGAATCCATTGTTTACAGCAACGGTTCCTGCAACTGATGTTGCCAGGGCGTTGGAGCTGTGGCCTGAGTTGGCGGGCCGAAAAATCCGACCATTGCTGGTTTCCGCGCTCGGTGACATCTATGTCGAAACAGACGCCGGAGAGGTGTTAGTTGTTGATCCCCTGAACCTGGATTGTTCTCACGCAGCAGATTCAGTGGCTCACTTGGAACAGCTATTCTCTGACCCGTCGTGGGCACGAGAGCGGTTAGTAACGGAACTATTGCTTCTCGCCGAAGAGCGCGGAATCACAAGAGCTCAACATCAAGTCTTCGCCGTTGCACCACATCCGTCCCTGTCGGGCAATCTAGGCGTCGAGAATCTAGTCGCAATGGACCTGCCTGCCTGGCATCACATCTGTTCACAACTTCGTTTGGGTGGATCGTGAGTCAATTGTTGGAAGAAAATGAGCATCTCTGTCGTTGGCATCAACAACCAGTTGCGAAGTTGTCCACTGTGGAAGTAGTTTCTGCCTTAGAAGCTCACGGTCCACTTCCGCCTCGCTCAAATGATCTTCGTATTACTACCCTGCACTAATTGCTCCACGCTTCCACTTCCGTAATCCGGCTGTAGCCATCACCACTCGCGTTTGTTAACACGCGGATCTTTGTCGTCGTAATCGGCGCGAAAGTGAACCTGCGCCAGACCTTATTGTTGCCCGTGACGCTACCTGCCGGTATGGTGGTCCAGCTGCCGCCATTCCAGTACTGCACCTCATAGCCGGTCAGGCCATAGAGAGCGAAGGTCATCGCCTCAGTCGGCTCGGATGGGTTCGGCCAGTTATCCTGTTCCGTGAACACATTGATCTCATCGATGGTCTTGCTGCCGTTGAAATCAATTTGCAACCAGTCGGGAAAGCTATTTCCCGGAGGAGCATCATTCCAGCCTTCGCCCTGGCCCCAGCCAGCGCCGCTGCGCACGCCATTATTCGCACCACCGGCCGTGAAGTTGAATGGACTAACGTTAAAGTTCGTTGACGAACTGGCCACGCCTCCATTTGTTGCCCGCGCCACGTTTGTGCGCGGCGACCCAGACGTACCCCATGCTTCCACTTCGGCAATCCGGCTGTAGCCATCACCACTCGCGTTTGTTAACACGCGGATCTTCGTCGTCGTGATCGGCGCGAGGGTGAACTTGCGCCAGACCTTATTGTTGCCCGTGACGCTCCCTGCCGGTATGGTGGTCCAGCCGCCGCCATTCCAGTACTGAACCTCATAGCCGGTCAGGCCGTAGAGAGCGAAGGTCATCGCCTCAGTCGGCTCGGATGGGTTGGGCCAGTTATCCTGTTCCGTGAACACATTGATCTCATCGAGGGTCTTGCTGCCGTTGAAATCAATTTGCAACCAGTCGGGGAAAGTATTTCCCGGAGGAGCATCATTCCAGCCTTCGCCACTACCCCAGCCGGCGCCGCTGCGCACGCCATTATTCGCACCACCGGCCGTGAAGTTGAATGGACTAATGTTGAAGTTCGTTGACGAACTGGCCACACCACCGTTTGCGGCGAGGGCGACATTCTGTCGCCCGACTGGATTACCACTACCACACGTTGGAAAACGGAAAGATCCGATCCTCGTACGCCAATTAAACTGACTCGTCGTTGCGTAGTACTCAGAGGTGAACCAGAAAGTACAATCATCCACCGGATCGACCGTCAGCGACGCATAGTCACCCCAACGACTAGACTCGTGGACTTGACTTCCCGTTCCGGCGAAAAGAATTGTTTCGCCCTGGCCTAATACATTCAGTGGATCTGTCGCGAGCCGTCCTGCATAACGCAACTGCGGGAAGATCGTCGCACTCGAAGCGCTGTAACCAAGCGCGATGTTCCCATCGCGATCCATCGCCGCACTTCCGAGCCAGCGCCAGGTCGAATCGGGCTGATACGTGCTCTCCTGATTGACAGTTACGGGACCGTTGGTCACGTTTCGCAACTCAAACCAACGAATACCCGCGACGCTTCCTGAGCTCACCGTATAGTTTCCGATAACCGATTCGTGCGTACCAAAATTCCGGTACGCTACCCTGAACATCAGCCGGTCTCCGAGCGCGTCCAGACGAGACGTCGTGCTGCTTTGCGGGACACACGATCGCGTCAGCGGGCAGAGCTGTGTAAACCCAGCGGCGGTAGGATTGGCGAACACTGTAAAGCTCGAGTTTGCAGGCGTCGCAAAATCCACGTGGAAATGGAATATCTTATAACCACCGCCGCCGGGCCACTGGACAAACGTCGCTGGGGCACCGGTTGGCGGCAGGGTCGAGCCATCGAGATCTGCCGGCAGGTAAGTTCTTTCTGATGGTCCATTCGTGATGCCGGGAGTAATGAACGTCGCCGGCAAGCCCGCGAGCATTTTGTCCCGGTCGAACGCGAAAGGTTGCGGTCCGAGGAACGACGTGCCGCTCGAGTTGAGCACGTTCATGCTCATGTAATAGCCATCGGGCCAGACACTCAGGTGCGGGTAGTCGAAGAAGTTTGAACCGAGGTGAAAATCGTAGCGATGATACGAGCCGGTCGCGTCGCCCGTAGTCGATACAGCCACGCATTCATCTGTCGCCACGGAAACGCCGGCAAACTGCGTGATGACCCAACGATCTGCGAGTTGGTCGTACATCACCACCGGATCGCCCATGCCGTTGAATTCACAAACGCCACCGAAGCCGCCCCAAACGGTTGAGATGCCTGATGGTCCGAGCAACGAGGCTCCGGTGGTCTTATCAAAAACCTGAAAGCCTGTGTTGACAATCTGCACGTACTGTGTGGTGCCGACTTCACCGTTTGTGTCGGGCGGTAAGCAGTTACACGCGACACCCGGGAACTGGATGCCGTTGAAGTTCTGATCGGCCGCAGGCATGCTGGCGGCGGTGAATTCGTCAGCGGCGATTGAGGTTTGGACCACGGGGTCAGGAGCGTCTTTGTGCGGATGCGCAATCTTCGGGTTCTTGTTTGCTTCTTTCTTGGGCTTGAAGACTGGTTGCTGCTTCATTTCGCGCACCGGTGGTGACGTATCATTGCGGATTGACTCGCCGACTGTCACTTCAGGTTTGCGTCCCTGCACAGGGCTGCGTACGACTGAATTTGTGGCGGCGGGTGAAAACTTGGAAGCCTCGATGATACGAGGAACCGTCACGATCGCACCAACAAACAGACCTGCTGGTACCAGCAAGAGGATTCTGGGTATGTTTCGTCTTGACATTTCTACCTCCAGAGGGGAAACCAATTGCGCTAGTAGCGCGAAGTGAGAGTTCTTAATTGGTCATCATTATGTGAGACCGTGGAAGTTTCATGAGACGTGAAGTTAAGTGAGACCGACGAGAATCCCCGCCGACAAAACCTCGTGAGTGGGCAAACCATACTCCCGTCAATGCGGTGAGTCAACGAATATTTCGTTCACTGTTACTGCTCAATAAAATGTCTGATTAACTGCTCAATGAAATGTCCGCATGCCTTGTGGTGAGAATGGTCGATAGCGACGGAGCGAGTGAGATGAGGACACCAGCTTTCCGATCTTCACATCCTTATTCTTAAGGACCTGGGTGCCAGAAGCAGTCTACAAGGATCTGGGTTGCAAGGTCGAATTGACTTGTCGGACTGGAGCATTTCTCGCAACTGTTGTAAGAAACTGAGTATCTCTGTCGTTGGCATCAACAACCAGTTGCGAAGTTGTCCACTGTGGGGAGCGTTCATTCGTTTCATTGACAGTGGCTTAATGTTGTAGTACTGATTGTCGCTCCCCTGAACTTCTCCCCGTACATAACTCGTCGCAGCCCGGCATTAAAAACAACTTCGCTTTCCACTTTAAGGAGGTCGCTATGTCTGCACCGCGTGGTAGAGGTTTCGCTTCACACACAATCACGACCAGAGCTCTCATCGTTTTTTCTTTTATCGTAGTGGCGTTGATCTGCACCCTGGTTACATTTCCAGGAGCTCTCGCCGCGCCGCTTGTGAGCGATAACTTCAATGATAATTCTATCGACACAGCGAAGTGGGACACGACCCTGTTTAGTGGCTTCACCAACACGAATGTGCCCCTGGCTGAAACCTCGCAACAGCTTGAGATTGGCCCATTGCTAACAACTGTCAACGACTCCGCTTATCGCGGTGTTCGCACACTAAATACTTACAATTTCAGCGGTGCTTACAGCTATGTGGAATTGGTTAAAGCTCCCGAGTCCAACACTAGCGCGTTTGCCATGTTCACCGTCGGCAATAATGTCGACAACTACTATCGGATGTATGTGTCGGGCGGCACTCTGTTTGGCGAGAAAAAGATTGCGGGCTCTAAGAGTGCACTCTTTTCGATTTCCTATGATTTAACCAACCACCGCTTCCTGCGTATTCGTCACGACGCGACGACAGGTAACGTCACCCTGGACACAGCCCCGGGCAGCAGCGGAGTGCCAGGCACATGGGTGCAGCGATACACTGAAACCTGGAATACTTCAATTTCCACTTCGGCGATCATCTTTGAGGTCAAAGGCGGCACCTCGGTGCCGCAAGCAAATGCGCCCGGCAAGGTCATCTTCGACAACTTTGAAGCCGCGACCAACAGCGCACCTGCTCCGACAGTCACCGCAATCTCACCAACTTCAGGAAGCACGAGTGGTGGCACGTCCGTGACTATCACCGGGACCGGTTTTTCGTCCGGGGCGACCGTGAGCTTGGGAGGAACAGCCGCCACTAACGTCACGGTAGTAAGCTCCACTTCTATTACAGCCACGACTCCCGCGCATGCAGCGGGAATGGTTAATGTAGCGGTGACCAACACTGATTCACAGAGCGCCACGCTGAATAATGGCTATACGTACGCTTCGTCCGATACGGCCGCATTTGCCCGGATCATAATAGCCAACGTCCAGCACGGGGTGGGTACCGATGGTGCTACCAACCACACCCGGCAAACTAATATTCTGACTCGCGATACAGACATCGTCTGTTTACAGGAACAGGGCACAACTGATACAGGCTGGAACGCGGGCATGGCAGCGGAAGGCTTCGTACAAAAGGTTTATAGAGAAAATGATCCCAGTCAGGGAGACGGCCCATCCATCTGGGTCCGCACTTCAACGGTAACTGTCGATCAGGTCGAAGACGTCGGTCTGAGTGACGGCGCTATCGGTCATGATGGTTCTACTAATGTAGACAAGGCAGCAGTGGCCGCGAAGGTTACAGTTGCAGGCAGGCAGTTTTGGGTGGTCAACACGCACCTTTGCTGGTCAGCCTGCGCAGACAGCAGCGGATCGCATTTTTCAGTTACCAGAGTAAACCAAATAAACGCTCTGCTTAACTGGATCAATACCACCCTTACCGGCGGACTGGACGTGTTGATTGTTGGAGATATGAACTTTGGACCAGCATATCCCAAGACTTCCGGATCTGCGCCAACCGGAATTACTACTCAACGCGGCATATTCCTGGATAATTACGATGATCTCTGGGAAATGGGTATTAACACAAAAAAAGCCACTGCGCTGTGGCCTGACAGGAACGGCGACGGTGTCCTGGATATGCCGATTACCATATTGGATTCAGGCGGTAACAATACCAGAACCCATGATGATCGGCGCATTGACTATGCCTTCTTGAAGAAGACGGCTTCAACTGTGGCCCTTCATAACATAGACCTTCCTGACCTCAGAGCTGGTTGCAGTGGAGTTACCCAAACGGTGGGATTTGCTGAAGATCTTGGTGTGAGGCCATCAGATCACAATTGGATCAAGCTAACTCTACGCTTAAACTAAACGCGCTCGAGACGGGGCGTCATCGGACCATTCACAGATTACACCGAGAGGATCGGTGCAATCTGTGGATGGCATTCGATTATTTCACACGTGCTTGAACCAGACGTTGTACCGAGCATCTTCCGCGCCGGTCAAAAAAACATCTACAGGCAGCGTTACGTTTTTCGCAGTGTCGATCACTCATAGATGCAAGCACGAAGTCGATAGAAGAACTCGTGCAATCTAGTCCCAGGAGAAAATCGATGCCGGGAAAACTCAAAGCATTTTCAGCGCGTTCGCGTTCACGCTTTTGGTTACTGCCGCATCCTCAGCCAACGCCCAAGTCGATCGACTGGCTATACCTGCCCAACGAGCGCCCGTTCTGCCATGCAAGCGCCTTGGCGGACCCGATTCGCTGAACCTCAGTCGATAAGCTCAAATCAGTGGCATTTCAACCTGTGGACCTTCTTCTCACTGGTAGACATGGAGGATTGACATGGACCAAAACGAGCCCGCGGACTCAAACACCGCTAAACCGGAAAACCCTGAATTACCCAAAGAACGTCAAGCCGAACTGAAGAAACAATTCGACAATCAGGAATGCGACTTTAAGAAGCCCGAGAATTTTGTTCAGATTCTGAGCCGCGCCCAGGCGGAACAATTGCGAGTGCGGGAAGTCGAGGCCAATCCGGCTAAAAAGTATAAGCCGGCCCTGGGAAATATGACGCCTTGTGGCAACGGCGATTTTGAGTCGCAGTTGGACCCGAACGAATGGCAGGGTGCGTCCGGCCCCAAACCGCTGAATATGAATGTCAGCTTTCCGTTTGCGAGTTTCACTGCCGGTTTGTCATCCGATCCGATTACCAGCGCCAACGCACACCAAACCTGGGTCGGACCGGGATTTGATCCCAACGTCGCAACCCTTTCGACTACCGCTCCTGGTTCAAATGGCGCGGTGCGCATCGGAAACGATGTAGGCATTGTCGGAGATCCTTGTTCTGTCTTATCGAAGACTCTACTAGTTGGACCGGCGAATGCTTACATCACTTTCTGGTACGCCTTGGTCATGAAGTGTCCACACGGTGTTGCTTCGTTCACGGTACGTGTGTCGGATGCCAGCGGAAACACGATTCCCGGGGCATTCGATTTTGGTAATGGTTCAAATACACTGGCGTTTGCGGGTACAAACCCGATGTGGACCGCGTTGGGAGGACTTAGCGATGGCGACAGCGTCTATAAAGATTGGTCGTGTGCACAAATCGATCTGTCTCAACAAATCGGCAAGGTCGTCACGATCGAGTTCGTTGTCATCGATTGCTTTGTCGGGAAATCAGCGTATGCATACATCGATAATTTTTGCGGCAGTTGCAAGGGTTCACCATCAGGTACGCTAAGCTACGATTGCGAGAAAAGCAGCCACTGCGGCAAAGGCAAGATATGTTTTGCCTATAACCTACCAACTGCGAAGGATCCTAAAACCGGCCAGCCCATTCTCGGACAAGTCGAAATCAAACTTGGTATTTATCAGAATGGCAGTTTGATTCAGACGCTGACGAGTGGCGCGCTCGCGACTGGAAGCAGCTATTGTTTTGAGATTGATCCAAATACCATTCCGGGTATCAATTCAAGTCTGGGCGGGTTTGATTTCACCGCGCTCGGGACCTTTACAATCGGCTCAACTAATCTGGGTAGCACTCATATCGGGATTTCGCCCGAGGGCGTCACCGAGGGACGCAACAACGACTACCGGATTGAGTGCAAGAGCTGTGAGCAAATCAACCGGGAACAGAACGCACTGTTGGCGAAAGAGTGTGCAAGTAAGGTCAATACCCTTAAGTCGTACGATTGCCACTGCCCGGATGTCACTGGAGCGAACCAGACCGGATGCGGTTGCACGGGTTCACCAACCGTTCTGACACAGCCACACTGCACTGAACTCGAGTGGCCAACAATCAAGCCTTGTTTTTCAGTCAAGTGGGGCGACAGCAAATGCGACTGCCTGGAAACCAATGATGTTGAGACGCTCTGCATCACCGTGTGTAACTGTTATACAAACGTCACGTTTGACGATCTCTCCGTGGGCCAGATTCACATCACAAACATGGATGGCACGCCAGTCCCGACACTGCCTGACGGTACGCCGTCAGCGCACATAATTCCCTCAGGACCTCTTTGCTTTGGATCTGTTCCTCCATGTTCGAACGGCCGACCGAGCTGCGTTTCAAGGGAGGTAGTGCTGTATACCAGAGGCGCTAAAGGCGGCAACTACCGCGTGATCTTTGAGGGCGTGTGTTTTTCAGTTAACAGGCACGTTCAGACGGATGCGTGTTTTGTCTTGCCGCTGTGCCCGGACTGATCAAATACGACACCACTCACGGGCGAAGAAAAACGTCAGTTAACTTCGAATTAACATGAGCGTAACAGCCGCGGGTTAGGATACGAACCTCTTCAAAACCTGGAACAATGGCTATATCAAACGAACTCAGCAGCGAGATTGCGGCCGCTATTTTGGCCGAAAAGAAAACCCCGCAAGAACTCAATCAATTAAAAGATGTCGTCTTGCAGGTCCATTCAACCCTTCAGCAACTGTCAGCAGAGTCGAGGGCTACACGTCTCCAGGAAAAGCTGCACCGCGACGTGAGCCCGACACCTGCGCCTCGGAAGTAGCAACGCGTAGATTCCGGTACGTGAGTCTAGTCTTTGACCAAATAATCGGGCTCACGTTTCCAGCCGGTCAACATTGAATAGAAATTGGACCAACCGTGCAGGGCCACCATCAACAGGTGGCCCGGCACGAATGAGAAAAATCCGATCATCGCTGCAAAGTGATAGATGCGGATCATCCCAAAACCTCCCAGCAGTTTCACCGGCAACGCGAACTGCGCCGGCTGGAAAAGCAGCATGCCGGTGATCACCGCGACGATGCCAAAAACAATCGTCGAGGTGTAAGCCAGTTTCTGGAGCGGGTTGTACGGTTCAAGTTGCACCGGCTTCGGTTTGAACAGGAAATAGTGACGGACCATCGGCCATACGCCGCGAAATTCCCGGGGTCGCAGAATCACCATCCGCCATTTCCCGCTGACAATCAGATACAACACATACGCGACACCGGTTAGCGTGAATATCCACGTAAAGGTCAGATGCCATTGCAAGGCGCCACCCAACCAACCGCCGAGTCGCATCGCTTCCGGGAATTGCAAAAAATTCTCTTGTGGAATCTTGGCGCCAAAGCTGGGAAAGGCCATGTAGATTTGCAGGCCGCTCATTGTCATCACTACCAGCGAGATGGCGTTTAGCCAATGCGTGAAACGCACCAGCCACGAATGCTCCTGCGCCAACGTTTGACGCACGCCATTCTGTTCGACTTCAAACGTGTCTATCGTCAACCCTGATTTAGTGGTTGCCATAATGCGCGCTTTCTCAAATTCCGCCGTACCAGGAATAGCCCTGGTCTTCCCAGAAGCCCTTTTCTTTGCCGAGCACGTTGCTGACCCGAAGCGAGTAGATGTACTTCGCCGATTTGTAGCCAAGCTTTACGGGCATGTGCAGACGCAGCGGCGCGCCGTGCCCGGACGTCAGCGGTTGGCCGTACATTTCCCAGCAGAGCAGTGTTTGCGGATGCAGGCAGCTTTCAATGTCGTAAGACGAGTAGTAATCGTCGAGGCATGAGACTTCGACAAAGCGCGCTGCCGGATCTGCACCAATCATTTGCAGGAAATCGCTGAGCCGTGCCCCGCCGAAACTACCGATCACCTCCCAGCCTTCGATGCAGATGTGTTTGACGTTCTGCGACTGCTTTGGCAGCTCCTTGATCTGGTCCAACGTGTATTGGCCCGGCCGTGCGACCATGCCCTCGACTATCAGAGTCCAGTTCGCCAGATCGTTCTCCGGGTTGTAGTCAGAATAGCTGTTGATCGGAAACTGCTCGATCGGAGTTAACTCGTGTTTGCTGAAGGTCTGAGCCAAACGTTGAGGAGTAAAAAAAGCTTCAGCCGCGCGATCGGTCCAGTTGAGTCCGGTTTTCAACAGTTTCTCGCTGAACGGCGGCAGCGTCAGCGCACCAACAACCACGACCGGTAACAACTTGAGCAGTTCGCGGCGGGTCATGTGTTTCAACTCCCGTGCGGACATAGCGGGTCTTTGCCTGTCGTCATTCATTTCCGAGTCCTCAAAAGCATGGGCGCGAAAGACTCACGTCTTAAGCGCCCATTGTTTTATTCTCAGCGGAGCCGTGGTGACTGATTCGTTACTGCGGTAACAGCACGCGATCGATGACGTGGATGACGCCGTTCGATTGATTGACATTGGTGATAGTGATCCGCGCCGTGTTGCCCTTGGCGTCGGTGATGTTGATGTCACTACCATTCATTGTGGCTGTCAGTTCACCGCCCTGCACCGTTTTCAGCATCGCACGTCCGCCACCCTGCTTGATCATCCGCTCCAGCGCCTTCGAATTGAGACGCGCGGCGACGACGTGATATGTCAGCACTGATGTCAGTGTGCCTTTGTTTTCGGGCTTGAGGAGTGTATCGACGGTACCCGCGGGCAGTGCGTCGAACGCGGCATTGACAGGTGCGAAGACCGTGAATGGCCCCGGACCTTGCAGCGTCTCAACCAAACCGGCGGCTTTGACTGCGGCGACCAGCGTTGTGTGGTCCTGCGAGTTAACTGCGTTCTCGATGATGTTCTTGTTGGGAAACATTGGCGCACCACCGACCGTGACTGGCTTTTGCGCAAAAGCGTTGCTGGAGAGCATTGTCACAAGCGCCAATAAACTGAATGCAAACAACTTTTTCATGCTTTCTCTCTTTCTCGTAATCCGGAATTTTTGAACTCTCGCTTCCAAGAGCCCTGCTCTTTTGTGTTTCACAACAATCTACGGACACCACGAGTGGTTTGGATTGGGTGGTTAGCTTTGCCCCTAAAAGTCTTTGACAGGATCTGCAAACGCAAGACCTTGACAGTAATCCACCGCATAATTAGAGTCAGGTTCGCAGATTATCGAAATGCTTCCGAAGTCAATTACCAAAATCCTGCCCGTTCTGAAAAGAGCACGAAGCTGCGAAGCTTGCGGGCAGACGTTCGCTTGCGAACTCAACCTCGCGACCGGTTGCTGGTGCGCGGAGATCAAATTAACCGACGAGACGAGAGCGGAACTACGCAGTAAATATCGCGACTGTTTGTGTCGCTCGTGCATGGAAAAGGCAGCAGCCGGAACTTCCGCAACGGTTTTTGACGGTGCAAAAGAAACTGTGGTATAGCTTTTTCGGCTTTATGAATCCTCGCTCTGGCATTGGCAGGAAAATCAAGCGATCTCTTCTCCGAGGGATCGCACTTCTCTTTCTGTTCTACACCGGAGTTGACCTCGCCTTAACCGATTATCATCGCAACGAAACTCTGGACCTAAATAGGACAACAATTTCTGCTGACTCCCGCGAGGACACGCTTTCCATCGCAGCTTTGCCAGCGAATCCCGGAAATCTTCCCGACGAACGCGAAGCACCGAGAGACGAAGACTGCTTCTGTTGCTGCGCACACGTCTTACCGAGTCCGGTTTTTGTTGATTCAGACATTGCCGTACCAACACAGTTGCGAACCGTACCTCTACGGACCACCCTTCCAACAGCTCCCATCCACAGCCTGTATCGCCCTCCGCGGTCTGCCTAATCAATCGAAATAGTCGAACCATTTCGCGCGATCCCGGTGCTTTTTAGCAGGGATCGTCTGGTGGACTAGTCAGCTTCGGCTGGCACGATCGGAGGTACCAATGATCTTGTTTTGTAAGAGGCGGCCGCTTCTCAACAGCGGGCTGCTGGTAATGCTTTCCGGAATTCTCTCTGCCGGCGCGGCAGCACAAGGCACGTCGTCAAACGAACTCGTGAGACGCGCGCTTGCTTCAAACGGCGAACTGGCCGCCGCCAGACTCGAGATCGAGCGTGCACGAGGACGACTTCGACAAGCCGGTCTGCGGCCTAATCCAACTCTCGATTTCGAACAAACCACGGGACGCTACACGGGCTCTACAGGCGAGAGCGAAACCAGCGTCGGTTTGGCCGTTCCACTTGAACTCGGCGGCAAACGACGTAAGCGCATTGAGCTTGCCCAAGCCGAGTTTGAAGCGGTCGAGGCTGAGGTGGCGGATCGAGAACGCCGGTTGACAAATGAAGTGCTCGCTCTTTATTCAGAAGTGTTAGCCGCAATACGCGAGTTGGGCACTTTGGAGGAGCTCAATAATCTGGACCTCCAAACCACTCGCTTTGTCCAAGCCCAGGTTAACGAAGGCGAAACAGCGCCGATAGAACTCAACCAGTTGCGTGTTGAAGTTGAGCGTTTACGTTCCCGGCGCGCGCTCGTCGAAGGCCGGTTGCAATCGACGATGTTGCGGCTCAAGAGTCTTACCGGAGTAGCACCGCAAGAGCTCTTACGTTTACGCGAGAACATTGCCGCTCCGTCGCTACCTGCGCCTCCTGGCTCTGTTGATGCAGCGGTTGATATCGCGCTGCGTACACGACCTGACTTGCGTTTGGCCCGCTTGAACGAAGAAGTAGCCCAAGCCGGTTTGCGGCTTACCCGCGCGCAAGGCGTGCCGGATGTCACTCCGTTCACACGCTTCAGCTACGGCCGTTCCGTCTTTGACGACACACCGGTCGGTGTACTGCGCGATCGAGATAAGTTGTTGACCGTCGGAGTGTCAGTCGAAATCCCGGTGTTCAATCGTAACCAGGGTTTGAAGACCGAGGCGTCCGTCGCCATCAGCCAGGCCCAAAAACGACGTGAATTCATGGAAGCGATCGTGCAAGCGGAAGTGCAAAGTGCCTTTGCACGCTACGAAGCTGCGCGCGCCGCGGTCTCTACCTTTGAACAAGGTGTGATACCTCGCTCCGCCGAAAACATTCGCACAATTCGAGCGGCATATCAGATCGGAGCGTTCAGCATTACCGATCTGCTGGTCGAACAACGTCGACTCGTCGATGCGCAGCGCGAATTTACCGACGCGCTCGTCGAACAGTATCGAGCATTGGCCGATCTACAGGCGGCGATCGGCGTTCCATTTATCCAACAGTGAGGAAGCACCGATGCCAAAACGTTTCATAACTAAAGATCCGCGCAATATCGTCATCGTGGCGTTGGTCGCACTGGTAGCACTTGTTGCTGTTTACGCGATCTTTCTGCGTGCACGCGACACGCAATCAACAGCAGTCAGCTCGGATGCGGCAAAAGAAGCCGAACATGGTCCAAGTGAAGCTGAAGAAGTAAAGCTGTCACCCGAAGCACTGGCGTCAGCGGGAATCGAAATCGAGGGAGTCACGCAGCGTCCCGCGGTCGCTTTGGTGAAGGTCACGGGCACTGTCGAAACTAATCAGCAGCAAACGCAGCAAGCATCCGCACTCGTATCCGGCCGCGTGGAACGCGTGAACGTGGGCCAGGGAGATCGCGTTCGAATGGGTGCCGTACTCGCGATCATCTCGAGTCCCGAAGTCGCTGAGATGCACGGAAAGTTACGCGAAGCTGAGACTCGTTTGCGCCTCGCCGAACGAACGTTGCAGCGTGTGCAACGAGCCGAAAACCGCGTTGCCGTCATTCAGGCAAGAGCGAAGCTTGACGAAGCCGAAGCAACGCTGAGACGCACGCGGCGGTTAATCGAATTGGGAGCCGGAGCCGGTAAAGACCTGATAGCAGCAGAAGCCGCCTACAAAACCGCAAAGGCCGACTACGATTACCAGAACAACATCTCGGTCAACCGCGAGGTCCAGGAAGCGCAGGCGGCAGTAGAAACCGCACGCGTGGATGTGGGCCACATGCGGCAAAGTCTACAGACCCTTGGCGATCCAATCGCCTCTAAAGAACGCGACGATCACACCACCGACATCTCGCTCGTCGCATTGCGTGCTCCGGTGTCTGGCACGGTCATCGAACGTGCGGTAAACGCTGGAGCAGGAATCCAGGCAGGCACGCCGCTATTCACCATCGCCAATATTTCAACAGTGTGGGTGATCGCAAACGTTCCTGAAGCACAAATCGGAAGGATCGCTGTTGGTACGCCTGCCGAAGTGCGTTCGACCGCATTGGGTGAAAGTGCGATGGCTGGTCGAGTGAACTACATCGATCCTCGCCTTAACGAAGAAACGCGAACGGCGCGAGTGCGCATTGAAATGGCAAACCCGGGCGAGCAACTCAAGGCCGGCATGTTTGTCGAAGTGGGATTTCAGGCGGGCACGGGCGCCACGACCGAGCAGGATCTCGTTGTTCCTGCCACGGCGGTCCAACGTATCGAGAATCGCTCCGTGGTTTTCATTCCCCAAGACGACGAGCCGGGAGCATTTGAGATTCGTGAAGTGGAGCTTGGCGGTGAAATCGAAGGCTATCACCGAGTGATCTCGGGCTTGAAGCTCGGCGAAAAGGTAGTGACAAAGGGCAGCTTTGTGCTCAAGACACAAAAGCTAAAAGGCGAAATGGGGGAGCACGATCACTGATGATAAACGGACTCATTCGTTTCGCGGTTTCGCAGCGACTGCTGGTGCTCCTGATGGTGGCGATCATGATGGGCGCCGGAGTTTACAGTCTGCTCCATTTACCGATCGACGCAGTACCGGACGTGACGAATGTGCAGGTCCAGGTCTTGACTGCTGCTCCATCTCTGGCGCCGTTGGAGATCGAGCGCCAGATCACCTTTCCGGTCGAAGTGGCAATGTCCGGACTTCCCGATATTGAAGAGATTCGTTCGGTCTCGAAGTTTGGGCTTTCAGCGGTGACCGTGGTTTTTCACGATTCGGTTGACACCTATTTCGCGCGTCAGCTCGTGCTTGAACGTTTGTCACAAGCCCGCGAGCAGATTCCGGAGAACATCGGATCGCCGGAGATGGGACCACTCTCAACGGGCTTGGGCGAAATCTACCAATACGAATTAAAAGCCGCGCCGGGGAGTGGTTATGACGCGACTGCTCTCAGGACCATTCAGGACTGGAGTGTGCGACGGCAACTGCTCGGCGTGCCGGGAGTGACCGAAGTGAACAGCTTCGGAGGCTATCAAAAGCAGTATCAAGTCAGACTCGACCCGGCGAAGTTGCAGTCGTATGGATTGTCTTTGCGTGACGTGCTTCAGGCCGTAACGGAGAACAACTCGAATGTCGGTGGCGCCTATATCGAGCATGGCTCCGAACAATATCTCTTGCGTGGCATCGGCCTCGTCGCATCGCCTGACGATATTGGAAACATCATCGTCAAGACGGGAAAAGAAGGCGTACCTGTGTACGTCCGCGATGTTGGAGAGGTTGTGACTGGTGCGACAGTTCGGCAGGGAGCAGTAACCGCGGACGGCGAGGGCGAAATTGTTGCCGGCATCGCGATGATGCTCAAAGGCGAAAACTCTCGCACTGTGGTTGATCGCGTCAAAGAACGAGTCGAGCAAGTGAAGAAGACTTTGCCTCAAGGCGTGCAACTCATTCCTTTTTACGATCGCACTGAACTGGTTGATCGGACGATCTGGACTGTTGCCAGGAACCTCATCGAAGGCGCACTGCTGGTGATCGTGGTGCTCATTCTGCTGCTGGGAAACTGGCGCGGCAGTTTGCTCGTCGCCACGATCATCCCTCTTTCCATGCTCTTTGCGGCGATTCTAATGCGGGTTTTTAACGTGTCGGGAAACCTGATGAGTCTCGGAGCACTGGACTTCGGACTGATCGTCGATGGTGCAGTAGTGATGGTCGAAAACGCTGTCCGACGACGCGCCGAGGGTCGGCACTCCGGTTCGCATGAACGTCCGGAACGAACCATCCTCGATGCTTGCACGGAAGTCGGCCGGCCAGTGGTGTTCGCCGTGGCGATCATCATGATCGTTTACCTGCCAATACTGAGTCTCACCGGCATTGAAGGAAAGATGTTTAAGCCGATGGCTCTCACCGTCGTGTTTGCATTGCTCGGTTCGCTGATCCTTTCACTTACCTACGTGCCGGCGGCGATGACGTTCATCCTGCGCGGTCATGTTTCCGAAAAAGAGAGTTTTCTGATCCGCATAGCAAAACGTTGGTATCGCCCGGCGCTGACTTACGTTATTGATCGCCGTAAGCCTGCGATTACGTTAGCAGTGTTGCTGGTAATCGTCAGTGCCGGCATTTTTCCGTTCCTGGGTTCTGAGTTTATTCCCCGTCTTGACGAAGGTTCGCTGGCTGTCCAGGTGCAGCAATTGCCGAGCGTTTCTCTCACGCAATCAATCAGGACCACCACGGACGTGGAGAAGGTGTTGAAGCGCTTTCCGGAAGTGACAAAGGTTGTATCCAAAACGGGCCGAGCGGAAGTAGCGACCGATCCGATGAGCGTTGACTTCAGCGATCTCTACATCGAGCTGAAGCCTCCGTCAGAGTGGACCACCACACACAACAAGGCGGAACTGGTCGAGAAGATGTCCAAGGCACTGGAAGATGGTGTACCAAATGCATCGTTCAGCTTTTCTCAACCGATCGAGTTACGTGTGTCCGAGTTGATATCAGGCGTTCGCTCAGACATCGCGATCAAGCTGTTCGGTGACGATCTCGATACGCTAAAGAAATCCGCCGGCGAAATCAGTCGAGCAGTGAGTCAGGTACGTGGTGCGGAAGACGTAAAGGTCGAAGCGACTACAGGACTGCCGCAACTACAGATAAAAACAGATCGTGCCGCTATTGCCCGCTACGGTATCAACGTTCAGAACGTAAACGAACTCGTTGAATCGATCGTTGCCGGTAAAGAAGCAGGTTTAGTGTACGAAGGCGAACAGCGATTCGATGTGGTCGTCAGGCTGAGTGATGAGACAAGCCGGGATCTAGAGACGATTCGAAACCTGCTTGTGCCGGCTCCGAACGGTGCAAGAGTTCCTCTTTCGCAGTTGGCTGCGATCGAACTGGTAGAAGGTCCGGCTCAGATCTCGCGCGAAGATACGCGGCGGCGGATCGGCGTTGAGTTAAACGTGCGCGGCCGTGACATCGGGAGTTTTGTCGAGGAAGCAAAGGCGCGGATCGAGCAACAAGTAAAACTGCCACCCGGATATTATCTGACGTGGGGCGGGACTTTTGAAAATCTGGAACGCGCTTCCGCACGCTTGCTGATCGTTGTGCCGCTCGCGCTGTTCCTGATTTTTGTGTTGCTGTTCACTACGTTCGGATCCATCAGGCAGGCTCTTCTGATCTACACAGGTATTCCTTTCGCAGTCGTCGGCGGAATCTTTGCCCTCGCGCTGAGAGGCATGCCTTTTTCCATTTCTGCTGGTGTCGGATTCATCGCACTGTTTGGAGTGGCGGTGCTCAACGGCGTAGTGATGGTCAGCTACATCAACAAACTCCGCGAGGAAGGTAAATCGGTCGCAGACGCTGTCTGGGAAGGCGCTGAAACGAGACTGCGTCCCGTACTAATGACCGCACTGGTCGCCAGTCTTGGTTTCATTCCGATGGCCATCGCCACATCGGCCGGCGCGGAAGTACAGCGACCGCTGGCCACAGTCGTCATTGGTGGACTCATTACCTCAACACTGCTGACGTTATTAATTCTACCCACTCTCTACGGCTGGTTTGAGAGAGAACGGATTGAACCATGAGAATGAAATGCTTGGGCGCAATAATTCTTGGTCTTGTTATTGGACAGGTCATCACGGCGCAAACGAATGCAATACCTAAAGTAACGCGTGTAACAGGCGAGTTAAGAATCGGGGCGACGATCGGAGTAGAGGTTGAGAATCTTTCGAGTTGGGCGGCGGGACACGATCCTCAGGAACTCGTTCCCTATCTGAACGGGCAAGCGCTGAAAGGTGTTCGTCCCGAGATGGTTGACACATCAGGAAATCAACTTCAATTTCATCTGTTACGCACCGACCGAGCTGATGACGTTTGGTCAAATCTGTTTCAGCATCCGGGATTTCAGCGACCAGTTACGTTCTCGGTAGGGCTCGAAGATCAAAAACCGTTTCCGACCGTCTACGACTACGACAATCCTCTGCCTCTTACTGTCATTCCGAAACGCTTGGGAATCATTGCGTTGGTTGTGAGCGTAGCCGTTTTCGGTCTCGCAATCGGTTTAATGATTACGACAAACATCATTCGAAAACCTGGTCCACGGATTCAAGGGAAAAAGCGTCCTTATGACTTGGGTCGTTTTCTGACTTTATTGTGGACCACAATCATCGTAACGAGTTATTTCTCTGTTTGGCTGATCGTTAGTGATTCGACTCTTCCCGGTTCTGTACTGGCGTTGATGGGCTTCAGCGGCACCGTTGTAATCGCGGGATACGCTACGCCGAGCGAGGCAGATGAGTCTTCCAACACTGATGCGCCAGGCGCGGAGTCAGCAGGTTTCCTAAACGATGTCCTGTCGGATGCCCACGGCTACAGATTTCATTGTTTTCAGTTGCTGCTGTGGAATCTGTTGCTTGGTTTTATGTTTCTTTTCTTGGTCTGGGAACGCCTGAAGTTGCCGATTTTCGGACACTCATTGTTAGCACTCCTGGGAATCAGCACCTCAATACATCTCGGCTTCAACTTTCTTGACCGGCCAAGAGGCGACATCTCTGAAGGCGGGCGACTTTAAAGTTTTTAGGTTGACAAGATTTGTACGAAGGACAAGATGGGTCATTTCCCGCGGCAATCTTGTTAATTCTGTGAATCCCGTCTCAAAACAGGTATTTCACGCCGAGCAAGACGTTGACGTCTGTGCGCAGCGCCAGTGGACCAGTGTTCCGCACAACGGGAAACTGCACGCTGCCCTCGACAACAAACTGTGGACGCGCTGCGTATTGAAGTCCCGGCGCAAGGTAATACTCCGTTGCCTTACTGCCCGCGACGGGCGCGCTATTCAGGCGCCCCGTTCCTCGATGCACAAAGGTCGTTTCCAGAATCACGAACAACTCGCCGCCCGGCTTCTTGTATTCGCGCGGAAGCAGAACATACTCGAGATCCGTGCTCACTCTCTGCTCGTGGCCCATGCGAAAGCCGTCTCGTTCCGTGCGGAAAACAGCTTCGGCATTGCCGCCGAAAATGAATCGTCCACCGGCCTGCGAGAAAGCCAAATCGAAATGAGGCGATAATCCGCCGCTGATCGGTGTGAGCTGCTGTCTCACAAATGCCGGAGCATTGATCCGGCTTTGACTCGGTGCATCCTTCTTTCCGGTCGGTAACTCCAAACCGAATCTCGCGGCCGCCTGTCTGTCGCCATAAGTTTTCACCTGGCGAAAGAAACGATACTTGGACCAAACGGTGATGTTGCCTAACCCGACACTCGATCCTGACGTTACGTTATCGTGGAACGACGTGCGCGAGATTGGCACCTCGGCTTCCAACTGGAGCCGCGGCGATGGCGTGTAAGACAAACTCACATCGACCATCTGTCGATTGACTTTCAGTGTTCCCAAACTCTGACGAATCAAATAGACGCGCGGCGTAATCGCGCCTCCTTTGTAAACTGTCAGTCCGGGCGAGGTGACGCGTATCGGAGCGAGAGGTTTCGCTGGTTCTGCGCCAATCACGAACTTGGCCGGCATGAACCGCGCGCCATAGACTTCCTTTGAGGGCGATATAACTTCCCGCGCATCACTTCCCTTCCCGACAGTTTTCCAATCGCCCGTGATTTCAATCGGCGAGTCAACCTCAACTCCTTCGATCGCCTTCTGCACGGTTGGACCATCCAAAACAAACTTCTGTCCCGACTCCTTTACTACGACAATCCACACTCCGCCGTCCTTGCTCAGTGTTCCGGCAACGGTGATGTCCGCGGAGCCCAGCACATAACCCGCGCTTTTCAGCGTCGCTTTCAAGGCCGCGAACGACGCGGGTTTGTCAGACTTCGGCGTGAATTCGCCGAGTCCTTTTTTAATATCGGTAAGTTCGATTTCTTTGAGTTTAGGTGCGTAATCGAGACGGCTCACGGCCTTCTGAATGTTGTACACTCAATTGCCGCACAGATAACCCGCGATGTGCATCTGCACCCGCTTCACCTGCGCGCTGGAGCGTGTTGCACCTCCGAAGAGCAAAGCCAGACCGAACACAATTAGAACTGCTTTTGTTTTCATTGTCACTCGAATAGTGTAACAGCCACGCGCGCAGGTAAGCATCACGCTTCAGAAGATGGCGGCAGAGGAACGGGCCACACGATCGAAAGACGGCGGAATGCCACCGACCACAGTGAAGTCCCAAGTCAACCAGTAACGCTTGAGCCGCCGCGACGACGGATCGATGTGCTCAAACGGCAGGCGCACAAAGCGCGTGTTGAAATTGGGGTCTGGTTTCAAAGAGGACGCGGTGAAGAAATAACTGGCACGCAACGGCAGGCCCAACTCTTCACGCATCTTGTTGATGTGCGACTCACACTCACCGACGTGATCGTTGACGTCAGTGTCTTCGGAGTTCTGGACGACGTGGTCGAGTTCGTGAAGCACGGCCCAGCCCACATCAAACGAGCGCCGCGCCTCCGCGTCGCCAATTATTTGCTCGAAATCAGTGAAGTCGATGAGGACGACATAAGCATCGAGCCCAGCGTTGTTGTTACTGGTCCACCGTCCCGGCACTACGCGACAAAACGCGACGTCTGCTCGAGAACCCGCATCCTCCAATACAACTACGTTTTCGCCCGCAACCGCCGACGCCAACAAACTGCGCGCGCTCTTCGATCCTTTGAAAATGTCACCAGCTTCAATCGACAACGCGCCGTCGCCGGTGAACGCGAGCCTGGTCCAACCGGTAATCTTGCGCAGTTTGTTTATTAGTTGATCGCGGTGGGTGTGGGAAACGTTCGCACGAAGCAGAACTCGACTAACTGACTTCGCGGCGACGCCCGAAGACATGAAGAGCACGAGACAAAACGCATGTACAGCAAATTTGCTTCTCATCGCTCATTCCGCCCGGCCCTGATGTTACCAAAATGTTAACAGCTCGCCCACCGAAAAGTTTTATCTCGCGAGCGAACTGAACTGCATCTAAACGTGAACTGGATTTAACTGGTATTTAACCTGCCGCTTGCAAAGTAATCCCATTCAGAAAGGAGTAAACGATGAATCAGGAAACACGAGAAGACTCTTATGTGGTCGAATGTGTCTGGTGCGGAGCGAAGATTCGCGAAGACAAAGAGCAAGACAGTGATGCTGTGTGCTTGAAGTGCTTTTACCAGATGCTGAGTAATCACCTGCAATCGCAAAAACGAGCCGCCTACGGCGACTTCGTCAGCGATCGCTAGACGCGGCTAATCGTCGTCGAGATCCTTCGGCGTTACAAACCACTCCAACTTGCCTTTCCCTCGATCCACCTCTTTCCAACTCACACCATCAAGACTAATTCTCGCCAGTGCGCAGGTTGGCATGTGCCTCGTCTCGTGAGTCAGAAACGCCAATAAGTCTTCCATTCCCGGATTGTGACCCACCAGCATCGCGGTCTTTTTGTCCGCGGGAATTTCCGAGACGATCTGCGCGAGCGTCGCCAGGCTGGCCTCGTAAATACGCTGGTCAAACAACGGTTCGACAGACAGGTGCGCGTGCCGCAGAAGAATCTCTACCGTCTCGCGCGTACGCACCGAAGGCGAACTGATCAGCGTGGAAATATTGACTTTTTTCGACGCTAAAAACTCGCCCATCTGCTCGGCCGCATCCCGCCCGCGACCCTTCAACGGGCGCTCAAAGTCGGCCAAAGAGGCGTCTTTCCAACTTGATTTGGCATGTCGTAAGAGGTACAAAGTTTTCATAACAACAGTCTAAGAGGTTATAGTTTTACACGTTTGTAACAAAGATAACCTAGGCTCGTGCGCCGATGATTTCCTATGGTCAACACCAGCTTCCCGGCAAACTCTTCGTCGTCGAAGGTACCGACGGCAGCGGCAAATCCACGCAATTAGCACTGCTTTACCAGTGGTTGAGGGCCGAAGGCTACCCGGTGTTCTTCTCCGAGTGGAACTCGTCGCCGCTCGTCAAGGATACGACAAAACGCGCCAAGAAACGCCACCTGCTCACGCCGGCGACGTTTTCACTGCTGCACGCGACCGACTTTGCCGACCGCACCGAGCGCGACATCATTCCGCCTTTGAAAGCGGGCGCCATCGTGCTCGCCGATCGCTACATCTACACGGCTTTCGCCCGCGACGTCGCCCGCGGCTGCGATCGCTCGTGGGTTCGCGACGTTTATTCATTCGCGATCAAACCCACAATGGCCTTCTTTTTCAGAGCGCCGCTCAACATCGCGATCGATCGCATCGTTTCCGGCAGGCCAAATCTAAAATACTATGAAGCGGGCATGGACGTCGGCTGGTCTGACGATCCGGAAGAGAGTTTTACGATTTTTCAAGGGAAGATTCTGGAGGAGTACGATCGTATGGTTTCGGAGTTTGGCTTGACGGTGATCGACGCAAGCCGCTCCATCGAACGCCAACAACGAGAGATGCGCATGTTGATTGGACCACATCTCAATAAAAACAAACGCAGGTCAAATTAACGGATGCAATTTTACGGAACGCCCTTACCAGGCGTGGAACAGGAACAATACAGCGGCAAGCTGATCGTCATCGAAGGCACTGACGGCGTCGGCCGATCCACGCACATCGCGCTGTTGCGCACGTGGCTCGAGTCGCGCGGGCACGCCGTGCTCGACACGGGTATGACGCGATCGATTCTCGCGGGACGCGGCATCAAGGAAGCAAAGACCGGAACCACGCTGGGCCGGCTCACGATGCAGCTCTACTACGCCACGGACTTCGTCGATCGTCTTGAAAACGAGATGCTGCCGGCATTGCGCGCCGGCTTTGTAGTGCTGACGGATCGTTACATCTATTCGGCGATCGCGCGCGCTGAAGTGCGCGGCATCGATCCGGCGTGGATTCGCAAAATCTACGGCATGGCGCTCGTTCCAGATGCTGTCTTTTACTTACGCATTCGTAGTGCGCAACAACTTGTCGAACGGCTCCTGAGTTCCGGCCGCGGTTTCGATTACTGGGAATCAGGCATGGACCTGCACCTCGGCGAAGATCTCTACGACAGCTTCATCGAGTATCAAACGAGGATGCTGAAGGTTTTCGATCGCCTGACGGGCGAATACGGATTTCGCGTTTTGAATGCGTCGCGATCCGTGCGTAGCGTCGGTAGCGATTTGCGCCGCGCGATTGCAGCCGTATTAGATGAAGCTGCACCGGCCGCGGAAGACAACGTCAGCAACATACTGCCACTGCCGGATAAAACCACTCCTGCCAAACCCGCCACCAATCTGGTCGACCTGAACAAAAAGGCACTCCCTTGAAGCTGGCGGCGATCGACATCGGTTCCAATTCAATCAAACTCGTCGTGGTCCAGGCTGAGACCAGCGAATCGTTTACGGTGCTGGCGCAGGAACGTGAAGTTGTGCGGCTGGGCCAGGAAACACTTGTCAGCGGACACATCAACAGTGCCGCGACGCAACGCGCGGTAACTTGTCTAAAACGCTTCCGCTCTGTCGCTGACGCGAATGGCGCCGAGAAGATCGTGGCGAGCGCGACCGCAACCGTACGTGAGGCTGATAACTCAGCGGAGTTCATTCGCACAGTAGAAGAAGAAACCGGTTTACACGTCGAGGTTCTTTCCGGTCTTGAAGAAGCGCGGCTGATTGGTTTGGCGGCATCGCAAGGCTGCACCGAAAGAGGTGTGACGAGTCTGAACATCGACATCGGCGGCGGCTCAACAGAGATTTCGATCTTTCGCGACGGCGAACCTTTGAAACTCATTTCGATGAAGCTGGGCGCGGTCGGCTTGACGGATCGATTTATCCGCTCTGATCCTCCGGCGCCGAACGAGTTGGACGCGTTACGTTCGGAGATCCATTCCTTCCTGGAACGCTCCGCCAGCGAACTCCGCGAACAACACTGGGATCACACAACCGCGACTTCAGGAACTGCTTTGGCCATCGGCGCGGCACTAAACCATACAGCGCTCGGCGTAGCGAGCACTGTTACTCTCACAGAACTCAGAGCTCTCAACGCAAAAATTGCTGCACTCAATCTTGCCGAGCGTAAAAACGTCGCGGGCCTGTCACCGCAACGGGCGGACATCATCGTTGCTGGCGGTTTCGTGTTGGAAGAAACGATGAGTTCGCTCGGTATCGACTCGCTGCGTATTTGTGATTGGTCGTTGCGTGAAGGTGTAATTATCGATCGCTTGCGCGAGTGGGAACGATCGTCAATGGCGCGTCCAGCCGGCTAAGAGATCGACTGCGTGAGCTAACACCGGCTTGAACACCGCAAAGCTTTCGCGCACGGCTTTTGGCGATCCCGGAAGATTGACAATCAGAGCTCCCGAAGCTACGCCCGCAACTCCGCGCGAGATCATCGCCATCTTCGTTACTTTCAACGATTCGGCGCGAATCGCTTCCGCGATGCCCGGCACTTCGCGTTCGATCACCTGAAGCGTCGCTTCGGGCGTGTTGTCGCGTGGTCCAAGTCCGGTGCCGCCAGTGGTCACAATCAAATTCAAATCGTCACGCGCTGCGAACTGTCTGAGCGTTTGCACCAGCGGCCCGAGGTCGTCAGACAAAATGCGTGTTTCTACAACCTCCGCTCCGATTCCCCTTAGCAACTCAGCGAGCGCCGCGCCTGACTCATCCGCCCGTTCACCCCGCGAACAAGCATCACTCGCCGTAATTACCGCCGCTCGAATTGCCGTGCTCATATCAACGCCTGCCGTGTTTGATGTGCTCTTTCAACCAGCAACGATCCATCACCACCAACAATCCGGCATCAAGCGCACGTTGCGCCGCGGCGCGGTCGATCACACCTTCCTGTAACCACACTGCTTTCGCGCCCACGGCGATCGCTTCGTCAACAGCTTTCCCCGCTTCTTCCGAACGGCGAAACACGTCGACGAGATCGATCTTCTCAGGCACCGACGCGAGGTCCGGATAAGCGTTCTCGCCAAAGACCTTGGTCTCGTTTGGATTGACTGGAATCACACGATAACCAACGCGGCGCATATAACCCGAGACGCCATTCGACGGCCGCGATATGTCTGATGAAAGTCCAACGACCGCAATCGTCCGGCACTCTTCGAGAATACGGCTGATCGTTTCTGAGGAATTAATTTCCAAGTGAGCTCCCCTTGTTTTTTTATTATTGAGCCGACGAAACGGCGTGCATCGCGTGTAGTTCCTGAAGCGAATGCACGTTTGGTGTACTGCCTGCGCTGGCCGCGGCGATTGCTTCGACGAGCGCCTGCGCACCGGTCATCGTCGTCACACAGGGCACATTGTATTGCAGCGCCGCGCGCCGGATCGCCTGTTCGTCAAAACGCGAGACACGGCCCAGGGGTGTGTTGATGACCAGCGATATGTCGCCACTCTTGATGTAATCGGCGATGTTCGGCCGGCCTTCGTTCACTTTGAACACGGTCTCAACTTCTATCCCGACCTCGCGCAAACGAGCTGCCGTTCCCAACGTCGCAACGAGTTCAAATCCCAAACGACTCAACTTGCGCGCGAGCAACACCGCGCTTCCCTTGTCCGCATCGTTGACGCTGATGAACGCTTTTCCGGTCGACGGCAAACTAGTCCCCGCGCCCATCATCGCTTTCGCGTAAGCCTCGCCGAACGTGTCGCCAATGCCCATCACTTCGCCGGTCGAGTGCATCTCCGGACTCAGAATCGGATCGACTCCCGGAAACTTCGCAAACGGAAACACCGGCGACTTGATGAAGAACCGTTGCACCGTCAACTCTTCGGGCAAGTTGAAGTCAGCCAGTTTCTGTCCGGCCATCACGAGCGCGGCGATGCGCGCGATCGGAACACCCGTCGCTTTCGAAACAAACGGCACCGTGCGCGACGCGCGTGGATTCACTTCCAGCACGTAAACACGATGGTCCTTGATCGCAAACTGAATGTTCATCAACCCGCGCACCGACAACGCACGCGCGAGTTTCTTCGTGTAGTGGCGCATCGTCTCGAGATGTTCGGGATCGATCCGCACCGGCGGCAACACACACGAAGAATCGCCCGAGTGAATGCCCGCCTCTTCGATATGCTCCTGAATGCCGGCGATCACGCAGGCGGTGTCGTCGGCCAAAGCGTCGACGTCAAACTCCGCCGCCTGCTCCAAAAACTTGTCGATCAAAACAGGGCGTTCAGGGGTGAACCCCACTGCGGCGAGTACGTACTTCTCCAACTGCTCCTGGTCGTAAACGATCGCCATCGCGCGTCCGCCCAACACATAACTCGGCCGCACCAACACCGGATAACCGATCCGTCCGGCTATCTCGCGTGCTTCTTCAACCGACGCGGCCATGCCGTTTTCCGGCTGCGGAATGCCGAGTTCCTGCAACAACGCTCCGAAACGTTTGCGATCCTCCGCGAGGTCGATCGAATCCGGGGACGTGCCGATGATACTGACGCCCGCTTTGTGTAAACGCATCGCGAGATTCAGAGGAGTCTGACCACCGAACTGAACAATCACCCCCTCTGGTTTTTCGACGTCGACGATGTTCATCACGTCTTCAAACGTGAGCGGTTCGAAGTAGAGGCGATCGGACGTGTCGTAATCCGTGGAAACAGTCTCGGGATTGCAATTGACCATGATCGTCTCGAAACCCGCTTCGTGCAGCGCAAACGACGCGTGACAACAGCAGTAATCAAACTCGATTCCCTGCCCGATGCGGTTTGGACCAGAACCGAGAATCATGATCTTGCGTCGATCCGTGGGCGCCGACTCGTCTTCACTTTCGTAAGTTGAATAAAGATAAGGCGTGTGCGATTCAAACTCCGCGCCGCAC
>DATEHX010000222.1:0-9936 GCA_035279345.1 Pyrinomonadaceae bacterium | reverse complement strand
TCATCCGTGGCCTGCCAGCGGGCGACCGCTTCCAGCGTCCCTTCGAGAAACTCACGGCGGCTCGCATGGCGCTGAATCTTTCCGCTCGAAGTCTTATTGATCGAACCGGTCTTAACGAGAACGACGGCGTAGGGCTGAAGTTCGTGCTGCTCGGCGACGCGCTCCCGGATGGCATCAATCACTTCGGGCTCGTCCGCCGCGCTGAACTCGCGCCGCACTTCAACCACCAGAACAAGCCTCTCTTCGAGGCCGACTTCGACGGCGAATGCAGCACAGCAACCGGGCCGCAGCAGGCGGTGGCTCCGCTCGGCTGTCCACTCCACGTCCTGCGGGTAGTAGTTTTGCCCGCGGATGATGATGAGATCTTTGACGCGCCCGCCGATGAACAACTCGCCGTAGCGCATGAAACCGAGGTCGCCCGTGCGCATGAAGGGGCCTTCGTTCGTATCAACCGTGCGCGCGTGAAACTTCTCCTCGGTCTCATCGGGGCGCTGCCAATAGCCCTGCGCCACGCCCGCGCACTTCACCCAGATTTCGCCGAGCTCATCTGGCGCGCAGCGGCGGTGAGTCTCCGGATTGACGATCGCGACTTCGGTGTCAGCGATGGGTTGGCCGCAGCCGACGAGTGAGCGCGCGCCCGGATCATCCGGTGCGACTTCGACTACGCGCCGGTCCTGTTCGAGTGCTGATGCCTGCGCCGTGATGAAGAGCGGCGTACGCGGATTAGTGCCGCCAGCCGTCACCATCAGCGTTGCCTCAGCGAGACCGAAGGCCGGGTAGAAACTTTCGAGGCGGAAACCGCACGGCGCGAACGTCTCGGCGAACCGTTCAATCGTTTCGCGGTGAACGGGCTCAGCGGCGTTACCGGCCACCCGCCAACTGCTCAGGTCGAGCCGCGCGCGTTCTTCAGGGGTGACCTTGCGCACACAGAGCTCGTAAGCGAAGTTTGGACCGGAACTGTGCGTCACGCCGTAGCGCGTGATGATCTCCAGCCAGCGTGCAGGGCGTTGCACAAACGCGAGCGGCGAGAAGATGTAGGCCGGGATGCCGTAGACGACGGGGTGAATGATGCCTTCGACCAGGCCGTAGTCGTGGAAGTTGGGCATCCACGTTGCACTGACGCTCGCTTCGGTGTAGTCCTCGCCGCGTGCGAGGTGCTCGGACTGATGGACCAGGCAGAAGTGTGTGACCATCACGCCTTTCGGCGTCGACGTCGATCCGGACGTGTATTGGAGGTATGCCAGATCGTCGCTAGTCTGCGGCGGGGCTTGCCAGCGGGCGGACGCTTCGGGATCGAAGTCATCTACTTTGAGCCAGCGCAGCGCGCGCAGGTCGGCCGCGCTCTCGATCATGGAGTGGAGCGAGGCGGTAGTAAGAGCGAGGGCCGGACGTGAGTCGCTGGCGATGGCTTGTACTCGGGGCAGCGTGCGACCGAGCCGCGCAGGGTGGGGCGGAGGTGCAGGCACGGCGACCGCGCCCGCGTACAGGCAGCCGAAGAATGAGGTGATGAACTCCAGCCCCGTGTCGAACAGCAGCAGCACACGCTCGTCTCGTGCACCGGACTCATCGAGCAACGCGGCGATTGCGCGCGCCTGTTGGTCCAATTCGGCGTAAGTGAGGCGCGCCGTCTCGGCCTCGCCGTCGGCGAGGAAAGTGAAAGCCGTGCGGTCGGGTTGCTGCTGCGCCCTCCGGCGCAGAATTTCCGTGAGCGTGGCTACTTCCTTTTCAAACATCTCAAAAACCCTTCGCTTCTTTATCCACAGATTACACAGATTGTCGCCGTCTCAGTTCCCGCTGCCGGCTCAGCAATGCGGCCCGGCCTTCAGGTTCGATCCGTTTTGAGCGTGCCGCCGCGGGGGGGTGCGCGTGTGACCGGCTCAGGTGCTCGGCCAATGCGCTCACCGTTGGGTACTGGAACAACTCGACGACGGGTAACTCAATCCGCAGCTCTTCGCGGAGGTGGTTGTTAATGCGAATCAACAAAAGCGAGTGGCCGCCAAGGTTGAAGAAGTTATCTCGAACACCGACCCGTTCGACTCCGAGTTCCTCACGCCAGACATCGGCGATTAAACGCTCCAACTCCGATCGCGGCGCGACGTATGGACCATCCGTTTCGCTACTCGTGCCGTCGGGAGCAGGCAACGCTTTGCGGTCGAGTTTGCCGTTCGGCGTTAGCGGAAAAGTTTCGAGCTGCACGATCGCCGACGGAACCATGTATTCCGATAGCCGTTGCTTCAGGTAATTGCGTAACTCCGCAATCTCGAGATCGCCGTTGTTTGCGACGACGTAAGCAATCAACCGCGTGCTGCCGCGATCGTCCTCGCGCGCCAGCACGACGCTCTCGCGAACACCCTCGTGTTGCGCCAGCACGGCTTCAACTTCTCCGACCTCGACTCTGAAGCCCCTGATCTTTACCTGCTCGTCGACGCGTCCAAGAAACTCGACGTTTCCATCCGCTCGATAACGCGCGAGATCGCCGGTTCGGTAGAGACGCTCTCCCGCGTTCTGACTGTATGGTTGAGGAATGAACCGCTCTGCGGTTTGCGCTGGCTGGTTGTGATAGCCACGCGCGAGACCCACGCCGCCGATGTACAACTCGCCGGCTACACCCGCGGGAACCAATTGCTGCGCACGATCGAGCACGTACAACTCAGCGTTCAGCGAGGGCCGTCCGATCGGCACGACGCTCTTTCCCTCGCGTGCCGAGATTGTTTCAGGCTCGTAGTTGCTGGCGGTTATCGTCGTCTCGCTTGGTCCATACGCGTTGCACCACTCAACCTTCCGGTCCACCTTGCGTTGCCACTTCGCGAGCGTCTCTTCGAGTGTCTTCTCGTTGCCCACGATCACACGCCGCAACGTGCTCGGTATTTCAAGGTCGTCCTTGTCGTTCATCGCGGTCAGCCACTCGAGCCAGAACGACGCCGGAAGATTCACGATAGTTACTTCTTCTCCCTGCAACAACGACACAAAGTCGGCGTACGACATCACTGCCTCGAGCCGCATCACGATGCAACTGCCACTCAACCACGCAGAGAAGAATTCTTCAGCCGCAACGTCGAAGCTCAACGAAGCGAACTGCAAAAGGCGGTCGCGCTCGGTCATCCGATGATTGTTGATGAAAGCGTAAGCTGCGTTGACGAGCGATCGATGTTCGATGACGATGCCTTTTGGCCGGCCGGTCGATCCCGAGGTGTAGACGAGATAGACGATGTTCGAAGGATCAACGCCGCTCTGCACGTTCTGCGTATCGTGCTCGGCAATCGCATCACGTTCGGCATCGAGAAAGATCGCGCGAACCTGAAAATCGTTTGGCATCACGTTCTGCTGCGTGAGCAACAGCGTCACGCCGGAATCTTTAAGCATGAAGCGCAAACGCTCGGTTGGATATGAAGGATCGAAGGCAACGTAGCCGCCGCCCGCCTTGAGAATCGCCAACAGCGCCACAGCCATCTCAACTGATCGCTCCAGCAGGATGCCAACGCGGACCTCAGCGCCTACGCCATACGCCCGCAGGTGATGGGCCAGTTGGTTGGCCCGCGTGTTGAGTTCCGCATAGGTCAGACGCTCGTTGCCGCAGACAAGCGCGACGGCTTCGGGCGCACGCACCGCCTGCTCCTCGAAGAGCTCGTGAACACAACGGTCGTGCGGAAAGTCGCCACGCGTTTGGTTCCATTGGAATAGTTGGTGTCGCTCTTTATCCGTGAGCAACGGCAGGCCGCTGAGGCTCGCGGACGGATCGGTTACGGCGGCGTCGAGCAGCACCGCGAAGTGATTGAGCATCCGCGACACGGTCGCAGCGTCAAAGAGATCGGTGTTGTACTCCAGAATGCACACCAGGCCGTCCGCACGCTCAGTAACGTCGAACGAGAGATCGAATGGCGACACCTCCGTCTCGTCGTCCAGCAGGCTGATCTCGATGTTGCTCATTCGCAGCGGCGGCAGCGGCGCGTTCTGCAAGGAGAACATGACCTGGAACAGTGGTGTACGGCTCGTGTCGCGCTCGGGCTGTAACTCCTGGACCAGCATCTCGAAGGGCACATCCTGGTGAGCGAAGGCGCCGAGCGTCACTTCACGCACGCGGCCAAGCAACTCGCGGAAGGTAGGGTCGCCCGAGAGATCCGTGCGCAGGACGAGAGTGTTGACGAAGAAGCCGACGAGCGGCTCTAACTCCGTGCGGTTGCGATTGGCGACGGGCGTGCCGACGACGATGTCGTCCTGTCTCGTGTAACGCAGGAGCAGTGTGTTGAAGACGGCCAGCAGAAACATATAAGGCGTTACGTTTTCGCGGCGCGCCAGTGCTTTCAGCCGCCCGGTCAGTTCGAGATCTATCAAGTGCGTGAGAGAAGCACCGCGATAACTCTGCACGGGTGGGCGCGGCCTGTCGGTCGGCAGTTCAAGCGTCGGGGCGTTCTTGCCCAGTTGCTCCTTCCAATACTTCATCTGCCGGCCCAGCGTCTCACCTTGAAGCCACTCGCGTTGCCACACGGCGAAGTCGGCGTACTGGATAGGCAGCTTCGGCAACTCTGGCCGGCGTCCCGCGGCGAAGGCTTCATAACAGGTGCACAACTCGTTGAGGATCACGCCGATGGACCAGCCGTCCGAAACGATGTGGTGCATGAGGAACCAGAAGTGATGTTCCTCTTCCGCCAGCCGCACGAGTGCAGCGCCAACCAGCGGTCCACGCGCTAAGTCGAACGGCTGTTCGCGCAGTCGCGCGGCAGTTTGTTTGACTCGCTCAGCCCGCTTGATCTCCGGTAACTGACTCAAGTCTTCGACCGGAATGGACAGCGTTAACTGCGGCGCGACGATCTGCACGGGACGCCCTTCGATCTCAGCGAACGTGGTGCGCAGAACTTCGTGCCGGCTGATGATTTCGTTAACGCTCTGTTCGAGCGCCGTGACGTTGAGTGGTCCGCGGAACCGGAAGGCCGCGGGCACTTTGTATGGACCATCAGGCTCTAACTGTTCGAGAAACCAGAGACGTTGCTGCGCGAAGGAGAGTGGGTAGTGTGCAGCCTTTCGCTCTGCCGCCCGCTGTTGTTTCAGACGCGACACGAGCGCCGCGCGCTCCGTCGGCGACAACTCGGCGATATGTTGAGCGTCCTTTGTCATTGAACTAAAAGTTTTTGACAGGATTTACAGAATGGACAAGATAGGTGATGACGATGGTAGAACGAGACTGAGGTAGCGATCCTCTTCCTGGAAGAGCAATCCTTTTTCGCGCAGGTTTGCTACTTCCTGTGCTGCATTGAATCCCGCAACGTCGCTGAATTCTCGCGCCACATCGCCCACTCGTTTCGCCTTGTCGGCCAAGAAGTCGAGGACTCTGCCGCTAATGGGTTCTAAACGGTATTCGTTTACCGAACCTGAACGTGAGTCAGTAATCGTGCATTGATCGCCAGTTTGGTTGAGAAGAAGTTTTGGAGGCTCTTCGTTATCTTTCCAGGCGTTGATCCAACGATCGATCTGCTCTCTGATGTTTCCGATCCACTTGGACATCGTTAGCGCGTACTCCGCGCCGCTATTGGTATCGGAAAAGTAATAAGCCAGGCTGTCCAATGCCTCTTCAGGGAATGGGTAAATCAACGAGTAATAATCCAATGGGTGCAGATCGAGTCCGTATTCATCGCGTTTCATGAAGTAAGGACTGTAGCGATCGAAGCGTACGGGATACACGCCCGTGGGCGGCGGTAGATGTATAAGCAGAGGAATATCATCAACATATTTCCGATACACGTCTTCGCCTTCGCCGGGAAATCCGATGAGAAGGTTCCATGCCGGTTCGATGTCGTAAATGGCACAGAACTTCATCAGACAAACGTTGCGAAACGCAGTCGTACCTTTCTTCATCAACTTCAACGTCGAGGTCGCCAGCGATTCGATCCCCGGTTGAATGATCTTCACTCGCGCCTGCGCCAGGATTTGCACGTCTGACTCACTCAGATCCGCTTTCACTTCATAGAAAATCGAAGTGCTTTCCGGCGTCTTGAGAAAAGGCAACACTTCCTGCAGATAACTTTTCGGAAGGATGTTATCGACAGCATCCAAACGCGTGACTTTCGGAGCCAACTCAAAGAGCGAGTCAAATTGTTTGAGAGCAAGGTCCGGACTCATCGCGCGATACGCCATCGACATTCCGTTCAAACCGCAAAACGTGCAATGCGCACGTTCACCCCACCAACAACCACGCGAAGTCTCAAACAACAAGATCGGCTCGATATTATTTTGCGGGAAGTTTTCGGCTAACTTGTTCAGAAACGGTTTGTAGTCGAGGTCGATGGGCACATCAATGCTCAACTCTTCACCGATCGCTTCTGGTCCCGACTGGAAGACGTAGTTGCGTTTCGTAAACACACCTTTCAGCGCGTCGATTTTCCGCGGCTCGTCGTTCAAGCAGTGTTGGACCAACTCCGGAAAAGTCTTGAGCGCCGGCCCGGAAAATACGTAGTCAATCGCCGGAACGTGTTTCGCGATCACCTGGCCCATCGGAGATTCACAGTTCGCGCCGCCGATCACAATGGTGATTGCTGAATTAAGCGCCTTGAGTTTTCGGGCCATTGAAAACACCGCGGCGTTCTGCATGAACATCGAGGTAAACCCGACGAGTTGCGCGCTATCGAGAGCGTATTTCGAGATTAAGCCGTCGATAAAACGATCCAGCCCGTGACGTTTTTCCACTACCCGACTCTTTAGCGTGTTCATTTGCTCCGTGTGGTAAGGAAAGTACCGCGAAAGATACATGCCCGTATTGTTTGTCTGATCGGGAAAAGCAATCTGGCGAAAGAACCAATCGCCGAGACCGGAGTTTTGCGAGTCGGCGGATTGTGTTATCCGATCGTAAAGCTCCAACCCGAGATAATTGGCGAAGTCGTGATTCAGGTAGTGGACGTCAACTGACACTTCATTCTCGAATCTGTTTTCAACCACAGACTTCAACTGTGTCAGCGCGATCGACGGCATATGCAGGTTTGCAAACGGCATGTTTATGAGGGCGATCTTGTACATGAGAACCTCCCGGGTTTTTATGACAGGACTTACAGAATCAACAAGATTGTTTGAGGGAAATAGCCATCTTGTTCATTCTGTAACTCCTGTCAAAATGTGCGGCGAATCAGGTAAGACACTTTGACAAAAAAGGTGCGTCCGTTACGTCTGAAACCAGCCTCTGGTTGAAAAGTGAAGGGATTGAAGCCGTTGTAGTTCAGATCGTCGTTATAACCGATGTAAAAAGAAGTCCCCGGATTGGGAGTCCAGCCGAGCAGAAATTGCCCACGCAGGTTTGCTTCGAGAGTGTCGTAATCAATGCGCGCACGCACGAACGTGAAAGGGGTGAACTGATAAGTCGAGCGTAGCGCGAAGATGTTATCGTCGAACGCAACCAGCCCGGTGTCGTTGCGAACCAATCGATCTTTCGTGTAACCAAAGTCCCACCGCAAGGTGCTGGTTGGCTGATAGGTGACGTTAACGTCGGCGAGAAACTCTCTGCCGGGACCAGGATCCTGCAAGGCGTTCTGATCGAGCAGAGCCGCCGGGCTCACGCGTGGGAAGTTGGACCCCGCGCCAAGATCGAAATCAAAAGCATTCCAGATCTGGCTGACAGTGAAGTTAAGTGACAACTGTTTCGAGGGAGTAGTGACGCCAGTCACACTCACGTTGTGACGCGAAGTTGAGCGTTCAGGATCATTAAGAAATGTCCCAACTGGTCCAAACTCCGTTTCGAAAAGCCGTTCATAGCCATTCGTATATCCGAAAAGAACCGCGCTTTGCCGTTGCAGGTTAACTAAGAATCGCGACGAGTTGTTCCAGGCTTGCGTGCGTCCCTGCCAATCGAAATTCATGCCTGCGCTGTGCGTGTATTTCCATGACACCAGTTTTCCGTCGGGCTTGGGGTCCGACTCGTAACCGATGACGAAATCCTCACGGTTTGTGTTACGCCTCTGGGTGAAGCCGAGGTCGGCGCGGTAGTCTTCCGTGCGGCCGCTTCCAGTCAAGCTGTACGTGAGGTGCCGCCCGCCACGATCGTATTTAAAGTAATATGCCAGGCCATTGCCATTGCGATACTCACTCTGTCCCTGCTCGGGATCGAAAAAGAAGCGTCGTGAAGTTGTACCCAGCAACTGAAATGAGAAGAGCGTTTGTGGATTGAGTCTGAACTGGCCGTCCACACCCGCGAGGTGATTGTGCTTCTCGACAAAGTTGTAAGTGGTGGCAATCAAGCCAATGCTTGACTCGGCGCCAACATCTCGCTTGAGACGCAAAATTCCGACGTGCGCATTCTTGTCGAGGAAACGAAAATTGTTTCGATCGAGACGCTCATCACCTCGGAAGTCACCCGGAGCATTATCGCTCGCAACCAAAAAACCAAACGTGGTGCGCCGGACTTTACCGGTTATCTTCGCTGCGTAATCCGGATCGATGATCGTTCGCGTGTGAACGGCTTGCAGCGGTGTTTGGAAGATGTCGATGCCCTCGAGAAAGAAAGGCCGTTTCTCTTCAAAGAAGATCGGGAAGCGTTGATTCGCCGTTACGACGGTTTCATCGGCTTCAACCTGTGCGAAGTCGGGATTCACCGTGAAGTCGAGCGTCACTTGTGGGCTAATTCCGAGTTTCACGGTTAAGCCCGGGTCCAACTTAACTGGTTCGTTAACGAAGCGTCCGAGATCGATGAGCGCAGGATCAGCAGCAAGCACGTCCGGATGAATCGTCGCGACGCGTTTGCCGGTCTCTGACAGTGTCAGGCTGGGGATGATCTCGAACGGGCGTTCAGTCGAGATGCCTTCCAGTCCCGTAAGGCGTCCGGTTTGATTGAGAAAGCCGGTGCGGTCGCGTGACAACGGCATCCATGAATCAGTTTCGTCGTTGAATCGTTTTATGACTCGCTGGAACTGTACTCCCCACAGCACACCCTTACCGGCTTCATAACGCAGCGACTTAAAAGGAATGCTGACTTCGACAACGTAGCCTGTTTCAACCAGTTGGCCTTTCGACTCCATCACGATATCGATGCTGAAGTCTTCACTTTTTCCTTCGGTGAAAATGCCATCAGCCTGAATGCCGTACGGGTTAAAAAACAGCTCATAAGCTCTTCGTTGATCGTTGAAAGTGTCGAACAGCACGCCGACGTAATCGTCATTGAAAATGTCATCACGTTTCGCGAGCGTGGCGCGCACCTGTTTGGGCTCGTCATAAGCATGAAAAGCCACGTAGAGCATCATCGAGTCGTAACCAACAAACACTTCGGTGGGCTTCGAAGGCGCGATGTTGTCGCCGGGATAGGTTTGGTAGAAGTCCTTGAACACGGCGGCTGATTTCCAGACCTCATCATCGAGGCGGCCGTCAATGATCGGTGGCGACTCGAAACGTGGAATTGATACCGGGTTCAGTTTCTCCGGCGGCAATGGCTTCGCCGGTTGCGCTTGGGTAATGACAGACGTGAGCCACAAAAAGACACAAAAAGCATAGATGTGTTTGCATAGCTGTTTTGGCATCTTGTGCTTCTTTGTGGCTTAGACTGAAAGGCTCTCGACAAGCTCGTCTTGCGGGGTTTGAAAGAGACTCAACTGGTAGAGCAGCCAATAGAGTCCACGTTGACGCAGTAGTTCCTGATGCGTTCCTGATTCACGCACTTCGCCTTTGTGCAGCACGATGATGTTGTCCACGGCTTGCACGGTCGAGAGCCGGTGCGCAATTACAATTGAGGTACGTCCTGTCATTAAGCGTTTCACCGCGTCATGAATCAGAACTTCAGTCTCTGTATCAATGGAGCTGGTTGCTTCGTCGAGGATCAACACCCGTGGGTTGAAAGCGAGAGCACGCGCGAAGCTGATCAGTTGTTTCTGGCCCACCGAGATCCCGGCGCCACGCTCATGCAGTCTGGTGGAATACTGGTGGCTCAGTTTGTTGATAAAGCCATCGGCATTCACTTGCCGTGCAGCT
>DATEHX010000221.1:0-18424 GCA_035279345.1 Pyrinomonadaceae bacterium | reverse complement strand
GCGAATGGATCCGAGCCGTGCGTCAGACTGGATTCTTCAGATCGAAGACGTGCGCGAGAGTTTGCTCGTCAACGTCAACCGCAAAGCAACTACCGACGCATTGTTTCTGACGATGGCGGGCGACGTGCAGCCACAGAAGCGGCCAAAAATCCGTTAAGCTATTTTGTGATACTGACCAGTTCGGGTTGAGGAACAGCGGGTTTCCCGGCAGAAAGTTCTTCGAGCAGTTTCTCAGTCTCCATCACAAACGCGTCGACGATATTCTCACCGGCAACTTTGCGCATCGGCACGCCGTCTTTGAAAATCATGCCGACGCCGCGTCCGAATGTGATGCCAAGCTGCGAATCGTGCGCCTCACCTGGACCATTCACCGCGCAACCCATAATCGAAAGGTGCAACGGCTCTTCGATGTGCGCCAGACGGCGTTCGATCTCGGTAACAATGCCGACGAAGTTGTCGACATCAAGCCGGCCGCACGTCGGACACGCCACTACGGTCACGCCTCTCGTCCGCAGACCGAGCGACTTCACAATCTCCCATGCAACACGCACTTCTTCCTGTGGCTCCGCGGCCAACGAAACACGAATCGTGTCGCCGATTCCTTCGTGCAGCAGGATACCGAGACCGATTGAAGACTTCACTGTGCCGCTAAACGACGTCCCCGCTTCGGTCACGCCAAGGTGAAACGGATAATCAACTTTCTCAGCCAGCAAACGATAGGCAGCAACAGTGCGGTGCACGTCTGAAGCTTTCAACGAAATGATGATTTCAGTGAAGTCGAGATCCTCGAGAATCTGTACGTGCCGCAACGCCGATTCAACCATCGCTTCCGCCGTCGCCGTGCCGTATTTCTTCAGCAGATCCTTTTCCAACGAACCGCCATTGACGCCGATGCGGATCGGCACTTTCTGCGCCTGCGCCGCACGCACGACCTCGCGAATGCGTTCGTGCGCGCCAATGTTTCCCGGATTGAGACGCAGTTTGTCGATGCCCGCTTCGAGGGCCATCAACGCGAGTTTGTAATGGAAGTGAATATCGGCGACGAGTGGGACATCGGGAACGCGTTTGCGAATCTCTTTCAACGCAACGGCAGCATCGTTGTCGGGCACTGCAAGCCGGACGATCTCGCATCCGGCACGCACCATCTCTTCAATCTGCGCGACAGTGGCGCCGACGTCAGCGGTATCCGTCTTAGTCATCGACTGAATGACTACTGGTGCGCCGCCACCGATTTGAAGATGCTTAACCTGAACTGGTCTTGATTTGCGCATGCGCCGGTCTTATCTATTTTGCCGGCGCGCTCGCAGCGGGTGGTTTTTCCTCTTCGCTGCTACCGCCGAAAGTCTTCAGCACGTCGTTGGTGATGACAAACACCATCAACAGCAAGACCATGACGAAACCAACCTGCTGAATGCGGTCACGCACGGCCGTCGAGATCGATAACCCGATCGTCGCCAGTAGCCCTTCGATGAGCAACAAAAAGATCGCGCCACCGTCGAGCACTGGAATCGGCAGCAAGTTGAAGATGCCGAGGTTCAAACTCAAAAAGCCCAACATCCCGAATACGCCGTCCCAACCGAGACGTTCGACCGATTTTTGTGCGACCTGGTAGATTCCGATCGGGCCTGAAATCGTGTTGCGTACCGAGCGTTTGCCAGTGAAGACTTGGCCCAGCGCTTTGGCAGTCAAACTAATGATTTGCAGGTTTTGGTTCCACGCGTATCGCGCGGCCGAACCGATTCCGGCGCGATGAAGCGGAAACTGTTCGCCAACACCGAGGCCAAGCTTGCCGTCGATGCGCCGTTCGTTAGTGGTGACGAGCGTCGTTTGACCGTTGCGCTGAAGGGTGACAGGAATCTTTTGCGCGTCGTGATTCTTAATGTAATCGGTGACCTGCGCGGAGCTTTTAACGTCTTCGTCGCCGATCTTCAGCAGTCGATCGCCTTCTTTAAAACCAGCCTCTTCCGCCGGTGAATTAGGTTGCACGCTACCCACGACGACCGGCAAACCACCATAGTCCGGAATGAAGTCAAGGAAGCCAGCAGCCTCGCCGTTTTCAGTGACCGTCGTCGGCACGATCGTCAGGCGCTCTTCCGATCCATTGCGATTGACGATGACCGGAAGCGCATGACCTGGCGAGAGCAGTCCATCGCCGTAGATATTGTCCCAAGTCGGATTTTCAGTGCCGTTGAAGGAAACGATTCGATCGCCGGGTTTCAGTCCGGCCTGTTCGGCAGCGCCGCCGGCTTTTACCGCGTAAACCACCGGTTGGGGAGTCGCAGGCACGCCGTACATCAAACCACCTGCAAACGGGATCGCGAGGGCGGTCAGAATATTCATCACCGGCCCCGCCAGTGCGACCATGATGCGTTGCCAACGCGGCCGCAGGTTGTACATTTCCCCAGGTGGGATATTTTGGGCGCTCGCGCCTTCGAGCGGCGCATTGGATTCGTCGCCGCCAAGCTTCACGTACCCGCCGAGCGGAATCGCCGAAACGCGGTAATCAGTGTCGCCCCACTTCCTGCCGAGCAGCCGCGGGCCGAAACCAACCGAGAAGGTCTCGACTCGAATGCCAAATAGCTTGGCTACGATAAAGTGGCCGAATTCGTGAAGAACAACCGCGGATCCGAGGATGAAGATGAAAGCCAGCGGAACAATTAAATAACTCATTCAGTGCCTTTTCTCAGGAAAATCTGCCCAAAACAACCACTTTTAGAATCCGACTCCCCGGAGTCGGTTGCATAGGCAGTTTACAGGATTCAACCCCTGATTGCACAGATAACATTGTTTGCAGCAGCACGCGCGCTGTGGTCCGCGGCGAGAATGGTTTCGATACTGGTGGCGGGCTGATTGACGTGGCTGTTCATCACGGTTTCGATCACTTGAGGGATTTCCGTCAGCGAGATTTGCTGGTCGATAAACGCACTCACCGCTTCCTCGTTGGCCGCGTTCATCGCCGCCGGCAATGTGCCTCCTTCACTCAGCGCGCGATACGCCAGAGGAATACACGGAAAACGCTCCAGATCGGGCGCTTCGAAGTGCAACTTTGAGATCGCCGTCAGGTCCAATGGCGGCAACTGGCACGCGTGGCGCTCGGGATACGTCAACGCATACTGAATCGCGTGGCGCATGTCCGTGATGCCCATCTGCGCGATCACCGAACCATCGATCAGTTCGATCATCGAGTGCACCACCGATTCCGGATGAACGAGGATGTCGATCTCGTCGGGACCAAAACCAAACAGCCAGTGTGCTTCGATGACCTCAAGACCTTTGTTCATCAGAGTCGCGGAGTCGATCGTGATCTTGGCTCCCATGTTCCAGGTCGGATGCTTCATCGCTTCCGACACGCTGGCCTGTTCCATCTCAGCTTTGTTCTTGGTGCGGAACGGTCCGCCGGACGCGGTGAGAATAATGCGCCGGACTTCTTCGCGGCGCTCGCCTCGTAAACACTGGTGCAGCGCGTTGTGCTCGGAGTCGACCGGCAACAACTCCGCGCCTGACTGCCTGGCCGCGCGAGTCATCAACTCACCCGCCATTACCAACGTTTCCTTGTTCGCAAGCGCAACGCGTTTACCGCTTTCGAGCGCTCTCAGCGTCGGCAGAAATCCGACCGCGCCAACCGTCGCCGACACGACGCAATTCGCGTCCGAGTGGGTCGCGACTTCCACCAAACCCGCTTCACCCGTCACGATGCGCGGCAGATCGACGTCTCTTTCAAACAACTTCGCGCGCAGTTCGTGCGCCGCCTGTTCATTCTCAACCGAAACCAGCTCCGGTAAGTGTGTCGCGATCTGGTCCGCCAGACGATTGACGTTGCTGCCCGCGCCGAGCGCAACCACACGCATGCGTGGTTCAATCAACGATTCAATGACACGCAGGGTGTTGCAACCGATCGAGCCGGTCGAACCCAAGATGGCAAGGCCTGTGCTGTCCATTCCCGATCTGATCAAGCAGTTAAGACGGGGGTAAGAATTTTCGAATCGTAGGGGTCGAGAAGATCTACTGTCTGGCCTGACGAGTTGACGTAAGACGCTGCGCTCACGCGCCAGGCACTTCCATTCGTATAAATTAGATCGACGGAGGCGTTAACAGTCTTGCGCTCGCCGATGACCTTCAGATTCAACGTCGCTTCACCATTGTTGTTTGCGACGTTGACGCTACCGGTAACAACACTACCAAAATCTTTCACTACGCCAATATCGTCCGCCAGTTTGTCGCTGTTACGCAAAAAATCCTTCGCCTTCACGGCCGCTTCACTATTTCCGACCGAATAAAGCGCCACACCAACAATTCCACCAACGAAAACAGCCGCGAGCAGCGCCAGCACAACCACAACCGCGCCCACTACAAGAACGATTTTCTTCGTGGTCATCAGCCTAAACCGTGGAAATAGAAGCGAGCGAAATAGTAGATGAGCGGTGCATTGAAGAGCAAGCTATCGAGGCGATCGAGTAGCCCGCCATGACCGGGCAGAATGCTTGCCGCATCTTTCGCGCCCGCGCCGCGCTTCAACGCGCTCTCCGCGAGATCGCCGAGAATTCCCACAACCGTCATCACCACCGCGAGTGGAATCGCATATTTCAGCGGCAACTCACGGAAAAACCAGTAATGCGCCACACCGGCCATCAAAATCGCCGCCGCGACTCCGCCGGCAACACCTTCCCACGACTTTCCCGGACTAATCGAAGGCGCCAGTTTGGTTTTACCCGTCGCCCGCCCAACATAGTACGCACCGGCGTCAGCGCCCATTAACACGAGAAAGAAGAACGACAACATGTCCGCGGCCACAGCCTCGTTCTGCCATAGTCGTAGGGCCACCAGATGACTGCCTAACAGCGAAATGTAAAGCACGCCGAGAATCGTCGCGCCGACTGAACCGATCATCTTGTCAAACGGCGCGCCGCGAAGCGTTGCGGCCACGAGCGTGCCGGCAGTCAACACGATAATTATCAACTGGACCAGGATTACGTTGTAGAGATCCGCGGGGAAACAGGACACGACCAGAATCGCGATACCCGCAAGAAATCCCGCGCCGGTGTCGGGTTTGAGATCGCGCTTCTTGGCAAGTACGTAAAACTCAAACAGCGCCAGCGCCATCGCGGCGATCGCCATCGCAACGAACAGCCACTTGAGCCACGGCACCAAAATCGAAGCGATCAGAAAAGGAAGAACGATGACGGCGGTGAGAAGTCGTGCAGCTCCGGAACTCTTGGCCGCGGGTTTCTGGGGAGTGGTTTTCGACAATTATCTTGTGCTTCTTTGTGGCTTACTTTCCGGCCACAACCAGCTTCAATCCGCCAAAGCGCCGATCGCGCCGTTGATAATCCACAACGGCTTCGAGCAGATGAACGCGGCGGAAGTCAGGCCACAAAGTTTCTGTGACGTAGATCTCGCTGTAGGCACTTTGCCACAGGAGAAAGTTTGAAATTCTCAATTCACCACTCGTGCGCACCAGCAGATCGAGCTCCGGCAGGTTTCGCGTGTAGAGTTCGCTCGCGATCCGTTCTTCGGTGATTTCGTCCGGCCGGCTGCCTTCGTCCATTAAACGCCTGACCGCCGCGCGAGTCGCATCGACAATCTCGGAACGTCCGCCGTAGTTGAGCGCGACCGTTAGGATCATTCCTTTATTACGCGCGGTACGTTCCGTTGCACGATCGATCTCTTTGCGAACGTTTTCCGCCAGCGCGCCGGTGCGGCCGATAGTTTGGAACTTGATGTTTTGCCGGTCGATCGAGTCGAGTTCGAGACGGATGTAACGCCGCAACATGCGCATCAGCGCATCGACTTCGTAACGCGGGCGTTTCCAGTTTTCCGTTGAGAAGGCGTAAAGGGTGAGGGCGTTCAGCCCGAGACGTGCACCCGTATCAACAGCCGCGCGAACCGCTTCAACACCGGCTTTGTGACCAGCGATCCTGGGTTGGCCACGTTGCGCGGCCCAACGGCCGTTGCCATCCATTATGATCGCGACGTGCCGCGGCAAACGCTCCCACGCCACCGAGGCGAGCAGCGCTTCGTCGCGCGATCCTTTTTGAACTACACCACTGAAATCAGAGAGCATACGCGAACGAGACTTTTGATCATCACTACGATTCGTGTCAATCCGGGTATCTTTCACGAACCTGTAGTTGGCTCCTTGTAAGTTAGGCCGAATACAGTATCCGTCAGCCATCTTCGGAACGACTCATTGTCCATGAACTGCTTGAATAGCTCAGTGTCGTCCTTCAGTACGGCCGTCATCACCCTTTGCAACGCCTTGTCGTGCTCGATGCGGGCATTTTGCTTATCGGAATTCTGTCTCGCATTTTGATAAGCCGTATCCGCTGCGACGCGATTCGGAATGTCTTCTGTAATCAGTTTATGCACGCGATCGGCGTCAGACCAAGGGATGTTTCCGAAATGGTCGTTGAAGGTCTTAAGAATGTTTGAGAGACGATCAAGCTCGGGCTCGCGCTGATTCCCGCCCCCTGTTGTTGGCGCTGGTTCAATCTCTGCGTCCTGATCCGGAAGCTGGATTCGCACGGCTGCCTGTTTCTCAACCCGATAACTATCCATATCGATCGCTTCGAGGATTCCTTTTGAAGGGTCGTCATCATCTGGGGCTGGAAGCTTCGTGACGAGAAAGTTAAGGAAGATTGAAAGCTTCTCCCACTCGCCGTTGGTGTAAGGAAGGATCGAGGAAAGAAACCCATAAGTTCGCGTGAATGCTTTTGCCTTTCCCTTGAAATCGACCTGGGCACTCCCGTCGAGTTGGTTCTTGTAAACCGCCACGCAGGTGTCAAGGATGGGGTCCAGTCGATCACGATCAGCTCCATTAAGGTAATGCGTCACCAGTTCGTCAATTTGCGTCTCATCATAAACCTGATGACCATCAAGCGTCGCTTTTAGGTCGTGTAGTTTGTTGGGATCAGTTTCCTCAGCAAGAATTGTCGTGCGGTAATAATCGGCGAACGCTGCCTGAATCGTGTCGGTGTCGTTCATGAAATCGAACACGAAAACGTCGTGCTTCTTGGGATGCGCCCGGTTGAGACGCGAAAGCGTCTGCACTGCCTTTATCCCCGACAGTCCCTTGTCCACGTACATCGTGTGCAACAGCGGCTCGTCGTATCCGGTTTGAAACTTATCCGCGCAAATCAAAAACCGATAAGGGTCTTCCTGAATATTGTCCACGATTTGACTTGAAGGAAAACCATTTAGCGTAGCTTCAGTGACCTTTGTACCTCCGTACTCGTGTTCGCCTGAAAAGGCGATGATGGCCTGGTAACGGCTCTTTCGTTCAATGAGATAGTCTCGAATGGCATGGTAATACTGAATGGCACGCTCGATTCCGCTTGTAACCACCATAGCCCGCGCCTCGCCACCAATCTTATTGAGCGCCATAACCTGTTCGTGGAAGTGGTCGACCATAATTTCAGCTTTAAGCCGGATTGCGTGTTCGTGACTCTCCACGTAGCGACGGAGCTTCTTCTTTGCCCGTTTCGTGTCAAACTCGGGATCTCCCTCGACAGTCTTCACGAGCCGGTAATAGCTATCGACGGGCGTGTAGTATTTGAGCACGTCGAGAATGAAGCCCTCCTGGATCGCCTGCTTCATCGTGTAGCTGTGAAACGGCCGGTGCTTAACCGTCCCGTCGAGTTGCGGTTCGGGCTGTCCAAAGATTTCCAGTGTCTTGTTTTTGGGAGTTGCGGTAAAAGCGAAATAGCTTGCATTCGGGAGCAACTTCTTGGCTTCCATCAATCGATTGATCTTGTCTTCGAGCGTCTCGTCCTCATCGTCCGCTTCGGTTGTCGAAAGCGCCATTGACACTGCGGCAGAGGATTTTCCACCCTGGCTCGAATGGGCCTCATCGATGATAATTGCGAAGCGCTTTCCACGATGCTCGCTGCCGATTTCGTCCAGGATGAACGGGAATTTCTGGACGGTCGAGATGATGATCTTCTTGCCCTGGGCCAGGAACTTCTTTAAGTCGCCGGAATGTTCGGCGTGACCGACTGTGGCGCCCACCTGTGCAAATTGTTTAATAGTGTCGCGGATCTGCTGGTCCAAAATGCGCCGATCAGTTACGACGATGATCGAGTCAAATATTTGCGCGTCATCTTTACTGAGACCGATTAGCTGATGTGCCAGCCACGCGATCGAATTAGATTTTCCACTGCCTGCCGAATGCTGGACCAGATAACGTTTCCCTACGCCATTGGCTCGTGCATCTACCAGTAGGCGCCGCACGACATCGAGTTGATGGTAACGCGGCCAAATTTGTAGCGCCTTCTTCTTTCCAGTTTTGTAGTCCTTTGTTTCAACTATCTGGGCGTAGTTTTCGACTATGTCAGTAAGACCAGTGCGGGTGAGGTTTTGCTTCCATAAGAAGTCAGTTTTGAGACCGTCAGGGTTAGGCGGATTACCGGCGCCGTCGTTCCAGCCTTGATTGAACGGCAGAAACCAGGAGCCTTTGCCTTTCAGATGAGTACAGAATCGGACTTCCTGATCGTCTACGGCGAAATGAGCAATGCAACGGCCGAATTCAAACAGCCTCTCGCGGGGATTGCGGTCTCGCTTGTACTGCTCTATTGCATCCTGGACGGTCTGCTTTGTAAGGCTGTTTTTAAGTTCGAAGCTGGCGATTGGAAGACCGTTGATGAATAGGGCGAGGTCGAGGGCGCGCTGTGACTCGTCACGACTGTAGCGCAGTTGCCGGGTCACCGAAAAGCGGTTTTGCGCGAAACGTTGTGCCGCTTTGGTATTGCCGGGCGACGGTGTTCCGTAGAACAGGTCTATATGTAGTGGACCATGCTTGATGCCATGACGGAGCACATCGATAGTTCCACGTTTGCTGATCTCACCTTGCAAGCGCGCGAGGAACTTGCGACGCGTAGGGCCATCGGTAGAAAGCTGAAGATGGTCAAGCACCTGTTCCTGTGTCGCCAGCAGAAATCCTTGCAGTTGCGTTATGTCGACGCAATATTCTCGATCATAGTGATCCTTGTCACCGAGCAGCCAGCCTGTACCACCAGCGACTGGAACCGAAGTCTCCGTGGCCACATGCGGCGGCACTAAAAGCTCCGTGCGGCCCGTCATTGCACGGGTGATCAGATCTTCCAATCCTTTCTCAGTGGTGTCGGTTGTCATGCTTCGATTGGGTCGAGCGTTTCGTCGTAGGACACTTGTTCGTAGTTGTTGATGTCAGTGTCCGGTTCATCGAGAGATTCGGCTTCCGCGGTTTCGGTCAACAACGTTGTCGTCGCTTTGCGCACATCCAGCTTGCCGGTAACGACATCGGCAACGAAACGCGTCAAGTATTCGCGGAAGACTACGAGTTCTCGTCGTGCGCGATCAATAACTGTATCCAAACCAACTGTTGCGCTCGCAATATAGCGCACAACCGCCTCCTGCTGGATTACATCCGGAAGAGCAACATGTAACCGACCGTATCGGGTCGGGTTTAGATTAGATTGATGCAGACTAGGTATTGCCTCACGTCGAGCAACGGACAAGATAGTTGAATCATTCAAAAGTAAGTTCAAAAAGGCCGGGCTCATATCTGGCCGAGGACGCATTCTCACAAGGTACGACGCAAACGTGACGGGTTCGTCAGCGCCCCCAAATAAACCGACCTTACCTACAAGTTCGGCACTGTTAGTTCGGTTGAAGAGCAGATCGTTTTTCTCAAGGAGTAATGATGGGTCCACAGCATCAACGCCACCACCAACGGTAGGAACAATAACCTTTCCCTCGCGGAGGTGTCCCATTGTAAGCAGACGAATGGCACCTGTATTTGTACCAGATTCCGATATTCCGTAGACCATTGAGCTGAATGCGGTTTTAATTCGCGTTACGTCCCAATGCTCGGGTACATCTCCCAACCACTCCACACCGGAGGGCTTGAGGCGGACGTTGGGGTCGAGTCCGCGCGTGACCGCGCGATGGATGATAGCCTGCTTCTGTTCCTCCAGCAGTTTGATTAGCTTCTGTTTCGCTTCTATATATCGCTGAATCCGAAGATCTTCGTGCTTGACAAACCGAACGATACCGACTTGCTCTGGAACGGGCGGAACTGGCACTAGTTGAGATCCGAAATCATCAAAACGAAAATCTGTGGACCTTTCACGTATACCTTTAGCGAGCGCCTGAATCCATTGGCTACGTGCCATCTCACGTAACACAAAAGCATAGTAGAATGAATTCGCTTCGGTCGTTGGTTCGCAGACCGAATAAACTGGCGTGCCTTTACCATCCGAGTCCGCAACACCAATCGCGCCAGCGAAGGCATCCATCGCATGAATCACTAGATCGCCACGGCGAATTCCTTGATAGCCAATTTCCTTGAGCGATTCTGTGAAGCCTCTAATCCTTCGATTCTTCCGAAGAGTGACCGTACCATCACGAAAACAAGTCACGACCTCGTCAATATCACGCACGGGCCGGTTTTTTAGTGTGAACAGCCATTTCGCACGCCGCACTTCCCAATGTTCTGGCACCTGGCCCAACCACGGCACGCCGGAGTCCTTCATTACGGGATATGGCTTGAGGCCGAGAATCATTTCCGGCCTCGTTTCCCGCTACGCTGCGTCGCACTGCGATTGCTACGGCTGTTTCTCAAGACTTTATGATCCCTGTCAGTTTGGCGCTTTCGGGAGGTCTTGCTCACGGCGGCGCGCTTTTTCGACTTCTCTTGAGCCGTTTGAGCCATTTCTGAGCCAATTGTTCGGGAAGATCCGGTTGAGCCGATTGAGCCATTGATGAGCCGTTGTTTCGGCAACTCATAATAGGCTCCTCGCCCGGCTCCGGCCGCGACGAGAAAACCCTTGCCAACGAGGTCTTCGAGATCGCGCTTGGCCGTCGCCCTGCTCGCCCCCGTCTCGTTCTGGTATTCGCTGGTTGAGATGTGGCGCTGCGAGCGTATCAGTGCTACAGCAGTGTTCTGCCGCGCGTTGAGGTCCAAGCCCGCAAGGAGATCCGAGGTCAACCAGTCGCGCCACAGACGCTGCACAAATTGATCACCGTCCTGAAAAAACTCCGGCTCCGGCAGTTCGGCGCGCAGACAACCGGCAATCATGTCCAGCGTGCCAGTCCCTACCTTCTCGATATAGCGAGCGAGAAAGAGCACCTCGGCGATAAGGGGATTGCGCGGCACTGAAGAGTGCTGCTGGCGCAGGGATTCGGGAGTAAGACTGGGTGGCAGTTCACCGGGATTCCACACCTCAACGCGGTCGGCGAACACGTAAATCTGGATCGCAGCGCCGTGAGCGTAATCACGATGGGCAATCGCGTTGATGATCGCTTCGGCAATGACGGAACGAGGCATCTCGTAGTCCACGGCAACTGAAGGCCCAGTGTCACGTAAACCTACGGGGCTTACCAGCTTTGACATTACGAAATCGATGGCTGCAGCGGCCTGTTCGAACAATGTGCCTTTGAAGATCTTGTACTCCGCAGCAGGCTTGACGACGTTTGTTCCATGCAGTTGCAGGCACTTGACTTCTGCAGCCGGCAAGAACCGCTGCGGGTCGGCGCCGAACAATAGAATTGCCGCGCGAGTGGGATGGCCACCATCAAGTAGATTGAGACTGGTCAGCGCATCCTTTGCGCCAATGCCTGGTCCAAGCGCCAGTTGGCGTTCTTCACGAGCCAGCTTTATAAATTCAGTGATGCGCTTCGGGTCCACGTCGCGCATTGTCGCACCCGGGCAAGTCGCGGCATGGAACGGTCGTAGCGGCAGTACACCTCGTTCCTCAAGATACCGGATCAGGCTTGCGTACACCTTGCCGGTTAGATCCCCGATATCGATGAAGCGCCGGCGCGTAAGCTGCCGCTCAACCTTGCGAATCAGGGCTTGCATCTTTCTGTGCCGCTGATTGTTGTTACCCTCTTTAACAAAAACTATCCGGTTCTTCCGCTTAACCGTGGCCCGATCGAATTCGTGTTCAGTGGGCGAGATCCCTTCCTCATCTTCCCACCCGTATTCCTTGCCAAGCAATCCGAGGTAGACTGCGGCGCGATCTACCTCGGCAAGATACAACTCACTCGGGCTGGCATCGTTCGCCGGCAAATCCTCGAATAGAAACACGTCGAAATATTGACCGAGAAGAGCATCGCTGCGAATGAAGTCACGTAATGTCTGACGTTCCTTCGCCAACTCTCTTTGAACGCTGCTGACGAAGATCGAGTCCCTCATTGGCGTGACTCCACACTGCCAACGATCTCGCCGAGCAATCCGTCTGTCTCCTTTTCCAGCAACAGAATGTCGGCCCTGATCTCCTCCAGCGTGCGCAAAGGCGTCGGCTTGTAGAAGTAACGGGTGAAGCTGATCTCGTATCCGATTTTCACAGTCTCAGCGTCGTACCATGCGTCAGCCGCGTAAGGCAGCACTTCGCGACGAATGAAAGCCTCGATACCACCTTCCTCCAACAATGGTATTTGCTCGGTGTCGCGCAATTCGGGGTCGGGTTCGTACTCAACGACTACTTTTTTGCCTTCAACTATCGTCGCAACCAGTCCGCGGATCGGATCTGCTTCGATGTCCTTCTTTTGTATTCGCTTGATGACCTCGCTCGCCTGCTCGTCACGTGTTGCAAGAAAATCTCTTAGTAACTTTCGTCGCTTTGACGTCAGCTTGACATTGTGTTGGTCTGCATCTGTTTCAACTCGGGTCATCAAAGCGTTAAAGTCTTTATGCGGTCCCGCGCCTATCAACTCAGCGACACGATCCACTATGTTCGCAATTGGCGACTCATCTCCTGCTTCACAAACTTTGCGAAATGCCACACGTGATCCCTCGTCGAGATCCACCCGAAGACGCAATGGACGTTCGACGGTGACCTTCCAGTAGCCAAACGCTTCATTCGGGAAAATCCTGGACTGATCGGTCTCCTGGAAAGCGAGGAACGTGTCGGAGATGCGCTGAATATCCTCATCAGACAGTTCACAATTCTTCTTGCCCAGATTCTTGCGCAGGGATCTGAACCACCGGGTCGCGTCGATAAGTTGCACGCGACCCTTTCTGTTTAAGGGTTTTCTATTGCTCAAGACCCAGATGTAAGTGGCAATACCCGTGTTGTAGAACATGTTGAGTGGCAACGCGACGATGGCCTCAAGCCAATCGTTTTCGATCATCCAGCGACGGATATTACTTTCACCCTGACCTGCATCGCCCGTGAAAAGCGATGATCCGTTGTGAACCTCGGCAATACGGCTGCCGAGCTTCGTGTCCTGCTTCATCTTCGAGAGCATATTGGCCAGAAAGAGCATCTGACCATCGCTCGAACGAGTTATGAGGGAGTATTCCGGATCACCGGCGTGCTCGATCAGGAAACGCGGGTCTTTGATTCCCTCCTTGCCGCCCCTACGTTCCAGATCGCTCTTCCAACTCTTGCCGTAAGGAGGATTGGAAAGCATGAAGTCAAACTCGTGGGATGGAAACGCATCGTTAGACAACGTAGAGTGTTCAGGACCACCGACGATATTGTCGGCGGCGTCTCCTTCTCCCTTCAGCAACAGGTCGGCTTTGCAGATCGCGTAGGTCTCTGCGTTGATCTCTTGTCCGTAAAGATGAGTGGCGACCTGCTTACCATGTTCAGACGCAAGTTGCTTCAACGTCTCTTCAGCAACTGTCAACATACCTCCGGTGCCACAAGCACCGTCGTAGAGCAGATAAGTGCCCGATTCGATTTCCTCTACGATTGGAAGGAAGATCAGCTTTGCCATCAACTTCACTGCGTCACGCGGTGTCCAGTGCTCGCCTGCTTCTTCATTGTTCTCTTCGTTGAACCGCCGGACGAGTTCTTCGAAAACTGTTCCCATGCCGTGATTGTCGAGACCAGCGTGTTTGATCGATCCATCCACATTCTTCACCGGTTTCGGACTCAGATTGATGTCTGGGGAAAGAAACTTCTCAATCAAGGTACCCAGGGCGTCGGCCTTTGAGAGACGTGGGATTTGGTTGCGAAACTCGAAATTTTCAAGGATGTCCTGCACGTTTGGAGAAAAACCGTCAAGGTACGCCTCGAAGTCAGCCCTGAGTTGTTGCTGGCTTGCACGGGCTTTTAGATCACGAAGCGTGAACTTTGAAGTGTTATAGAAGGCTTGATCGGCTGCCTGCCGCAGCGCTTGGTCCTGATGGACGATGTTTGCTTTGTCGAGTGCGCTTTTCATATCGAGAACTGTCTGCTTGGTGGGTTCGAGCACGGCATCGAGTCGACGCAGCACAGTCATCGGCAAGATAACGTCGCGATACTTACCGCGAACGTACAGATCCCGTAGTACATCGTCCGCAATACCCCAGATGAAGTTGGCGATCCAGTTAAGTTGGCCTTGTTCCATTTTCGTTAATATGAGTAGGCGCGTGCCAGTTTGACCGTATCAAGCCGGCAGCGATACAGCCACCAGCCACACGAATTTCGCGTTAACCAAGAGTGAAAAACAATCATGACTGCGAGTCTTAGGTCTACTGGGAACGCCGTTACGAGGAACGAGGAAATTTGAAATAATAGCAACGGGGAAAGGCGAGCCAGGAGACGAGAAAGTTTATCACGCATCTTCCAACGACTGTGCAGAGAGTTAACTGTACCGCACTGAAACGAGTGTTAGTCCGCAAGCGGGCGCAGTGGCGGCGATGACCGGACGCACGCCGGTTACGATCGCTTGTCTGACTGCAGAAGCATCAAGTTCACCGCGGCCAACGCACAGCAACGTGCCAGCGATGGTGCGAACCATGTAACGCAGAAAGCCGTCGGCGCTCACGCGGATCTCGACACGCGTGCTGTTGGAGCGTTCGTCGATTGTTTCGCTGATCTCGAGGTTGGTGATGGTGCGAACGCGATCTTCAACGTCGGATTGTGCGGCTGAAAAGGCGGTCCAGTCGTGTTTGCCGAGAAACAGTTCCGCGGCCGCTGCCATTGAAGCAAGATCGAGTGGACGCGCCTCGTGATGTGCGTAACGCCTCCAAAACGGCGACATCACCAGCCCATTCACGATTCGATAAACGTAAGTTTTTCCTAATGCCGAATAACGCGCGTGAAATTCACTGCTAACAACCTCCGCCTCCAACACGCGCACGTCACGTCGAACATTTCCATTGATCGCGTTGCGTAACTTCGTTGCCGAGATCTCGCGCTGAATCTCAACGCTTGCAACCTGACCTTCAGCATGAACGCCCGCGTCAGTCCGGCCCGATCCGTTTACGATCACGTCGCGACCGTCAATTAACGACAGCGCGCGCGTCAATTCGCCCTGCACTGTTCTCAAGTCGTTCTGAATCTGCCATCCGTGAAAATCCGTGCCGTCATACTGAATGAGCAACTTGTAGTTCATGGATTAGCGCGACGACTTCCAGGCTTCACCGCCGGTTCGCCCATCCTGCACGCGTCACAAATCTCCGGTTCAACCGACAACACTTTCAACGTCGCGAGCGCTACACGCGGCACGCCAACCTCAACACTTCCACCCGAACGATCGATGATCGACGCCGCCGCAACAACATCCGCACCCGCACTCTTCAACGCCTCGATCGTCTCACGCGTTGAACCACCGGTCGTGATCACATCTTCAACCACCAACGTTCTCTCACCCGGCGAAACTGCAAACCCGCGCCGCAACGTCATCTCGCCACCTTCTCGTTCGGTCCAGATAAACCGCGCACCCAACGCACGCGCCACTTCATGTCCGATCACGATTCCGCCAATCGCCGGCGACGCCACGAGTTGAATTCTCGCCGTGCCAAACTGCTGCGCGATCGCTCGTCCAAACGTCTCCGCCTTCTCGGGAAACTGAAGCACACGCGCACATTGAAGATACACAGTGCTGTGCAGTCCGCTGGTCAGTTGAAAGTGACCTTCCAACAACGCGCCGGTCTGTTTGAACTCGTCGATTACTTTTTCCGGTTCCAAATTACACCTCGTAAATTCGGCAGGCGTGCTACAATCCAAGCCCGAATGCCGCCTTATCCAAATTTAGTTTCAGACTCAACCCTCGTTCAAGACACAATCGACCTCTTAAACGATTCCGGCGGACGCGCGGCTGCTTCCGAAATCGTCGACGCCGTTTTCAAACTCTCGCACATCGACGACGAACTCGCCGGAATGCTCGTGGCCGATCTCATCAGAAACGATCGCCGTTTTAAGATCAGCGACAACACCGTCGAACTGCTCGAAGACGATAGCCATTCGCGACTGCTCAAGGATCTGGAATTCGTGGTCGTGGACGTCGAAGCCACCGGCGCGAAAACACCGCCGAACCGTCTGATCGAACTCGGAGCTTACAAAATTCGCGGCGGCCGCATCGTCGATAACTTTCTTACGCTCGTCAATCCGGAGATTCCGATTCCGCGTTTCGTCGCGTCGCTCACGGGCATTTCAAATGACATGGTGAAGCGCGCGCCGGTGTTTGCGGAAGTTGCGCCACGCTGGCTCGACTTCGTCAGCGACTCCGTGCTGATCGCGCACAACGCGCCCTTCGACACCAGTTTTCTCAACCACGAAATCTCGCGCGTGTATCCGGGTCATCGCATGGTGAATCCGCACCTCTGCACGGTCAAACTCTCGCGGCGTGCTTTACCCGAGTTACTCAATCACCGATTGGACACGATCGCCAGTCACTTTTCGATTCCGATCGCCAGCCGGCATCGTGCCGGCAGTGACGCACTCGCAACCGCTGAAATCTTCCTCGTGCTACTTGAAAAACTCGAAGACGACCACGGCGTAAAAGATCTCGCCGCCGCGCGAAACTTTCAGTTTCCCGAGCTGATCTCCAACGTTTCAGCGGCCTGACCTCGCTTTAACAACCGCTTCACAATCACGAACAACAGGATCGCCACCACGAGTCCCAAGCCAATCCACGGATAGTATTTCGCCAGTATCTGCTTAGCTTCCGCACCGTACCTGACCGCTAAATAACCTTCGAGTACAAAGCGAAACGCGCGCCCCGCAACGATCGCGAGCATGAAGCGCACCAGGCTGAACCGAAACACGCCCGCTGTGACGACGAAAAGCTTAAACGGAAACGGCGGCGGCAAAAGCGTGGCGACGAGCACCGCGATCGCGTCGTAACGCTCGATCAGATGTTTGACTCGTGCTTGTTTGCGTTCCGAAAAACGGCTCAACGCGCGTGCGCCCGCGCGGCGCGAAATTAAATACAGGATCAAACAACCAAGCGCCGATCCGGCCGTCGCCATGAACGCGTAGAGCAACATCCAGCTCGGATGCGCAGTTGAAAGCACGATCATCAGCGCGTCGGCGCTGCTGGGAAGAGGTACGAAAGTCGAATCGAGTAGTGCGACCGCAAAGAGGCCAAACGCGCCGAACCCGACGAGGTATTCCGAAACGCGGCCGAGGAATTTAGTAACGGGGTGTATGAATGATTTCAATCAGTAGTTCCTTCAGTATCCGGGGTAGCGGCGGCCGGTCCTCTGCGCCGCTTGATGAGAATGTAAACGCCCAGAGCGATCAGCGCCAGCGTCGCCACGATACTGACGATCACGATTCCATTGTCTCGCAGGAAGATCAGCACTCGCCGGCCGTAAAACACCGCTAGAATTCCTTCCACGTAATAGCGGAACGAACGCGCGATCATGACGGTCAACAAGAACTTCCAACGCGGGTATTCGAGTGCGCCCGCCGTGGCGACAAAGATCTTGAAAGGCAACGGCGGCGGCAGGACCGCGGGAATCGCAATCGCGAAAAACCCGAACCGCTCGTAAGCACGCTCGACTCGTTTGATACTCGCGACAGGAAATTTTCTACGCAGCACGGCTTGTCCGCCGCGGCGCACGATCGAGTAGAGCAGGTTGCAACCAAGCACCGAACCGGTGGCCGCAAAGAGCGGAAAGTAATACACCGCGCTTGGCTGTCGAAAACAACGGCCGACGACGAGATAGTCGTTGATCTCGGGCAGCGACAACAGCGACGAATCGAGAGCGCCGATGATGATCATCGCGGGCGCCGCGAGGTAAATCGGCAGTCCGATGACGTTTACTTCCAACCAACGCGCAATCGAAAGTAACCAGTCAGCCATTCAGGAGTGTGTGTCGTGGAGCGAACTATTTTACAGGGGCGAAAACTGAGGGGGTGTCGTAGGTTACGCCGACGGTGAACCCGGAATTTGGACTGAAACTCGTGAGGCCCTTGATGCCCGCGAAGTCGAAACGCAGTCCCGACGCTCTGATCTGCATTCCCAAACGCGCCTCGCCTTGTGATTCCGTGCCCAAGGGACCATTGCCCGGACGCGTGTTAGCGCGGCCGTTGACTTCACCGGCGATACTGAACATTTTGTTGACACGAAATATTCCCGCGGCGCCGTAGGTAATGACGTCGTTTTGCGAAAACAGCTCTGTCGGCGCGGTCAGAATCGCGATGCCGAGATTGCCAAACGTGTTGAAGCGCCCGTCCTGGCCGAATTTCTTGCCGACGAGAACCTGGCCGTAAGCGTTTGTTTG
>DATEHX010000220.1:0-15184 GCA_035279345.1 Pyrinomonadaceae bacterium | reverse complement strand
CGCTGAAGAGAATCACCGTTACGAAGAGGCGTCGAAGTTTCGCTACATGGCGATGGACGCCCGGCGGCTTGAGCATTGGCGGGGAATGGATTTTCGCAGATTGAGTTGGTGGTATTGGTTTGCGAGTGGTTACGGTGAGCGAATTGTTCGCGCTGCGGTCGTACTGTTGGGAATATTTTTGTTGTCAGCAGCGCTGTATACGCAGGTCGGGTTTGCACGATGGGAACCGCGGCTGACTAGCGAAAATGATGCAGCAGTCTCGTTGAGAGATGAGAGTGGCGCGCCGTTAAAATTATCGAGAGCTCTAACGTACAGCGCTGCGGTGATGACGTTTCAACGTCCGGAGCCGCGTCCAGCGACTACAGCCGCGCAGACCATCGTTCTGTTAGAAACGATTCTTGGACCGGTGCAGGCGGCGCTACTTGCACTCGCGATCCGGCGCAAGTTTATGCGCTAAGAGGAACACGGATTTCACGGATTGCTGAGGCGATAAAGATGCGTGGCGCTGCGGATGAAGAGGGAGTTGTGGGAGACGGCCATGGAAGCGAGGGTTGGGCCTTCGAGTTGATTGGTGGCGAGATGTTTTAACTGGCGCCCGGGCGCGATGACGACCGATTCGCCATCTTCGCTCAAAAAATAAATGCGGCCGTCGGCGTAGATTGGAGAGGCGGAGTAGGTGCCGTCGAGCCGCGCGCGCCAGAGTTCTTCGCCGGTCTTCGCGTCGATGCAGGTAGCGATGCCGTTGTCGGTCACGATGTACAACTCGTCGCCGACAAGCAACGGTGACGGCGTGCGCGGGATCGCGCGTCCGAGTTTCCATGCGACCTTCGACTTCGTTACGTCACCACGGCCATCGGGTCGCACTGCCAGCAGCGACGGTTCCTGAAAGCCGGTGCAAATAAACACGAGTCCGTGCCCGTAAACCGGCCGCGGCACATTCGAAAACCCTTCCGCATATTTTACACGCCAGATCTCTTTGCCAGTCCGCGGCTCGTAAGCAATCGCCTGAAACGCGCCCGGACTAATCACCTGATCGCCATCGGGCAAATTCACCACGAGCGGCGTGGTGTACGCCTGGTAACCTTCACGTGTTTTCTTCCAACGAACCTTGCCTGTCGCTTTGTCGAGCGCGACAACGTATTGAACGTCGAGACCGTCGCAACTCACGATCAGCAGGTCGTCGTAGACGATGGGCGATCCGCCTGGTCCATGCTGGCCGTTGTCGTACTCGAGCTTCGTCTTCCAAACGATCTCGCCCGTTTGCGTGATGCAGGCCGTGCCGTACGCGCCGAAGTGCAGATAGACGCGGTCCCCGTCGATCACCGGCGTCGGCGACGCGAAACTATTCTTGTCATTCATTAACTTCGGCGACTTGAGTCGAAAGACCTCGACGTTCTGCTGAATCGCGCCCGTGTTCACGTCGACAGCGATTGCACGTAAAGATTTGCCGTCTTCAGTCGCCGTCGTGAGCCAGATGCGATCGCCCTGAATCACCGGCGACGACCAACCACGGCCGGGAATCGCGACTTTCCAACGCACGTTCTTCGTTTCGCTCCACGTGAGCGGCAAGTTACGTTCATCGGAAATGCCCTGACCGGTGGGTCCGCGAAATTGAGGCCAGTCAGGGCCACAGATCAGACAGATTAAGAGAAGAAGGATCACATTAATAAGGATTCGACGCGATGAGCGTGGACCATCTCCTCGCACGGCGACCACGCGAAGACTGTGAAGCGTCCGTCCTGCGACGCAACCAGCGCAAGCGTATCGCGCTGATCGTAGACAAACTGCGCTGCTGACAAGTGTCTCGTTCCGCCGTGTTCAGTGGGTTGGACCACGACGCCGACGTTTCCCATGACCGGTTCGGTAATCACCCACTTATCCACCGGCATACTCTGTTCGTGACGCCTAATCTTCGCGCCAAACGCGAGCACTTCGTACCGGTGGTTGATTACCGTCGCGCCATCAACCGCCGTGAGCCCGCCGATCGTATCAACCGCGCGACGCATTGCACTTTCCCATTGCCGTCGATCTTCGTGATTCACGTCCACTTCATGACGTACGAGATCAGCGAGCGCCGAGAACGACGGCGCCACCGAATAGAGGATCGGTTGCGCGATCGACTCGCGCCAGCGCTCGTCGTTTTCCGGGACGACGAGCAGACTGCCGCCGTGACCGTGTGCACGCATGTTGGCTGCCAGTTGGACCAGCACGTTCAGCGAATGATGCGGACCGTTGGTCGCTGCCGCCGTGAAAGCGAGCAACGCTTTCAATAACGACGGACAGTCAGGCAGGCTCGTGCCCTTCTCGTCGATGATCTTCACGCGCTCGCCGATGAGCACGGCAACGTTCGCGTATTTACCAAAGCCGTCGAGCCGGCGATGCTTCACAACAAGCAAACCAGGCTCAACGTCTTCAATCACGAAACAGAAACTCGGAATGGTGCGCGTCGCGCCCCAGACGCGCAGTTCGTGATCAAACAGCCAAACGCCGAGATGAATCTCAGGCCGTTCGACTGCGGGCGCGAGTTTTCTGAGCACACTGGCGGTCAACGGCAGCGGATGATCGAGTATCAACGGCTGACCTGCTGCTTCGGGTGGCAAATAGGCAATCGAGATCTTCGGAAACCGGCCTTCTTCGGGTCGAAAACTGGCCCAGAACGTTGCATCGATGATGGCCGCGATCGAGTGCGCGTCAGGTTGTGGCGCGAGCCCGTCTTCGCCCTGGCTGCGCGCCTCAGCGAGGTGGCGTTTGAAGTGTTCTTCGATCTCCGGCGCTGCCACGCTGGCCGCTTGGTATGTTGGAACAGTAGTAATCATTTCCTGGTTCAGCTTAAATCGTTTGCCACAAAGAGGCACAAGAATACTTCTTGTGCTTTTTTGTGGCTAATTCTGCGTCCCGTTTAATTTCTTCAACGCCTCCGTGGCGTTCGTGTTCTTCGGGTTCATTTCCAATGACTTCTTGTAGTTCGTAATCGCGAGCGCTTTGTCGATGTTGCCGGTGTTTAGATGCTCGAACGGGATCAGCGCGTCGGCTGCTACCTTCGGCGCCTTCACAATGTTGCCGCCGGGCAAAGTAGCCTGCACTTCACTCACGCCCGCGGCACCCTTCACAAATGTGTACTTTATAGCTGCATCGCGGCGAATAAACGTACCGTCGGCGATCGGCAACAGCTCAAACTTCGAATCCGCCGTCGGCCTGACGATCAACTTTCCTTCTTCGCGCGCGACTGTAAGAATGCGATCGGGATTGACCTTGAACCGGCCGGCGTATTCATCAAGCCTCGCCGCGTCCAACGAGATAATCTCGCTGACCGGCGGCAGAAACTCGTCCCAGTTATACTCACGCGCGATGCTGCGCATCACTTCGGGCATGATCTGGCCGTTGTCCGAGTTGACCATGACCACAGCGCCGTAACCCTTCTCACGATGCATCAGCATCATCGCCCGGAAACCTTCATCCGCGCCGTCATGTCCGAAGTACACACTATTACCGCGCTTATCGATAAAGAACCCGAGACCGACCGTTTCCATGAAAGGCGTGACCATCTTGTCGATCAGTTCTTTCGGCAAAACCTTGTTTGACTTCCCGGCATACGAGAGTTGCACTTCGATGCCAAACTTCGCGAGGTCTGTCGGCGTGGTCCATAATCCCGCCGCCGCCATCTCCGGGTAGACGTGAATCTTTCCAGGCACGAGCGCGCCGTCGCCGCGATGTCCCGAGGCGGCTTTCTTGCGCCAATCATCCGGAAGCGGTTGGCTGTAAGTGCTGTTGGTCATGTTGAGTGGACCAAGCACAGTTTCTTTTGCAATCTGTGGATACGGTTTTTTCTCGATGTCCATGATCGCGAGCTGCGCGATCGTCGTGCCGCCGCCTGAATAGCGAAACTTGGTGCCGGGTTCCATATCGACGCGCACGGCCGCGGTGTTGGCCGGTTCGGTTCCATCGAGCACTTGCGGCAGCGTCGGAACCTTTTCGTCGACGGCGTAACCGGGAAACCCGTGCACGGTGAGACCGGCAGTGTGACTCAGCAAATTCGCGAGGGTGACTTTTTTCTTCGCGGTGAATTCGTTGTCGGGCAATTTCCAGGTGATGAGTTTGTTGTTGATGTTTTCGTCGAGAGCGATCTTGCCCTGTTGCACTCGCTTCAGCGCTACCATCGCCGCCACCGGTTTGCTGATCGAACCGGCCTGGAAGAGCGTTTCCGTCGTAACGGGTTCTTTGGTTTCGATGTCTTTAATGCCGTATGTGCGCGCCCATTCGACTTTGAAATCCTTGACGACGGCGACACTCAAACCCGGAACTTTCCATTGCTTCATCCGCTCTTCAAGCGTCCACGACGGATCGCCTTTGATCAGCACCGCGGGCAATAAACCCTGCTCGACGCGTTTCACTTGCGCATCGACGCTCGTTTGCGCGAGAACGGTGAAGGGAAGCAGATAAGCGAACAGGAGCAGGAGGCAGATGATCTTTTTCATAGGGTTACCGTCCTGTAAACAGGGTATTTTCGTCGACGAAGCAGAGGCCGTTACCCCACGGGTCGTTGCAGTAAAACGATCGCTCGCCCCACGGACGCTTAACGACGTCGCCCGCACTCGCGCCGTGTACGTCGTCGGTCGATAAACAGTTCAACTCGCGCGCGCGTGCGTGAACTGCGTCGACGTCGTCGACCGCGAAATAAATGTAGTCGGGCAAAGGTTTCGGTTGCAGGCCGGGAATGTTTTCGCCGTTGACGTCGACGAGCGCAAGGATCACGGGACCGCAGTCGATGTAATGACGCGAACCGCGTGGAATTCTTCGTCCGCGATCGCCGAGCAGCGTTCCGTAAAACTCTTCAGCGCGATCGAGATTGTCGACTTGCAGAATGATTCGGTACAGTGTGGGGGCCATTGCCGCGGGTCCTTTCAGCGCCAGTATTAGCCACAGATTAACGCAGATGAGCACGGATAAGAAAATCCCGTTCAGGTTTGTGCTCGACGAGCTGGAGCCGATACGTCCGCGCGTGAAGCGGGCGTTTGGCTTCGTTTACATTTATCTTGACGGCAAACTGCTGTGCGGCTTGCGCGACAGCCGGAAGATGCCGTCGTGCAATGGGCTTTGGTTGTTTACTACGACCGAACACATTGATAGCCTTGGCCGTGAATTTCCCGAACTGCCGCGCCGTTATCTCTGGCGTTCCGGCAAGAAGGCGTGGGTGATCCTCGCCGCGCGTCATGAGTTTTTCGAGGAATATGCCTTCAAAGCCTGCGAGTTGATGCTGAATGGCGATCGCCGCGTGGGCAGGATTGACGTCAAAGCGCAAACCGCATGAAAAGGGTTTTGGTGATTGGGTCTGGCGGCTCGGGCAAATCAACGTTCGCCAGGCGTCTCGGCGAGTTACTCAAGATCGAAGTCAAACATCTCGACAGTTTTTACTGGCGTCCCGGATGGCAGGAAACACCCAAAGAAGAATGGCTAAACAAGGTGCAGGAGTTGGCGAGTGAAGATTCATGGATCATGGACGGCAACTTCGGCGGCACACTCGAGTTCAGGATCCAACATTGCGACACGATTGTTTTTCTCGACTTGCCGCGGCTACTTTGCCTTTGGCGAATCGCGAAACGGCGTTTAATCTATCGCGGCCGTTCGCGTCCGGACATGACCGAGGGTTGTCCGGAAAAGCTGGATTGGGAGTTTGTCGATTGGGTTTGGCGTTACTCGCGCCGGTCAAGACCCAGAGTCGTAAAGCTACTGCAGGAACATTCCGGAACCAGGCAGATCGTCTGGCTTCGTTCCCGAGCGGAAGTGAGGAGATTCCTGGATGAACAACGATGAATCGGAAACAGGTCTGAGCTTCGAGCGGGTCGTGTTTTTCAGCGACGCGGTGTTTGCGATCGTGATTACGTTGCTGGTGCTCGAACTCAAAGTGCCGCACATCACCGAGCACACTGACTCAGCGCTGCGTCACGCGCTCGTGGAACTGCTGCCGCAAGTGATCGGGTTCGTGGTCAGTTTTCTGATCATCGGCTTGATGTGGATTGAGCACCATCGCATCTTTCGTTACATCGACAACTACAACGCCGGTTTGCTGTGGCGAAATCTTTTGCTGCTGCTGTGCGTTTCGTTTGTGCCGTTTCCGACGGCTTTGTTCAGCGAGAATTTCTGGAGCCGCACGGCGTTTATACTTTACACCGGCAGCTTTGGCGCAGTTGCGACGGCGAAGCTTTGGATTTGGCGTTATGCGGTAGCGAGCGGGCTGCTGAAGAAAACGGTGAGTCCGGAGCTTGAACGACGCATCGCGCGGCGATCGCTCGCGGTGCCATTGGCTTGTGCGCTCGCGATCGGTTTGTCGTTTGTGAGTATTCTGATTGCGCCAATCGCGTTTGCGTTGATTCCGGTGTTTGCGCGAGTGCTCGATCCGACGACGAAGAAATCCACAGATTACGCAGATGCGGTGGAGGAGTCGGCGTAGTTTTATGACACCTCAAATCCGCGCTCTCGCTGAAAAGCTCTGGGACTATCATCGGTTGAACCATCAACTCGCGCCGGCGGGCGCGATCCTCGTTTTGTGTAGTCACGACGAACGCGTGGCGGAACGTGGCGCGCACTTGTTTCTCGAAGGTTACGCGCCGCTGCTGATCTTCTCCGGCGGCCAAGGCGCGATCACGCAAAGACTCTGGAACGAACCCGAAGCGGAGCGTTTCGCGCGCATCGCGATGCGCATGCACGTGCCGCACGATTCAATCCTGATCGAGTCGAAGTCGACGAACACGGGCGAGAACGTTCAGCTCACGCGGAAGTTACTCGCGGAACGCGGAATCGATCCGCGGAGTTTCATCGTCGTGCAGAAGCCGTACATGGAGCGGCGCAGTTACGCGACGTTTCTCAGGTACTGGCCCGAGAAGCCGGTCGTGGTGACTTCGCCGCAGGCGTCGTTTGCGGATTACCTCGCTCAGTACACGCATAGTTCGTTAACGCCCGACGACGTGATCGGAATCATGTGTGGCGATCTACAGCGGATACGGTTCTATCCGGAACTCGGCTATCAGATCGCGCAGGAGATTCCGGACGACGTTTGGAACGCGTTCGAGCAGTTGGTTGAGGCAGGTTACGACAAATATTTGATCCGGGAAAAGGAAGAGACGAAATGTTGAAGAAAACCATGCTTGTTGTTTTGTTATTCGCCATCACGGCGGTCGCGCAGCAGCAGACGGCCAATACCGGCACGCATCCGATCGACAATGCGCACTCTACTGTTGGATTTTCGGTGCCGATCCTCGGTGGGTTGTCGCAAGTTAGTGGTAAGTTTACTGACTTTGCGATCACGCTCAATCACGATGAAAAAGACGTCACGAAGTCGTCGGTTAACGTGGTGATCAAAGCGACGAGTGTGGACACCGGAATTGAAAGGCGCGATGCGCACCTGCGCAACGCGGATTTCTTCGACGTTGAGAAGTTCCCCGAGATCACGTTTAAAAGCGAGCGCATTGAGAAGAAAGGCAAACAATTCATCGCGCATGGTCCGTTGACGATGCACGGCGTCACGAAAGAGATCGCGTTGCCGTTCACCATCACCGGGACGTACAAGAACCCAACGAACAACAAGATGACTGTAGGTTATTCGGCGAAGATGGTTTTGAACCGGCGAGACTTCGGAATCAACTACGCGCGCCAGGATAATCCGACGTTCGTCGGCGATGAGATAACAGTGGAGATTGAATTGGTGACGCGAGCGTTGGACGCGAAAAAGGCCACAGACTGACACAGACGAACACGGATAGACCTTTTCAGAAACTTTCCTTCAGGAGAAATTCTGTCCGTGTTTTCCGTGTTTGTCTGTGGCTAATTGACGAAGCGACGGAGTTGGACGCTGATCGCAAAGCCGATGGCGATGAACGTGGCGATCAGCGACGCGAGGCCGGCGCTCATCAGCGGCAACGGCACACCGATCACGGGTGAGATGCCGAGCGCCATGCCGATGTTGATGAAGACCTGAAACGACAGGCCGCCGACGAACGCCATGATGAAGAGCATTCCCATGCGGTCTGACGCGCGCCGTGCGCCGGTGATCAAACGCGACACCAGCACGACGTAAGCCAGCAGCACCAAAATACACCCGACAAAACCCGTGTTCTCCGCCAGCACGGCATAGATGAAATCGGTGTGCGGCTCGGGCAGAAACTTTAGTCCGCTCTGCGAGTATTCGATTGACGAGCGCGAACCGAGTAGTCCGCCCTCACCCACAGTCAGAATCGATTGCCACGTGTGATATCCGATGCCGCGCCGATCGGCATTCTCCGGATCGAGAATTACGTTGATGCGTTCCTGCTGGTAGGCTTTGACGTAACCTGTTTTGACTCCAGCCCAGTACGCCGTGGGAATCATCACCACCGCCAAAACCACGGCCGCGATCACGAGACGCAATTTAATAGCCGACAGGAAAAGCACGACCGCGAGAATCGGAAGATACGTCAACACTGAACCGGCGTCGGGTTCGAGCAAGATCAACCCGATCGGCAACGCGAGTATCAAGCCGCCGACGATCATTTCTTTGAGCGCGAGTGGCTGGACGCGATTCTTGCCGAAGTAACGCGCCAGCATCATCGCGGTCGTCACTTTCACAAACTCCGACGGCTGAAACTGCCCGATGCCCGGCACTTTGATCCACGCTCGCTGGCCGTTGATCTTCAACCCAAGGCCCGGCACCAGCACGATCACGAGCAGGATCAGGCCGAAGATGTAGAACGCGGGCGCGAGGTTAAGCAGTTTGCGGTAATCGGTGAACGCGATCGCCAGCATCACCACGATACCGATGCTGAGCCCGATGAGCTGTTTGATCCAATAGGGCTCGGCGGGCTGGGCATTGCGAATCTGGATCGTGCCGAACAGCACGATCGCTATTGCCAAAAGCGCGAGGATCCAATCGAAATCACGCCAACTGCGTTTGTGAATAATTGCGACCATCTAAAACGGTTAGCCACAAAAGGCACAAGTAAGGCAAAGCTCTACTAGTTACTGACTACTGCTTGCTGCGGAGCAGATGCCGGTCGTTTAACTGCCACCGGCTTGGGTTTGGGCGCCGGTTTGGCTGTTGCGGGTTTCGCTGCTTCCGGTTTTGGATTCGCTTTCGCGATCTGCGGCACGGCTCCCGGCGGTTCTTCGTGACGCGTGTTGCGATAGTAAACGTCGTAAACGCCACGCACCGCGGGCGCCGCGTGACTTCCGCCGAAGCCGGAGTTTTCGATCAGCGCGACCATCGCGATCTCCGGTTTGTAAGCAGGTGCGTAACTGACAAACCACGAGTGATCTTTGTTCTTGCCCGTGTCCTTGCCGAGTCCAACGACCTGCGCCGTTCCCGTCTTTCCCGCGATGTCGAATCCGGCCATCGCGATACGCGCGCCGGTGCCGCCGCCGTTAACCACGCTCCACATGCCTTCGACCACCGTGTGATGAATGTCTTCAGGAATGGGAAGAACCTTTGGATTCGGCCGCGAAGAATCCAACGGTTGGAATGTGACTGCCGGTTTATCGCCGTATGCCGGTACTTCCTTCAGCAGGTGTGGAATGAACATGCGGCCGCCCGTGCTCACCGCGGAGATCGTTCTAATGAGCGAGATCGGCGTGATGATGTCGTAGACCTGTCCGAACGAGGCGTAAACCGTATCGATATCGCGCCATTCCGGATCACGCGGTTGCATGCGCCGTTTGAACTCACGCGACGGCGTCCAACTCACGACCTCGTTAGGAAGATCGATGCCGGTGCGTTTGTTTAGATCAAACTCGTCAACCATGCTGACGATGCCGTCGATGCCCATCTTCAAACCGAGACGGTAGAAGTAACCGTCGCAGGAGACGGTGATCGCTCGCTTGATGTCCGGCGCGCCATGATTGCCCATGCAACGCGTGAACTTGTTTCCGATCGTGATGCCGCCGCCGCACGCGATGCTCGAATGATCGATGGTGATCGCGCCCTGTTGCAATCCGGCGACGGCCATCGGGATCTTCCACGTCGAACCCGGCGGATAACGGCTTTGAATCGCGCGGTTGAGCAACGGTGTTTCCGGATCGTTTAACAACGCGGCGTATTCGGCTTTGCCTTCCTTGGTCGTGATTCGTTGTGAAAAGAGATTCGGATCGAACGACGGAGCCGACGCGAGTGCGAAAATCTCGCCGTTGTTTGGATCCATCGCGATGAGCACGCCGCGTTTCGTGGCTGAGTTTGCGAGCTGATCTTCCGCCGCGTGTTGCAGGTCGAGATCGATGGTCGTGATCAGGTCGCGGCCGGGAATCGGATCGACAATTTCGATCTCGTCCTGAATGCGGCCACGGCTGTCGACCACCACTTCGCGATAGCCGTCGGTGCCGCGCAGGTAGTCGTCGTAAATCTGTTCCAGACCGCTTAGGCCGATGATGTCGCCGGGTTTCAGTCCTTTGTCCTTGGAAACCTGCTGCTTGAGTTGTTCGGGACTGATTTCACCGACGTAGCCGACGACGTGCGCGAGCGAGCCGTTGGCGGGATACGTTCGCTGCGGTTGCTGCTCGACGCGCAGTTCGGGATACTCGAAATTGTGTGACTCAACCCAGGCGATGTCGCCCGGCGAGGCGTCCTGCTTGACGAGAATCGACTCAAACGCCGGCATCGACTTCACCATGTCGAAGCGCTCGGTCAACATCTGCGGGTCGATGTCCATGCCGCTCGAAAGCGGCTCGACGAGCGCGTTGAGATCTTTGCCCTTCACGTCCTCGCGCGTAAGAATCACGTTGTAAGTCGGACGCGAGTCGACGATCGGCTTTTTGTTACGGTCGAAGATTACGCCGCGCGGGGCCGGAATCGGCAGCCGGCGGCGTCGTTGGTTCTGTGCGATTTCGGAATAGCGGTCGCCGCGCACCACCTGCAAAACGTAGAGCCGGACGCTCAGCACACCCAGCATCAACACGACGAGAATCTGGACAAAACGCAGTCGAGCGCGAAGGTTTTGCGATGAGTCTTCGAATTTCATTTCTTTTGCCCTTTGTTCTAAGTGCTTAGTGCTTTGTTTCGTTTGGCGCGTTGTACAAAGAACCAAGTACCAGGTTCAAAGCTCCTTATCTTCGCCGTAAAGGGCCTGTCGAACGCCGCGCCACACGGCGTCGTGTGGCAAATTGTCTCCGTTGTGCCGACTCGCCACCGGACCTCACCGAGTCGAGCATGTAAAGAACCAGAGTGCCGACAACCGTCGTCGCGATCAGTTTGTATGAGATCGTCTGCACGACCGGGACGCCCGGGGCATAACCAAGCAGGCGGTGCCAGAAGACGTAGATCGCGGAGTCGAGCACGGTTGCCGCCGCGAGCACCGGAATCCGCAACAACGGGTTTTCAAGGTTCACTTTCGTCGCCGCGAAAAAGATGATGTAGGCCGTCAGCGTTTTGGAAAATCCACCCGCGCCAATCAGGCCGCCACTTCTCGCATCGACGATTAGCCCGGCCAGTGTTCCCACCACCAGCGCCTGCCAGGCTTCGCGTTGCAGCGCGATGTAAACAACTACTACCAGCGGAAAGTCGATGTATGCAAGCGGCCTCCAAACCTCACGGAGTGAAAGCTGAAGCACTATCGAAATAAGCAAAACTGCGGCGATCTTAAGCTGCGACATATGTCATTGACGATTTTCGATTGCCGATTGTCGATTTGCTCCGAGCTAAGTAACCGCAAAACCATCCACGCGACGCTTTCGTTGCCGGCAAATCGGCAATCGAAAATCGAAAATCGTCAATGCCGTTGGGGGGTTGGTCGTTGCGGAGGGTGGTACAAAAGCACCGCCACGTCCTCCAAATGGTCCAACTGAGCGCCGGGTTGGATCAAGATCTGGTGTGCCTGGGTGGCTGTTCCTTTCTTCACGTCGACAACTTTGCCGATATTCAAACCGGGCGGATAGATTCCGTCCTGGCCCGTAGTCATCACGTAGTCGCCGACCTCCACTTGTTCGAGACCGGAAACGTAGCGCATCTCGATTACGCTAACACCGAGGTCAGCACGTCCGCGTACGGAGCCGAGCGCGCCCGATTGGCCCAACTGTCCGACCACCGCACCCGCACCGGCTTTCTCATCGGTGAGCAGCATCACCTGCGAAGCCCACGGACTGACGGTGATCACGCGCCCGACAATTCCACCGCCGGTTACGACCGGCATGTTCACCGCAACGCCTGACGAACTGCCGCGATTGATCGTAATCGTGTTGAACCAGATCGAGGGATCGCGAGCGATGACCCGGGCCGGAATACTTTGGATGTCACTTTTGTCGCGAAGTTCCAGCAGTGATTTGAGACGTTCGTTTTCTGCTTCGGCCTGGCGTGCCGCGTGGAGTTCGGCCTCAGCTTTCGCAAGACGTTCTTTTAATTGCTCGTTCTCGGCCGCGGTGCCGCGGAAGTTCCATATCTGTTGAAAGAAACCGGAAGTCGCGCCGCTGACTTTCGACGACGTGCTTTGCAGCGGCGAGGAGAGTGCTTGCGTCCAAACGCGCAGGATCTTGTGCTCGCCGTTGGCGTCACGCGCATCAACCGCCATGATTACCAGATTTGTGATCAGCAAAGTCACGAGCCAGAGCGGAGCTCGCTGACGGATTTCTCTTTGGGTACGAACCGAAGCCACTTAGTAATCCTATTGCCGATTTTCGATTTTCGATTGCCGATTGCGTTTGAGCTGAAGACCGCAAAAAGACCCGGCGCCGTTTTCGTTTGCGGCCAATCGGCAATCGAAAATCGAAAATCGGCAATTATTCTACATCCCGCTGGTCATTGTGTTTTCCCACTTCACGCGCTTGAGGAGATCGAAGTCAGACAACATCTTTCCGGTCCCCAGAACGACCGAAGCAAGCGGATCGTCGGCCAGCGACACCGGCAGACCCGTTTCGATTGAAAGGCGCTTGTCGAGATTTTTAAGTAAAGCGCCGCCCCCCGTTAATACAATACCGCGTTCGACGATATCCGCCGAAAGCTCTGGTGGCGTTCGTTCGAGCGCCACGCGGACGGCGTTGATGATCGTCGAGATCGAATCCGCGAGCGCTTCGCGCACTTCTTCGTCGGTGATCGTGATCGTCTTGGGAATTCCTTCGATGAGGTTGCGGCCGCGTACTTCGTACGAGAGCGGCTCGTCGATCGGGTAGGCCGAACCGAGTTCGATCTTGATCGCTTCCGCGGTGCGTTCGCCGATTAACAAGTTGTACTTCCGTTTGATGTACTGAATGATCGCCTCGTCCATCTCATTGCCGGCGACACGCACGGCGCGCGAGTAAACGATACCACTCAAACTGATCACCGCGATATCCGTAGTTCCACCACCAATATCGACGACCATGTTGCCGTGTGGTTCGGTGATTGGCAGACCAGCGCCAATCGCCGCGGCCATCGCTTCTTCGACCAGATAAACTTCCGAAGCTTTAGCGCGGTAAGCTGAGTCTTCGACTGCGCGGCGTTCGACCTGTGTGATTTCAGAAGGGATACCGATGACCACGCGCGGGCTGACCCACGTTTTGCCGTTGTGGGCCTTACGGATGAAGTGCTGAAGCATCTTCTCGGTGACTTCGAAGTTTGCGATAACGCCGTCTTTCATGGGCCGGATGGCGACGATGTTGCCGGGGGTGCGGCCCAGCATATCTTTAGCGTCGCGGCCCACGGCCTCGACCTGATTCGTTACTTTGTTAATTGCAACGATGGAAGGCTCAGAGACGACTATGCCGCGCCCCTTGGCGTAAACGAGTGTATTTGCCGTCCCGAGGTCGATCGCCAGATCACTGGAAAACAGACTGAAGATAGATTTGAAAGCCATCTAGACTTATTCACTTCCCGTGGTTGTAGTTTGGAACTTCGGGTGGGATCGGCGGCAAATATCAGTAGGGAGAGAATCCCTTCCTCCATACCTTTAGACGCACCAAACACGTCCGACCTCCTAAGATACACCGTTAAGGCACGAACCGTAAACTGGTTTGTTGTTTGAACTTTCTTGGTTTGACAAGATTTGCAGAAGGGACAAGATGGTTACTTCCTGAGTCATCTTGTTAATTTTGTGAACCCCGTCTAACTGATGTCGCTAGGCTTGGACCGGCTCTTCGAACTCGAGGCTCTCCACGAGCTCGTGGAGCGGTTCTTTCGGGGCCAGATCCGCCGCGAAGCGGACGCAGTTTTTGTTCGCCGCTTTTGCTTCGTACATCGCGGTGTCGGCGCACGCAATTAGCTGCTGCGGCGAGGATGCGTGTTTCGGAAATGCGGCCACACCAAAACTCGCTGTCAACGAAAGCTGCAAGCGGCGTCCGCCGGTGAACTGATGCCGCAGAATTTTTTGCCGGATGCGTTCCGCGACTGTTCCCGCGAGCTCGATGCCGGTGTCGGGTAAGACGATAACGAACTCGTCGCCGCCGTAACGGGCCACCGCATCCGTATCGCGTATCGAGGAAAGGATCACGCCGGCCATTTCCATCAACACGTGCGAGCCGACGAGGTGACCGTGCACGTCGTTGATGCGTTTGAAATCGTCGAGATCGAGAAACAGTGCGGCCACACTCGAACCGTAACGCCGTGCGCGCCGGATCTCGTTCAGCAGAAACTGACGCAGGTAGCGCGCGTTATGGAGTTTAGTAAGGTCGTCTGTTTGCGACAGACGTTCGGCTTCAGCGATGCGCACCGCGTTCGCCAAGGCAGAAGCGATCGGTAATGAAAGCGAGTCGAGCAATGCAACGTCAGTCTTCTTAAACGCGTGCGCGCCGTAACCCTCACGAATGCCTTCAATCACGCCGAGGATTCGTTCGCCACAAATCAGCGGCACGGCAAGCACAAACTGACCACGCTCTTTTCGCTTGATGATTCCCATTCCAGCCGCCGCGCGTTTCGCAGCTTTGCTTTCGGAGCCAATGGGCAGATCCGATTCACCGCCCAACACCCGACGCCATTCTTCTTCGCTACGGCTGCCCGTACCGTGTTGGCCCGGACGTCGAACCGCGATCGCCTCGAGCGTCGCGCTCTCGACGCCTTTCTCTTCGGAGAAGAGATAGATGGCCCAGCGATCGGCGCGAATCAGTTGTTCCAAACCAGCCAACGCGGTGTTTGCGGCGCCACTTTGATCGCCGATGAAGTGCAAAGAAGCGACGAGATCAAACGCCGCGCGTAAATCATTGAATTTGATCTTGGGCGGAAGTGACGAACAACCGCGTCCGGCAGGTCTTTCGACGATCTCCGGCA
>DATEHX010000219.1:0-27464 GCA_035279345.1 Pyrinomonadaceae bacterium | reverse complement strand
CGTTGCTGTCGACACGATCATCAACCAAAAAGGAAAAGACGTAATTTGTATTTACGTCGCGATCGGTCAGAAGGCGTCCACCGTGGCCCAGGTCGTGAGGACTTTGCAAGACTTCGGCGCGATGGATTACACGATCGTCATCAAAGCAACGGCTTCAGATCCCGCGGCGATGCAGTTTCTGGCACCGTACTCGGGCGCTGCGATGGGCGAATACTTCCGCGACAACGGCAAGCACGCGCTCACGATTTACGACGATCTTTCGAAACAGGCAGCCGCATATCGCGAGATTTCGCTGCTGCTTCGCCGTCCACCGGGCCGTGAGGCGTACCCCGGCGACGTTTTTTATCTCCACTCGCGCTTGCTCGAGCGCGCGGCAAAACTTTCTGACCTTAAAGGCGGCGGTTCGTTAACGAGTTTGCCGATCATCGAAACACAGGCGGGTGACATCTCGGCCTACATCCCGACCAACGTGATCTCGATCACTGACGGACAGATCTTCCTCGAAGCCGATCTTTTCAACAGCGGTTTCCGTCCGGCAATCAATGTTGGCAATAGCGTGTCGCGCGTCGGCGGTTCCGCGCAGATCAAGGCGATGAAGCAGGTCGCCGGAACATTGCGTCTCGACCTCGCGCAGTTTCGCGAGTTGCAGGCCTTCGCGCAGTTCGGTTCCGATCTCGACAAAGCAACGCAAGCACAGTTGGCTCGCGGACAGCGTCTCACGGAGATTCTGAAGCAACCGCAGTATCAGCCGATGGACGTTGAAAAACAGGTGCTCGTGATCTGGGCCGCCACCAACGGCTACACCGACGATATTGCTGTCGAAGACGTGAAGCAGTTCGAAGCGGGCTTGCTCAAGTTTGTGGAGAACTCCCATCCGGGTGTGCTCGCGGCAATCGCGGAAAAGAAAACCCTGACGGACGAGATCAAGAACGATCTCAAACAAGTTCTGGAAGACTTCAAAGACGACTGGAAGAAGGAAGCGACGGGTGATTACGCCGCCGCTCCCGTAACCCGTGCTTCGGCCGCAGCGGCGCCGCAGCCGGCCTAAACGATCAGCGATGCCTAATCTTCTCGACATTCGCCGGCGTATCAAGTCGGTCAAGAACACGCAGCAGATCACAAAAGCCATGAAGATGGTGTCGGCTGCGAAGCTCAGGCGCGCGCAAGATCGCGTCGTCACGGCGCGTCCGTTTGCAAACAAGATGGGCGAGGTTTTGGGCGAGCTGGCGAAGCGAACCGACGAAGACTTTCACCATCCACTGCTCGACCTGCGTGGCGATGAGCGCTACCTGCTGGTCCTGATCACTGCTGACAAGGGTTTGTGCGGCGCTTTCAACACAAACCTGACGAAAGCCGCGCAACAATTCATGCGCGACAATGCTGGCAAGCAGATCGAGCTGTTGGCGCTCGGACGCAAGGGTCGTGATTTCTTCCGTAGCCGCAAGGCGGTAATTGCGGGCGAATACATTGGTTTAACCGGCAAAGGCCGGGTTGAGTTCTCGGAAGCGCTCGAAGTCGCGCGCTCAATCATCAAGCTCTACACCGACGATACCGGCATCGACAAAGTTTTTCTCATCTACAACGAATTCAAATCCGTGTTGTCTCAGCGCGTTGTGGTGGATCAGTTGCTTCCGGTCGCACGCGCAAAAGAGCCGGAGCCGGAAACGAAGATCCAACAAGCCGTAACGCTCGTCGATTACATTTACGAACAACCACCCGAAGAGATGTTCAGCCAACTCTTGCCGCGTTTGGTTGAGACGCAGATCTTTCGCGCATTGCTCGAGTCAATCGCCTCAGAGCAAGGCGCGCGCATGACCGCAATGGATTCAGCCTCGAAGAACGCGAGCGAGTTGATCGACAGCTTGACGCTCAACATGAATCGCATCCGCCAGGCCGCGATCACCAACGAGATCATCGAAGTCGTTTCCGGCGCCGCCGCGCTGTAACCAATTAGACAGGATGAAGAGTATTAACAAGATTTGGGAAGACAACCACTCTGCTTTCCTTCTTGTTAATTCTGTAATCCTGTCAATGTAACGTCTGTGGCCAGGTTTCTCAGCCGCTATCTTCCTCTCGTCGCCTGGCTAGTCTTCATCTCCTACGCCTCTTCCGACAGCTTCAACGCCGGAAACACGTCGCGCATCATCGGCCCGCTCGTCCTGTGGCTGTTTCCAAACACGACCCCGGAAACACTCTTGATAATCCACATAATCACACGCAAGGCCGCGCACTTCACGGAATACGCGATTCTCGCTTTCCTGGCGGCACGCGCATTCCGGACTTCGCCGCGCCCGGCACTGGCAAACCGCTGGTTTATCGCTGCACTAGCCCTGGTCGTCGCCTACGCTCTGCTCGATGAATATCACCAAAGCTTTGTTCCGTCCCGCACCAGCTCGATTTACGACAGTTTCATCGACATGCTGGGTGGTCTAACGGCGCTCCTGCTCATCCGCCACCGACACAATCGCGACAATCGCGCGCGACGCTTCAACTAATCCCGCCGTCTCAGCGTATAATCCGTGCTTGACTGAATCCTGCTAAGAATGAGGCTAAAAAATGGGAATTCTTGATCGTCTCAGCCCGAGTTCACAGTTCATTGAGGTAATCGAATGGCTCGACGACAGTGGCAACACGCTCGTCTACCGTTTTCCAGTGCGCGACCAGGAGATCAAAAACGGAGCACAGTTGATCGTGCGCGAGTCGCAAGCGGCTGTGTTCGTCCACGAGGGCCAAATCGCCGATCAGTTTCCCCCCGGCCGTTACACGATTGACGGCGGTAACACGCCGATCCTGTCGAAGCTCGGCGCGTGGAAGTACGGCTTCAACTCGCCGTTCAAATCCGAAGTCTACTTCGTCAGCACCAAACAGTTTCAGGATTTAAAATGGGGCACGCCGAATCCCGTGATGATGCGCGACCCTGACTTCGGCATGGTTCGCCTGCGCGCTTTCGGCATCTACTCGATGCGCGTCGGCGATCCGCAGTCCTTCATCAAAGAGATCGCCGGCACCAATTCACGTTTCGTTACTGAAGACGTCGAAGGCCAGCTCAAGCGCACGCTCGTGAGCAGTTTTACCGACGCACTCGGCGAATCGAAAATCGCCGCGCTCGATCTCGCTTCGAACTATGACGAACTCGGCACGTTCATGCGCGGCAAGATGAACGACGACTTCAAGAGCTGGGGACTCGAGTTAACCAAGTTCGTGATCGAAAACATCTCGCTGCCTCAGGAAGTCGAAGCCGCGATGGACAAACGCACGTCGATGGGCGTCATCGGCGACGTTGGCCGCTACACGCAGTTTCAAGCTGCTGATGCGATGCGCGATGCAGCGCAGAATCCTTCGGGCGGTGCGGGAACTGGTGTTGGTCTTGGCGCGGGCTTTGCCATGGGAAATGCGATGGCCGGTGCGATGTCGGACGCGATGCGGCAATCAAGAGAAGGTGCCGCCGGCGGCGCCGCAGCCGCAGCCACAAGCGGTGCCGCGGGCGTTGCATGTCCGAACTGTGGTAATAAAAACAGTTCTGGCGCAAAGTTCTGCGTGGAATGTGGTACTAAAATAGGCGCGGCATCATGTCCTAACTGCCAAGCTCAAGTACCACCCGGCGCGAAGTTCTGCAACGAATGCGGCCAGAAGATTTAAACACAGAGGGTTAGTTCAAATATGCTGAGAGGGTTCACGCGACCACGCCGCGTAGTAATCACCGGAATGGGGTGTGTGACCCCTCTCGGAATCGGACGAGAGGCATTTTGGGACGGGCTCATCGCCGGCAAGAGCGGCGTGCGCAGAATCGAAACCTTCGACCCTTCAAGTTTCCCGGTCCAGATCGCCGCCGAAGTTCCTTCCTTCGATTGGGAAGCTCAACTCAATCCAAAAGATCGCAAACACGTTCCGCGTACTGTTCCACTCGCGCTCGCGGCTGCACGCGAGGCACTCGCAGACGCGCGTTTGTTTCCACAAGACATGTCGCTCGACGAGCGGCGTGCGTTCGGTGTCGAACTCGGAACCGGTGGCGGTGGTCTCGCTTTCACCGAACAGCAATACGAATACTGGTACGTTGGTCCAACCACGAAGGCGAGCGTATACACGATTCCTTCATCAACTCACGGTGGTCTATCGAGCGAGTTGTCGATGGCGTTTGGCCTTCGTGGTCTATCGCACATCGTTTCAACCGGCTGCACAAGTTCCACTGATGCGATCTCCTACGCTGCTCAACACATCGCACTAGGTCGTCAGGACCTGATGCTCGCCGGTGGTGTCGACGCGCCGATCGCGCCGGGCATTCTCGCTGGGTTCAATCTGATGACCGTGTTGACCAACGATTGGAACAACGAACCACAGCGCGCCTCGCGGCCGTTCTCACTCAATCGTTCGGGCATGGTGCTCGGCGAGGGTTCGTGGATCTACGTTTTGGAAGAACTGAAATACGCCGTCGCACGCGGCGCGCAGATTTACGCGGAGATAATCGGCTACGGCGCGACCTGTGATGCGTATCATCGCGTGCGTCTCGCGGAAGACGGCAGCGAACCCGCGCGCGCGATGGGCCTCGCGCTCCAGGACGCGGGCGTTGAACCGAAAGACATCGACTACGTAAATCTGCATGGCACCTCGACGGTGCTGAACGATCGCATCGAAACCGCCGCGTTGAAACGAGCCTTCGACGGCCATGCCGCGCGCATTCCGATGTCCGCTACGAAGTCGCAGATTGGTCATCCGCAGGGCGCGAGTGGCGCCGCGGGACTCGGCGCGGCGTTGTGCGCGATGCACACCAATAGAATTCCTCCCACCATCAATCTCGAAGAACCCGATCCTGATTGTGATCTCGACTACGTTCCCAACGAAGCACGTGAGGCAAACGTCAAGACAGCACTCTGCAACTGTATTGGCTTTGGCTCGAAAAACAGTGCGCTGGTGATCCAGCGATTGGCCGAGTCGTGAAACATGTTCGAGAAATTCAAGCGCCGCAGTTACGAACTTGAGAACATCGACACGGGCACCTACACACCCGAAGAATACGAAGGCTGCATTTCGGAGCTGCAACTCGTCAATCGCTGGATGGGCGATGCGCACGCGTTGAAACAAACGCTTCTAAAAGACGTCGAACAGAATCAGTTGCTGGAGTTTTCCGTACTCGACGTCGGTGCGGGCTCGGGCGAGTTGTTGCGTGTGGCGGCAACGTGGGCCAAGTCAACCAACCGCCGTTTCAGAGGCGTTGGGCTCGAACTGAACGAACGCTCCGCGCAAGCGATCCGTGAAGAATCGACCGGCTTTCCGGAGATCACTGCCGTGCGCGGCGATGCCTTGCAGTTACCTTTCGCCGGCGGCGAGTTTGATTACGTGATGTGCTCGCTCTTCACGCATCACTTCGTCGACGAGATGGTCGTACGTATTCTGCGCGAGATGAGTCGAGTGGCGCGGCGGCGGATCTTCGTCATCGATCTGCATCGGGATCCGGTGCCGTATTTCTTTTACACGACGCTTGGAAAGCTGGTTTTGAAGAATCGTTTGCTACGCGAGGATGGCGCGCTTTCGATTCTGCGGAGTTTCAAAGCGGACGAACTGGTGCGTTTAGGCAAGGCTGCGGGCCTGCGCGATCTTTGGGTGGAGCATCACTTTCCCGCGCGCCTGGTGTTGAGTGCATGAGAGACGCTTACGACGTGATCATCGCGGGTGCAGGTCCGGCTGGCAGTAGCGCCGCGATCCATCTCGCAATGAATGGCCTCAGCGTACTGCTGGTCGAGCAGAAGAAATTCCCACGTCCGAAATTATGTGGCGAGTTCATTTCTCCCGAATGCCAGGATCATTTTGACAAACTCGGCGTTGCGAGATCGATGGTCTCTTCGGGTCCGGCTTCGATCTCTGAAACGGTTTTTTATTCGAGCCGCGGGCATCAGGTCACGGTTCCGAGCACTTGGTTTGGTGGACGCATGGCGCTCGGGCTTAGCCGTGCCGTGATGGACGAAGTGTTGTTAAGAAAAGCAAAGGAAGTCGGTGTTGAGGTTGTTGAAGGGGCGTCGGTAGTGGGGCCACGGATTAACACAGACTTCGTACACGGATTGAGGATCAGGATCGGAGCGGAAGAGAGAGAGTTTGAGGCGCCGTTGACGATCGATGCGACTGGGCGTGCGCGCATACTCGCGCGGAAGTTAAATCACGCGCACAAACAAAAACCAAAACTGATCGCTTTCAAAGCGCACTTTCAAAACACACGCGTCGCGCCCGGCGCCTGCGAGATCTATTTCTACAAGGGCGGGTACGGCGGACTGAACAGCATCGAGTCGGGCGAAAGTAATCTGTGTTTCATCATCAGCGCCGAACAGGTGAAGCGCTGTAATTCGGATCCCGATCGCGTGATGCACGAGATGGTGATGACGAATCCGCGCGCCTCGTTCACACTCGGGACTGCAACGACGAGTTCGGAATGGCTGAGTGCTTCCTGGGAGAGTTTTGGACGCCAAAGTCCTGCGCCCGCGAAAGGTTTGCTGGCAATTGGCGACGCGGCCATCTTCATCGATCCTTTCACGGGCAGCGGCATGCTGATGGCACTCGAGAGCGGCGAACTGGCCGCGGAAGTGATTCTTCGCCACCGTCACGATCTGAAAACGCCAACTCTCGCGACCGACTACACGACAGCTCACAACGCGAAGTTTCACTCACGCTTGCGCATTTGCGGTTTGCTGCGCCGCGCGGCTTTTCGCCCACGTCTGACTGAATGGGGCGTGGCAATCTTCGGCGCGAGCGAGCGCTTTCGAAATCGAGTCGCTCGGGCCACCCGCTCACCTGCCGCCAACCATCATTCCGTTCGCTCATCCGAGAATCAGTAAATTCTTGCCACATCAGGGGTTTTTAGAGTACAAAGTCTGAGCAGTAGTCGTCTCTCAGTCTGCTCCCGTCCCAGGGTAAGCGCGAACGTAATCAAAGAATCTATTGAGCGAGTTCCAAGCCGCGAAACTAGTTAAGGAGAACATGACGATGTTTGTATCGTTGAAGTCCTGGCTTTCCGGATCGTTTCAACTAATCTCTCTGCTAGCGATCTTGTTGGTGTCAACAAGCGCAGCTTTGGGGCAGGCGCAATCGAACGCCGCCGACCTGCAAGGTACCGTGAAAGACGCCGCGGGCGCTGTGGTTCCGAATGCGAACGTGACTATTCGCAATCCCGGGACGAACCTCACCCGCAATACAACGACCAACGACGAAGGTTTTTATCGAATCGTCAACGTTCCGCCGGGTGACTACGAAGTCACTGTCGAAGCAGCGAACTTCAAAAAAGCAGTGCTGACGAAAGTCGTCGTCACGGTCGGGCAAACTGCGAATTTCGACGTCGTGCTCGAGGCCGGACAGATCACTGAAAGCGTAACGATCTCCGACGCCACATCGGACGTTGTCGAAACAACGAAAACAGCAGTCGCGACGACGATCGACCAGCAAAGAATCAACAACCTGCCAATCAACGAACGAAACTACCTTTCGTTTGCGTTGACCACTTCAACCGTCGGCCGCGACAACGGTCGTCCGATTGGACCAGCGCCGACAACGGGTTTGAATTTCGGCGGACAACGTGGACGTTCCAATCTCGTACAAGTGGATGGCGCCGACAACACCGATAACTCCGTGAACGCTTCGCGATCGACTGTGAGTCAGGAAGCGGTGCAGGAGTTTCAGGTAGTTACCAATTCGTTCGCGCCGGAGTTTGGCCGGTCCGCCGGCGGCGTTGTGAACGTCGTCACCAAGTCAGGCACAAACGAGCTGCACGGAAACGTGTTCGGGTTTTTGCGGCACCGCAGTTTTCAGGCGCGCAACGCTTTCGCGCCGATCGAGGATCCGCCGTTCACGCGCACGCAGTATGGCTTCACGATCGGTGGTCCATTCGATAAAGATCGCACGTTCTTCTTCTTTGCTTTTGAACAACGCCGGCGCAACGAATCCGGTTTCTATACGGCCGACCCCGCCGCGGGCCTGACGGGTTCAGTCACGTTGCCGCCGCTCGCGCCCGGTTTTCCGGCGCAGACGCTGAGAAACCTTAGGCCGGAACAGGTTTCGTACATCAACAATCTGCTCGGCCAGGGTGGTCAGATAGCACAACTCGGTGTCGCTTACGCTTATCTCGCTTCAGGTGGCGGCAGCACGGCGCTCACCGGCTTCAATCCGTTGCTCGCGACTGCGGCGCCGTTCACGCCGGGAACAGTTATCGGCAACAGGTTCTTCCTGACTGGCGCGCCGATTCCGCTTAACACGACCAACGCCTTGGGCCAACCAATCGCTTTCCGGCCGTTGAACAACCTTCAGCGAATCTTTCCGATCACTGATCGAACGACGTTCAACTCGTTTCGTCTAGATCACTTGATCACTTCGAAGCACCAGTTCAGTTTCCGCTTCGGTTACAACCCGAGCACAATCACTGGCATTCAGGTCGAGTCACAAAATCAGTCGCTCGGCCAGAACGACTTCTCGCGCACCGGTATTCAAACGCTGCGCGACTTTTCGGCAGTCACGACGCTAACTTCGACACTTTCGAACAACATCGTCAACGAAGCGCGTTTCAACTTCGGCGAACGCCGCGCGACTTTCAAATCGCAGAACGGCGACGCGGTCGCCTTCAACATCTCCGGTGCCGCATTCATCGGCCGCGAGTTGTTCTCGCCGGTAGTGCGCACGGAAACGCGTTATGAATTTACTGACAACCTGAACCTCGTTCACGGTAACCACAACTTCAAATTCGGCGGCGACGTCGCGTTCGTTCGCATTCCGGAAGCGATCTTCGAATTGAACTTCGCCGGTCTTTTCAACTTCGGTGGTTTGGGCGCGTGCACACTCATAGTGCAGCTTTGTACGTTGCCGCCATCGTTGCAGCCGCCTCCGGACTTCACTCCGGTGCAGCAGTACGGTCTCGGTTTCCCGGCAAACTTCATTCAGGGTTTCGGCAATCCGGTCAGCAGCATCGGCAACAAGCCGATCGCGTTCTTCGCACAGGATTCGTGGAAAGTGCGTCCGAACCTGACGCTCAACTACGGCGTGCGTTACGACTACGAAATCACCGAACAGATTCCGACGTTGCCACTGCGCGATCCGCTTTCGGGCATCACGCTCTCCGCCGATCAGGTGCTTGCCGCACAGGATGCGATGGGCATTCAACAGGGATTCCCGCGCGACAAAAACAATTGGGCGCCGCGTCTCGCGATCGCGTGGGATCCGGGTAGCAATAACAAGACAGTCATCCGCGCGGCGTTTGGACTGTTCTACGATCACCCGCTGCTGGCGATCGCGTTCAACTCGGATATCGCCGATGCGGTGCAACAGCAACAGGGCATTCTCACGCCAGGCAATCCGGCGCCGACGAACCTGCTGAATGCCGTACAGGTGTTTCAGGGAACCGTTTGCCCGCCGGGTGGTGGCAATCCGATCTGTCCGCCGGGCGTCGTGACGCCGGGTGTTGCTGCCGGTGCGCAGTATCAATTCGGCCGCCAACGATTCAACGATCAAACGTTCCCCGGCTTTGGACCAGTGCTTCCCTTCACGCTCCACGTGCAGAAGGACTTTGAATATGCCTACGCGAACCAAGGCAACTTCACGGTCGAGCGCGAACTGACGAACGACATGACGATCTCGGGCAGTTACATTTACGTCGGCGCTCATCATCTGCCGCACCCGCTCGACGTCAACGCTCCGCGCACTGAGCTTCAGATTCAAAACTTCCGCCGCTGGTCCGGACGCAATCCGGTGAGCACAACGGAAGCGGTCGCGTTTTCGATTCCCTCCAGCAGCACGCAGGCGATTCCGTTCTTCCCGTGCCCGGGCGGTGTACCGCTACAGTGTTTCAACATGGTGACGCCGACCGGTGCACCTCTGTTTCCGACCGCCGGCACGACCTTCGCGGTCATCATTCCGGGCATGGTCGCGGCGCCGATATCTAATCTCGGCAGCCGCATCGTCAACGCCGGTGTTGCGAACTTCTTCCGGCCGAGTGCGCCAAACTACTTTTTGGCCCAGGCGCTTTCGGGTGGTCTCGTGACGCCCGCCGTGTTGAATGGTGCACTGGCTGGTTCGCTTCGCACGCCGGGAACGATTTCACCGTTTGGTTCGATCAATGCGCAAACTTCCGACGGCAACTCGAGCTACAACGCGCTGAACGTGGACGTGAAAAAGCGCTTCTCGCATCACTTCCAGTTTCTCGCTTCGTACACGTGGTCCCACTCGATCGACGATTCATCCGACCTGCAAACGCTTCTGCTGCCGCAGGACAATCGCAACTTCGGCGCTGAGCGTGCGGATTCGCTGTTCGATCAACGTCACCGGTTTGTGTTCAGCGGCATTATCGCTTCGCCGAGCCGTTGGGCATCGTCGGGAGCGAGTGGCGTCCATCGCGCGCTTTCAAACTTCACGATCGCGCCAATCTTCGAATGGTCGTCCGGCCGTCCGTTCAACATCCTGAGCAATCAGGACACGAACAACGATCAGTCGAACCAAACCGATCGTCCGTCAGTTTTGGCTGACGGCACGTTGTGTGTGCCGGGCACGCAGGGATGCGTGGGAATCATTTCAAACGGCCAGTTCACGAGTGGAAGCCTGGGACGCAATTTCGGTCTGACCCACGACTTCATGTCGCTGGATCTGCGGGTTTCGAAACTCGTTCCGCTCGGCGAGCGCGTGCGTCTGGAACTGATTGCCGAAGGTTTCAACCTCTTCAATCGTTTCAATGAAGCGGCTGCGTCGCCGTTCATCGACGACGTTCGCGCTTTCAACCAGCGTGCGGAGAACGGACGTTACTACAGCCGCCCAACCGCGGCGTTCGATCCGCGGCAGTTTCAGTTTGGCGTGAAGGTTAACTTCTAAGTCGGTTGCGATTGAATAGGTCTTATAGGTCCTATTAGGACTTATAGGACCTATTCTTTTTCCTCACCACTCGACCCGCGAATCTCACGACTCATCACAACCAGGTTGCCAGCGGACACGCTACGCCTCCATATTTGAGGCGGAATGCGTATTCGAAGCCTGGTGAAGAACTACTGGAAAGCAGCCTGTGTGATCCTCGGCTGCTGGACTTTCCTCGCACTGCTCTTCACTCCACAAACCTATCTTTCCAACCTGCGTGCTCCGACGCCGTTGACGTGGAGTCAGGCGCTCGGCGCGACCCTCGCGCTGTTTTACGTTTGGGCTGTACTCACGCCGCTGGTGCTCTGGCTCGGCGGTCGCTTCGCGTTCGAGCGTCCCCGGCTGCTCCGCAATCTGTTGATACATCTTCTGCTGTGTGTCCCGGTTTCGCTCGCGCACATTTTCATACTGCAAAACGTCAACGCGATCGTGCTCGTGTGGTCGCAATCGTACCGTCCGCCGGTCCCACTCGTTGCCCTGCTGGTCGGCTTAGGCGCGACGAACGTCATGGTCTACTGGGGCATCGTCGCCGTCAGTCAGGCCGTCAATTACTTTCGCAAGTATCAGGAGCGAGAACTCCGGTTAGCGCAGGCACAATTACAAGCCCTAAGGATGCAACTGCATCCACACTTTCTCTTCAACACGCTGAATGCAATCGCCGAGCTCGTCTACAGCGATCCGAAAACCGCTGACCGCAGCATCGTTTCGCTCAGCGAACTGTTGCGCTTTTCGCTCGAAAGCGAAAAGTCGCAGGAAGTGACGTTGAAAAAGGAGATCGACTTCCTCGAAAAGTATGTCGAGATTCAGCGGACGCTGATGCGCGATCGTTTGAACGTGAGAATGAGCATCGATCCTGAAACGCTCGACGCGCGCGTGCCAAACATGCTCTTGCAACCACTCGTGGAGAATGCGATCAAGCACGGCATCTCACCTCGACCCGAAGGAGGAAACATCGAAGTTTTCGCGAGACGACTCGACGGCAAGCTTTACGTCGAGATAACCGACGACGGATTGGGCATGCCCGAGCAGGAAGATGGCAACGGCCTCGGGCTGGTAAACACGCGTGAACGTTTGCGACACCTCTACGGCGCAGCTCAGGACTTCAACCTGAGTAGCTTTCCGGGCCGCGGCGTGACGATCCGTATCAGTCTTCCCTTCAAAGAGGCTTTTAAGGGAGCGGGAAACGAAAGTGATGATACGAACGCTGATTATTGACGACGTGCAACTCGCGCGTGAGCGGCTCAAACGCTGCCTTGCCGATCATCCTGACGTCGAGGTCGTGGGCGAATGCGACAACGGCGACAAAGCCGTCAAGGACATCCGCGCTTTAACGCCCGATTTGATCTTTCTCGACGTGCAGATGCCGGCGCTAAACGGTTTCGGCGTTCTTGAAGCGCTCAAAGCGGAGCGAATGCCGGTCGTCATCTTCGTCACCGCTTACAACGAATATGCGATTCAGGCCTTTGAGGTGAACGCGCTTGATTACCTGCTGAAGCCCGTGGACAGCGAACGTCTCAGCAAGGCAGTGCAACGCGCGAAAGCTCATCTCGCGCAACCGGACCAGGGTGACGATCTCGACAGCCGCTTTCGCGCGATGCTAGAAGACATCAAAACAGGCTCCAAATTTTTAAAGCGACTGACCATTAAACTCACCGGGCGTACCATCCTGCTGCCAACCGACGAGATTGATTGGATTGAAACGTACGGAAATTATTTGAAGGTACACGCCGGCCGGGAGTCGCATTTGATACGCGGCACGATGCAGTCGCTGGAAACAAAACTCGACACGCAGAAGTTCGTCCGCGTGCATCGCTCGGTAATCGTCAACATCGAGAAGGTCAAAGAAATCTATCCGCGTTCCAACGGCGATCAGGATCTGGTGCTCCAAAACGGCCAGCAACTAATGCTGAGCCGTAATTATCGCGACCGGTTCTTCGCCGTGCTCGGAGCCGAAAACAACTGAACATCACACCTACAGCACTAGTCATCACAATTCGGTTGTCGCCGGTGTTTACCCTCTGTAAGACTCTGACGCCATGAAAGCTCAAACAAAAAAGATCCTGTCTCTGCTCGTCGTGTTTGCACTGTTCGCCACCGCCTTTGCGCAGAACGCAAACCAAAACTCAACCGCGCCCCAGGCCATCGCCTTCGTCAACGTCAACGTCGTCCCGTTTGACCGCGAACGAATCCTCGAAGGCCAAACGGTCATCGTACGCGACGGCCGCATCGCGGAAATCGGCCCCGCAAACAAGATGAGAGTACCCGCCGGCGCGCGCGAAATCGACGGGCGCGGCAAATACCTCATGCCGGGTCTCGCCGATATGCACGTCCACTTGTTTCCCGGAACGGGAAAGGACGATCTCGCTCAGCAGCAGTTGCAACTGTTCCTGGCGAACGGCGTTACGACCGTGCGCAACATGATTGGCAAGCCTGAACACCTCACGTTGCGCGACCGCGTCGCTAAACGCGAAGTACTCGGACCAACGATCTACACGGCTGGACCACCATTGCTCGGCAACAACGTGTCTTCGCCGGAAGTGGCAGAACGCGTCGTAACCGAACAGAAAAATGCCGGCTACGATCTACTCAAAGTTCACGAAGGATTAACACCGGAAACTTACACGGCGATCGCGGCGACCGCGAAACGCGTCGGGATTCCCTTCGCCGGACACGTCACCGCAACGGTTGGCTTGAAGCGTGCTCTCGAAGCGCAACAAACTTCCATCGAGCATCTGGACGGATACCTGCAAGCAATGGTCGCGGACAATTCACCCGTACCGCCGACGCCGTCGCAGGTCGTGCTCGGACCGGTGCTCGAACACATCGACGAAAGCAAAATTCCCGCGCTTGCCGCTGCGACACGCAAAGCTAATGTGTGGAACGATCCGACGCTCACGTTATTCAAACTAGTCGTCTCCGACACGACGCCGGAAGAATATTTGAAGTGGCCCGAGATGCAATACATCCCGGCCAAGATGCGCGAGGGTTTTGCGAAACAGAAACAGTCAACACTCGGTGAGCCGGTCCCGCTCAGCGAACGGCAACGTTATCTCGAGCTGCGCAACAAAATGCTCGTCGCGTTGCGTGCGGCGGGCGCGAAGCTGCTCGTCGGTCCCGATTCACCACAGTTCTTTCTCGTTCCCGGCTTTGCAACGCACCGGGAATTGCAAAGCTTCGTCGAGGCAGGTTTGACGCCTTACCAGGCACTCGAAGCAGCAACACTCAATCCGGCGGAGTACTTCGCGCAGGTTTTCAAAACGTCTCGTGACTTCGGCACGGTCGAAGCCGGCATGCGCGCGGACCTGCTCTTGCTCGACGCTAACCCGTTGCAATCGGTCGCGAATCTGTCGAAACGCCAAGGCGTGATGGTTCGCGGGCATTGGTTGCCGGAAACCGAACTGCGCCAGATGCTCGACAACATCGCTGCCCAAAACCGCGCGGCTCCTGCGACAGCAGCGCCCGCGGCAGCGGCAACTGCGGCTGCAGCGAAAGCGGACTTCAGTGGAACGTGGCAGTTGGACAAGAACAACAGCGAGGGACTGCCGCCCGGAATGGATCAGATCATGACTGTAGTCCAAACTGGCGACAAGCTTTCATTGGAGACTAAGTTGATCACCGACGAAGGCGAACAGGTTGTTGCCGACAGCTACACGCTCGACGGCAAAGAGATAGACTTCACACCCAAAACCCCGGGCGGACAGAGCGGCAAGGGCAAGCGAACCGCGAAATGGACGGCTGACGGCCTCGAGGTCACTGAGACGTCAACTTTCGATGGACCCCAAGGCCCCGTCAACGTGCAGATGCAGCGCAAGTGGATACTCTCGGCAGACGGCAAAACCCTCAAGATCGAGTTGACTGCCGAAGGCCCTCAAGGGAAACAAACGATCAAACGTACCTTTATCAAGAAGTAATCCGTGTAATCCGTGAAATCTGTGGCCTAAACACAACGCAACCCCATCTTCACCGCATCCGAAGGTTTGTTTCATTAAGGAACCCGGGAATACCCCGGGTTCTGAGCTTTCAAACCTAACCTTCTCCCGCATACAATCGTACGCATTATGACGAGATTTACGCTTATCGCCGCTATTCTCCTTCTGTCAGTGGCCACGTCTGAAGCGCAGTCGACCCGGCCGAGACGCGCCAGACCCACGCAAAAGAGCAACACTACGACTACCGACAAAGCCGCTTCCGACCCGTTGCTCCGTCCGGAACCGACCTCGTCGCCGACGGCGAAGCGCACGAGCCCAAACGATTCATTACTCGACGCGCAACCGGTGCAACCAGTCAAACCGATCGCAGGCACCGGCGGCACCACCACCGGCACTGTTGGCTCCACCGGCGCGGCTGACACGAAGCAGGCGTATCTTTTGCTCGAACAGAAACAGTTCGCGGCCGCCGCGAAAGCCGCGAAGGATCTCGCAGCCCAACACCCCAACGATCCCGAGGCGTGGAAGATCGCCGGCTTTGCCGAGTTGAACTTAAAACAGTACGCCGAAGCCACGAAGGATCTGGAAAAAGCAGTTGAGTTGCAGCGCAGTTCAAAACAGGAAGATCCAAACACCGAAAGCGCACTCGGGCAGGCGTACGTGCTTTCCGAGAAGTATCAGGAAGCGTTGCCGCTGCTCGTCGCTGCCACGACGCGCGACGCGAATAAACCGGATGCGCTGATGGTCTACTACCGTGGCGTCGCGGAATACAAAACAGGCAAAACCGCCGACGCTGAAAAGAGTTTCAACTCGGTCGTCAAACTCAACCCCAAAGATTCACTGTCGCTCTTTTATCTCGCGCAGATCGCACTCGGAAAGAACGATATTGACGGCGCCATCGCTTCGTTGAATCGTGCTACCGTCAACGACGCGCGCATGACCGGCGCCTGGACGTTGCTCACCACGTCGTACTTGCGACGCGCAGCGACGAGCACCGATCAAGCAAAAGCGGACGCTGATTACATCAACGCCGTTCGCGCGGGTGAAGCTTTAATAAAACTCCGCACCGATGCGGAAGCGATTACACTCTTCGGCCAGGCACTCATCGGTGCGAAACAGTATGCTCGCGCAGCCGCGGCCCTCGATCGCGCGACCGCGTCGCAGGACGCCACCGGCGTGACGTTCTACCTGTTAGGCGTTGCGCATTCACGCGCGGCAAACTTCCCGAAAGCAATCGCCGCACTCGACGCGGCGGCAAAGAAGACCCCTGACGACGTTAACATCTATCGTGAGCTCGGCTATGCCTACGAAGTCACGAAGCAGTATCCCAAGGCATTAGCGGCGTATCAGAAAGGCGCGGCGCTCGCTCCCAACGACCCCGATTTCAAAGAGTCGATCGAGCGCATTAAGCCAGTCGCCAATCAAGGCAAGCAGTAATTGTGAGTAATGCGCGATAAACTCCCGGACCTGGCAGCGACCGCGCGCGCGTTCGCGACCTATTCGCTGGTGCCGTATCTCGGCATCCTGTTCTGTCCGGGCGCGGTGGTGGTTGGGACCGTTGGCGTGTTCCGATCATACAGTTCACCGCAGATGAGTGCTGGACGAAAGGTGTGTTACGTCAGCACCGTTGTCGGCGTGATCGTGTTGATTGCTCAGTTGCTGCTCTGGTGGATTCTGTATCAGGTGCCTGCCTGGTCGCTGGCTCAATAAACGGCTAGAAGGAGATAACGATGCGAATTATTTTTTCTCTGCTCCTCATCGGAGCGTTGCTCACCGGCGCACTTGCGCAGCGTCCCCGCACCGCGGAGCCAGAACCGGCGAAAGCTAGCGCACCAACAAACCCCGCGCCTACAACCGTCAAAGCCAAATATGAAGGCGGCGTCTTCGGTTACACCAAGACGATGGAAGGTACTCTGACCTTCGACGATACGAACGAACGCTTAATTTTCAAGGACAAGAAGCCGCCGAAAGAGATCCACATTCCTTACGAGTCGATCACTTCAGCATTTGCCGACACGAAGAAACAGCGTCCGGCAGCGGCGACAGTCGCCAGCGCCATTCCCTCCATCTACGCGCTGCCGGCACGCTTCATCAAGACCAAAGTGCGCTACCTGACCTTGCAATACAGCGATCCGGATTCAAAGGTCAGCGGCATCACGAGTTTCAAACTCGATAACAAGGAACTGCTGGAGTCAGTGCTGGCCACACTCGCAAACAAAGCGGGCATGACCCTGCGCGGCGACGTTTACGTGAAAAAGCGAAACGATTCAAGCAAGCTGGAACCCTAACCCTCCTAAAAAACCATCCACAGATTACACAGATTCAGTGCAAACAATCTGCGTAATCTGTGGATTGTATTTTTCCGGGAACCAATTCCTCACTCAAACGTCTAAAGCAAACATGAATTCGCTGCCCGTCAAGATCCTGACAGCCATACTTACGTTTGCAATCGGCGTCGCCGTCGCCAGCCTTTGGTTGACGCGCTGGTTCCACCCGGTAATCGATCCGGTCGCGATTCAGCAGCCCGCGGCCCGTCTGGAGATAGTGTTTGTCCTCGATACTACAGGCTCCATGGGTGCGCTCATCGATGGCGCGAAACAACGCATCTGGGGGATCGTGAACGAGGTAATGCAGGAGTCGCACACGACGGTGCGGATTGGCCTCGTCGCTTATCGCGATCGCGGCGATGAATACGTCACGCAGGTCTTGCCATTAACCGCCGATCTTGACAAGGTCTACACAACGCTGATGGATTACCGGGCGATGGGTGGCGGCGACGAAGCCGAAGACGTGCGAACCGCGCTGTCAGAAGGCGTCTACAAAGCCGGATGGTCAGCCACGTCTTCGGATCTGGCGCAGATTATATTTTTGGTCGGCGACGCACCGCCGCATAACGATTACAGCAATAGCACCGACACGCTTGTCACCGCCGCGAACGCTGTTCAACGAGGCATCATCGTCAACACGATTCAGTGTGGCGCGATGGGGGAAACAACACGCGCCTGGCGAGCGATCGCGCAGCGTGGAAACGGCGAATACTTTGCCATCGCGGATAACGGCGTCCAAACGATCTCCACGCCTTACGACGAGCAGATGGGCGAACTAGGTACGAGGCTCGGCTCCACCTTCCTTTCATACGGCTACAGCGCCGGCAGGCGAGCCGAAGTCGCAAGACAGGCGGCGGACGTTGAAGCGCGCGTCATCTATGCGAGTCCCGAAGCAAAGGCCGAGCGGGCGATGAACAAGGTGGCAAACAAGGACGCCTACATCGGAGATCTGCTTCAGAGTATTGAAAACGGATCGGTGAAACTCGAGTCGATCAATCCGTCAGACTTGCCGGAGGAGTTGCAGAACATGGATCCCGCTCAGCGCACGGCGGAAGTCGAAAAGCGCCTCGCCGAGCGGCGTGAAATCCGTTCTCGCATAGTTGAGTTGTCGAAACAGCGAGAAGCCTTTGTTGATGCTGAGAGAAAGAAGTTGAACAGCAAGGAAGAAGGCTTCGACATCGTCGTCACGAAAACACTGAAAGCGCAAATGGCGCGCAAAAAATCTTAAGTAATCCGTGTAATCAGTGTTTATCCGTGGCTTAAATAGACCCACTTCGCGAAGAACTCTTTCAAGCTCTTGCCGTGTGCTTCTTCCATCGCGGCGACGAAGTCGGTCGTGACGACTGACTTACCAAAGTATCGCCGCGTAAAGATTTGTAGACCTCTCCAGAAGTCGCGCTCGCCGATCTCTTCGCGCAAGAGGTGCAGGACGTAAGCTCCTTTGTCGTAAACGAGCGTGCGATCTTCGCGCGTCGGCCTGAGCCAGTCAGGAAACACGAGCGATTTGTCTTTGCCCGCCGCTCGCACTTTTTCGTAATTGGCGCGGTAAGTTTCGATCTCTTTCAGGTAAGCCGCGCGGCCGAAACGATGTTCGAGATATGCCGCGGCAATGAACGTGGCGACGCCTTCGTTGAGCCAGAAGTGGTTCCAGTCGCGGCACGTAACCATGTTGCCCCACCACTGATGCGCAAACTCGTGCGCGCCGAGCCACACGTCCTGCTCGTTATCCAACACCTGCTTTCCGTACGACTCTTTCAAACCAGTGAAACTGCTCATTTCCTGTTCGACACCGCCCGCGGCGAGTACCTGCGTGTAGGTTTTGTCGGCGTACTTCACACCGGCGCGATCTTCGAAGAAGTCGAGCATGTCGGGCGTGTCGCGAAAAATGCGGCGCGCTTCGGTGTCGGAGTAGTTGGTGATGAGGTATTGAAGTTCGACGTTGCGGTGTCTTTGTTTGACGGTGCGAAAAGGACCAACAGCGAAACCGAAGATGTAAGTCGGAATGGGATTTTTCTGGCGCCACTCGGAGATGCGTTTGTTGTCTGGTTGTTCGCGCTGCGAGACGAGCTCACCGTTCGCGACGGCGGTTAACGTCGCGGGCAGGATCAGTTTCATCGTCAACGTTGCTTTATCGGCCGGGTCGTCGTTGCAGACCATCCACTGGCTCGTTGAGAAGATCGTGTGGACCTGTTGCCGATCCGGAAAGAAGCGAATGCCGAATCGGGGCGTGCCGTGGTATTTGACTTCTAATTCCCTCTCTCCTTGTCGTCCGTTCAGCGAAACACGCAGTTTGTGGTCGTCGACGGAGAACTCAAGCGGGGTTCCGTTTTCTGTAACCGAGTCGATGGTAAGATCGCCGCAATTAAGCACGACCACGTTGGAGGTCATTCGGACACGGATTAACACAGTCCCGTTCACGGATTTGTTCGCGATATCAGGTTGCACCGTTACTGAATAATGAATTATGTCCGTGTTCGTCTGTGCAAATCCGTGGCTCACAAACAAGAGCACCGCGAGACACGCGATTATCTTTTCTGACATACTCAGCATTCTATGTTAGTCCTCGAAACTGAACGTTTACTTCTGCGGCCATCAACGACTGACGATGCGCCATTCGTTCTCACGCTGCTCAACGAACCTTCGTTCCTTCGTTTCATCGGCGACAAAAAAGTCCGCAACCTCGACGACGCGCGCCAATACCTTCTGAATGGACCAATCGCCAGCTACGAACGCCACGGATTCGGATTGCTGTTAGTCGAGCTCAAGGATTCAAAAACTCCAGCCGGCATGTGCGGCCTGCTCAAACGCGAAGAACTTCCCGATCCCGACATCGGTTTTGCTTTCATTCCGGATTACTGGGGCAAAGGATTCGCCTTCGAAGCCGCGACCGCCGTCATGAACGACGCGCGTGAGAGACTAAAGCTAAATCGCATCCTGGCACTCGTAGATCCCGCTAACGACGCGTCCATCAAATTACTGGAACGTTTAGGGTTAAGCTTTCAACGGATAAAAGATGATGTCAAAGTTTTCTCGATAGACTATGCCACCAGCAAATCCTGAAAAACACGTCGAGCGAGTGCGTCGTCACCGACAAAGACTCAGCTTGTGCCTTTTGTGCTTCTTGTGCCTCTTTGTGGCTCAAGACTCCAGCCCCTTCCAAACCATCCGATGAAATAACTGGTCCATCTCCGCCGGCGTTTGCTTCATCCCGCGATCGACCCACCACTGCAACAACGCTATCAAAGCTCCCGCGTGCGCAAACGCAATCGCTGGTCTGTCGTTCTCGGGAATTCCCTGGCCTTTTGGCAACTCCGCCAAACGCCGCTCGATGCCACGCGCGAACAAACCGCGCGCGAGTTCCATGTTGTCGTTCATCTTTCCCGATGAAACCAGCGCATCGACAAACGTTTTCGCCTCAATGATGTGACCGAAAAACTCGCGCACCGGAAACACGCGGTCCGACGTATCGCCGCGCACCGACAGCATCATCGCCACGGATTCAAAAAACTCCTCCGCGTCGCTCATCAACAGATCGTCCTTGTCGCTGTAGTGCGAATAGAAAGTCGATCGCCCGACCTTCGCGCGATCCAAAACGTCCTGCACGGTGATCGTGTCGAACGGTTTCTCCTGCATCAAGGCGACGAGCGCATCGCCAAGCGCATCGCGCGTTCGCCGCACGCGAGCATCTTCTCTTTTCTTCAACGCAGCAAGATGCAAACGGTCGTTCTCGGACATTCACTACTTCTTTGTTCGGTTACGCCTGATTTCACGCGCCGTGCTCTGGACATGCAGCTAAGCGGCCCATAGAGTAGCGCACCCTATGATCTCACTACACCAGGTCAGTAAAAAATACGAAACGCCCGCGGGCCTGTTTGCCGCACTACAGAACGTCGACGTTGAGATTCGCGCGGGCGAGTTTGTCGGCGTCGTCGGCAAATCCGGCAGCGGAAAGTCGACGCTGCTCAACATGATCGCCGGCATCGATCGTCCGTCGTCGGGTACGGTCACCGTCGCGGGCACAACGATTCACACATTGCCGGAAAACAAACTCGCTGCGTGGCGCGGGCGCAATGTCGGATTCGTCTTTCAGTTCTTCCAACTGCTGCCGACGCTCACGGCCGTTGAGAACGTAATGCTGCCGATGGATTTTTGCAAAACGTTTCCCGTGCGCGAGCGTCGCAAACGTGCGGAGACCTTGCTCGATCGCGTTGGGGTTGGTTCACATGCGGATAAACTACCAGCGACGCTTTCCGGCGGCGAACAACAACGCGTGGCGATTGCACGTTCGCTCGCAAACGAGCCGCCGCTGATCATTGCCGACGAACCGACCGGTAATCTCGATTCGATCACCGCCCACGGAATTCTCGAACTGTTTCGCAACCTCGCGAACTTCGGCACCACGGTCGTAATCGCCACACACGAACCCGACATCGTTCACGTAAGCGATCGCAAGATCGAGATCTCAGACGGAGTGCTACTCAATTGACTACGCCGTGGCGAAAAGCGATACGTGATTTTTGGTACGAACGTGCGCGTACAGTTCTGGTGGTGTTAGCGATTGCGTTGGGTGTTGCTGCGTTCGCCGCGGTGATGTCGTCGTACGCGATTCTCACGCGCGAGCTCGATCGCGGCTATCTCGAAACGAATCCCGCGTCCGCGGTGTTGCGCGTCGATTCGATCGATGACGAACTCGTCGCGGCCGTCTTGCAGAATCCCGAAGTGAGCAACGCAGAACCCCGGCGAACGATATCGGGGCAGATTAGAACCGGACCGATGCAGTGGCGCAACCTGATGCTGTTTGTGGTCAAAGACTACGGCGACATCCGCGTCAACAAACTCGTGCCGGAAAAAGGAGCGTGGCCACCCGCGACCGGCGAGATCCTGATCGAGCGCGACGCGTTTCAGGTAGCGAGAGCAAACATCGGCGACGCCGTGATCGTGAAGACCGCGGACGGAGTCGAGCAGCCGCTCGTGATCAGTGGCCGTGTTCACGACGTGGGCCAGGCGCAGGCGCGCATGGAGAACATCGTCTACGCCTACACCAATCTCGACACGCTGGTCCAACTCGGCGAAAAACCTTATTACGATCGGCTGAACATTCTTGTGGCTGAGAACCGGTTCGACGCGGATCACATTCGCAAAGTCGCGGCGGATGTGAAGTCGTTGATCGAGTCGCGCGGGCACGAAGTTTGGCGCGTAGACGTGCCGCCGCCCGGCAAACATCCGCACTCGGATCTGACGGGAATGCTGTTGCTGGCGATGTCGAGTTTTGGATTGTTCGTGCTGGTGCTGAGTGGGATTCTGGTGGTGAACCTGTTGACGGCGATGATGGCTTCGCAGGTGCGGCAGATCGGTGTGATGAAAGCGATCGGCGGCACGCGATGGCAGATCGCCCGAATCTATTTTAGCCAGGCGTTGTTTATCGGGATCGCGGCCGTGATCGTCGCGTTGCCGTTGGGTCTCCTCGGTAGCCGCGCGCTGTGCGAGTACATGGCGGTGTTTCTCAATTTCAATATCAATAGTTTCGCAGTGCCGGTTTGGGTTTACTTGCTCGTGGCAGTCGTGGGCATTGCGGCGCCGTTGGCGGCAGCGGCGTTTCCGGTTTGGAAAGGTTCGGGCGCGCCGGTTCGCGTTGCGCTGGCCGATGTTGGTTTGGCGCAAACGAGCTTTGGTGCGAGTTGGTTCGATCGTGCGTTGGCGCGAATCGGTGGATCGTTTCGTCCGCTGTTGTTGGCGATCAGAAACAGTTTTCGCCGCCGTGCGCGACTCGCGCTGACGTTGCTGACACTTGCTGCGGGTGGTTTGTTCTTTCTTGCGGCGCTCAACGTCCGAGCTTCGATGATCAATACGCTCGACCGCGCGTTTGCGACGCGGAAGTTTGACCTAACTGTGACGCTGCGCGAAATGTACGACAGTGAGAAATTGCAACAGGCCGTTCGCGACATCTCAGGAATCAAGCGCGCGGAAGGCTGGCTCACAACAGAAGGTTCGTTAGGTAATGAACGGTTCGGCGTAGTCGCTTTGCCTGCTGATACTCAATTGCTTGAACCGGTGATCATCGAAGGACGCGGTTTGTTGGCGGGCGACACTGACGCGATCGTGGTAAACAACGCGCTTGCGGGACGACTCGCTGAGCTGCGTGTTGGGAAGACCGTGACTTTGAGTATTGAGGGTGTGGAAAAGAATTGGCGTGTTGTTGGGCTTGCTCGCGAAGCGTTCTCGCCGCCGGTTGGTTATGTGCCGTTGAGTGGCCTGCAACAGCAGTCACCGCAGATGGTGAATAGTTTGCGCTTAGCGTTGGACCAAGCTGATGAAGACTCGATAGCGGAGGTGAAAACAAATCTCGATCGGAATCTCGAACGACAGGGAATGCGGGCGCGCAGCAGTACGAGCAAGGCTGATACGCGGTTTGGCTACGATCAGCACATGGTGATGATCTACGTATTCCTGATCGTGATGTCGGTGATCATTGGGTGTGTTGGTGGGTTGGGGTTGATGACGACGATGAGTCTGAATGTGCTGGAGCGCCGGCGCGAGATGGGTGTGTTGCGTGCGATTGGCGCGACGCCGCGAATCGTGTGGCTCATGGTGATAGCGGAGGGGTTAGTGATTGGAGTGTTGAGTTGGGCCATTGCGGCTGTGTTGGCTTGGCCGATCAGCAAGTTTGTGGGTGACCGTCTCATCAGCATGATGTTTCGGAGTGGATTGGATTTTACGTTTGAACCGCTGGGATTGGTGATTTGGTTGGCGGTGTCGATCGCGTTGAGTGCGGTGGCGAGTTTTGTGCCTGCGTGGCGAGCTTCGCGCGCGACCGTGCGGGAAGCGCTGGCTTACGAATGATCAGCCGGTACGATGGAGGATGAAATCAACAATACGGTGCAGAACGTCTGTTGGACGATCGATCTGCTCCAGTGCTTCGCACGCCGCGCGGTGAGCCTTCACAGCTTTCTCGCGTGACTCATCGATACCATACAACGCCGGGTAGGTCGCTTTTCGCGAGCGCACGTCTTTGCCCGGAGTCTTGCCCAACTCTTCCGCACTAGCAGTCACGTCGAGCAAGTCGTCGGTGATCTGGAATAACAATCCGAGGTGCGAACCGTAACGGGTTATAGCGTCCAATCCGTGTTCATCCGTGGCTCCAATTAAAGCGCCACAACGCGCGGCGCCGACGATCAGGGCGCCGGTCTTTAGCCGGTGAATCTCCTGCAACTGCGCGCCATTCACCTGGCGCGCTTCGGCTTCCATGTCGAGCGCCTGGCCTGCCACCATGCCGTCCGGCGTCGCCGACGCACGCGCGAGTTCGGAAATCAAGGCGATGCGTGTCGAGGCGTCGAGACGATCGTCATCGGCGATGGTTTGAAACGCGAGTGTTTGCAGTGCATCTCCCGCGAGAATCGCGGTCGCTTCATCGAAACGGACGTGACATGTGGGCCGGCCGCGTCGCAGATCGTCGTCGTCCATCGCCGGAAGGTCGTCGTGAATCAATGAGTACGTGTGAATCATCTCAAACGCACACGCTGTTTTGATGAGCTGCTCGACCGCCGCACCGAATGCTTGACCGGTTGCTAGCAGCAACGCGGGGCGAAAACGCTTGCCGCCCGCAAACACGCTCCAGCGAATCGCCTGATGAACCTTCTCCGGCGCGGCGCCTGACGGCGGGAGCAAACGGTTCAGCTCCACTTCCACCAGCGCGCGACTTGCCGCCAACAGACTGTCGAGTTCGAGTGGGTTTTGGACCAGCGCGTCAGAACCCGTTTTCATTTTCTGCCACGCCATCGTTGTTGGTTGGTTCGGTGAAAGTGTTGACTACCGGCTTGCCCTGATTGTCGCGCAACAAGACTTCAATTCGCCGCTCGGCCTGGCTCAGTCGTTCCTGGCATTCGCGTGAAAGTCGAACGCCTTGCTCAAAAAGTTCGAGACTCTTCTCGAGCGGCAGGTCGCCGCTTTCGAGTTGCTGCACGATCCGCTCCAGTGCTTCCAGCGAAGCCTCAAAACTTCGCGCTTGTTCCTGACCGTTTGTCATCTTCCTCTTTTCTTGCGGGGCTTGCCGAGATTCTTCAACAACGGGTCCACGGAGTCAACAGAGCCGATCGCCGGCAACTCCTTCATCACACTATCGACCACGCGTTGGACCACCGCGTCGTTATTGAAGCCGGTAACTTTCCAACGATCCGCATCGCGACGCATTGTGAGTTCGAAAGTTCTGTCAGTCACGGCGGACGCGGCCTTCGCAATATCGCCTTCGGTCGTGATCTTCACCAGTGACGGCACCGTGATCAGCAGAAAGACAAACGGTTTCGGTTCAGATACCGAAGCGAAGTTCTTGATCTCCTTCGCGACTTCATCATGAATCGTCTGCTTCAAACGCGGCAGCAACGCAGGCATCGCCTGATCGATCTTCTGCTGTGTGGCGGAGCTTATCGCCAGGCCGTAACGCGAACTCGCCTTTTTGCTCACGAGCAAGGCCATGTTGCGTGCGATCTCTTCGTCGTCAATCCGTTTCGCGAGTTCCTCGACGTCGCCACGTTGCGCCGCATCGACGAGCAGCGTCAAAGAGTAAGCCGGCGTGGATTGATAATGCCGCCACCAGAAGAAGCCGCCGACCGCGGCCAGACCAATTACTACGACGATAACGAGCGCGAGTAGCGCGAGTATCCTCAGCCACCGGCGCGACTTGCGACGGGCTTGTGGCTTATTACCGGGCTCAAGATTAATAACGATTCTTTTGGCCACGGATTCACACGAACGAACGCGGACTCAGGAATTCTCAACTGTTTCGACGCGCGTGTTTATTTTTCCTTTAGCGAGACGGACCGCAACGTGATCGCCGGCGTTAACCGCGGCGGCATCGCGTAATGGTTTGCCAGATGCATCCTGCGCGATCGCATAGCCACGTTGCAACACGGCCAGCGGCGAGAGTGCGTCGAGCGAGGCCGCCGCGAGACCGAGCCGTTCGCGCGCGTCCTGAAGACTAGTCTCCAGTGCATTGTTACACGCGCTCGACGCAGCATCGAAACGTCGACGCGCGTTGCGCAAGCTCGACTTCACTTCATCAAACGCATGCGACAGCGCCTGTTTCTGAACGCGGCTGCGCAGGTCGACGATACGAAAGCGCATCAACCGATTCATTTGCCGGCCGAGCTGGTCCAACGAAGAACAAAGCTGGTCTTCATGCGCGGCGACGAGTTCGGCGGCCGCGGACGGTGTCGGCGCGCGCATGTCAGCCACAAAATCGGCGATCGTGAAATCCGTTTCATGGCCCACCGCGGAAATAACCGGGATCACCGATTTGCGAATCGCGCGCGCGACTTCTTCCTGATTGAATGCCCACAGATCTTCAGTCGAACCACCACCGCGTCCGACAATCAACACATCGACGAGATCCGCGGTGCGTCCCTCGCGCAACGCGCGTTCGTGGTGTTGATTAATGAATTGAATCGCGCGTGCGATGGATGGTCCAGCGAGATCGCCCTGAACCTTTGCCGGTGAAAACAACACGTGCACCGTGCGCGTGCGGCGCGAGATCACGTTGAGAATGTCGCGAATAGCCGCGCCGGTTGGCGAAGTCACAATACCGACGCGTCGCGGAAAAACCGGGAGCGGCCGTTTCAGCTCTTTCGCAAACAAACCTTCCGCCTGCAATCGATCGCGCAACTGTTCGAAAGCGACTTGGAGCGCACCCGCGCCGACCGGATCCAAAGCATCTACAACAAGTTCATACTCACCACGCGGTACATACACCGACAGCTTGCCACGCGCACGCACATGCAAACCATTCGCAGGGCGGAAACGAATACGCGTGTTGGTTGAACGAAAGCATTTCGCGCGTAGTTGGGCGTTTGAATCCTTGAGTGTGAAGTACCAGTGACCGGACGAGTGGTCCTTGAAGTTTGAGATCTCTCCTTCAACCCACACGGACGGGAAACGTGATTCGAGCGTGATGCGAATCGAGTTAGTGAGTTGCGAGACGGTTAGCGGTTTACGTTCCGTCTCGTCGAAAAGCGCGTTGAAAAGTGGTTGGTTCATTGACAGGATTGACAAGACTTACAAGTTCAGAAAGTCAGGGTGTGTTTAACCCAACCACCGGACTAAGCCGAATTGAAGCGCCGTCGCGGTTTGTGCGCACGCGCACGCGAGGAGCCGTGGAAACCGCGTTTGACGCGTACGTGATCGTGTAAGCCGAGCGCAACTGCGCGACAACATCGTCATACGCTTTCTGCAGATCCTCCAGGCGTCGAATCGGATAGTAAACACCGCCCGAAGCCGTGGCGAGTTTGCGTCCTTCATCTTCAGCGCGCGTCGTCAACGTCAAGTATCGCGAGCGCAAAGGATCGATCGTGATCTC
>DATEHX010000218.1:0-25675 GCA_035279345.1 Pyrinomonadaceae bacterium | reverse complement strand
TTCCGCCTTCTGCTGAACTGAAGCGATAAAGTCTTTGGCGACTTTATAGTTGACGTCGGCCTCCAGTAAGGCCAGGCGAATCTCGCGCAGCGCCGCGTCAACGTGCTCCTTTGTAAGAACGCCTTCGCCCCGCAGATTCTTTAGCGTGCGCTTTAATTTATCCGAGAGCGACTCAAACATATAACTCTAGGCGTCGGTTCGCGCTGCGAACGGAAACGGAAATGATAGCGGTCGGGTTTAGGGGTGTCAAGGCGCGTAAACCACAGCCCTACCGCAATTTCGCGGAAATTTGCCACGCCAATATTTTCGGGGCAATTTGTGCGCTTTGTACGGAAAGAAACTGTACGATCCTCGTCTCCTGTGTTAAATTCACCACGAATAAATCGTTTACGCGGCAAAACCGTAAAGCTCAAGGTACGTGAAGACGGTTTCCCTCCCAGATAAAAAACGTATTGAAAAGTCCGCTCTATTGAACTTTTTATAGGTAATACATGGATAAACGTGTCGGTCACGGGCCCTTGGGACGTGACGAAAACTCCCCTATTGATCGAGGTGTAGTTGATCTCGCTGATGCGCGTGTAAAGATTCGCTCGCGGGTGCGGCCCACTACCGAATCGTTGACGCGCGAACTTGACGAGATCCGTTCGCTATTGGACCAGGGTCTTTCCACCGAAGCAAAAACGCGGCTCGCTTCTCTTATCGCTAACGCTCGCAATCATCAATCCGTTTTGGCGCTCGCGCGCTGCGCGCTCTCCATCACACTCGAACAACAGGGCCATTATCGCGATTCACTCGCTGCGGTTTCGATGTACGAAACGCCCGAGTCGCGTGCGAAGCTCGATCATCAAACAACCAGTTATCTTCGCGTTCAGATTGGTCTTGGCTACAACTACAACGGCGATCATCCCAAAGCGATCGCGATGTTGAAGTCGACTTTGCGGGATTATTCTGAAAGTGGCGCCACGAACCTGGGCCATATTTACGCCGCGTTGTCGCGAGTCTATCGAACGATCAGCGAGTATCCCATCGCCCGCGACTACGCACAGCGAGCGCTCGAGAATTTCCGTCAAAGCGGCGACTGGCGTGGACTTGCCGAATCATATTTCGGCGTCGGCGTCGCCGACATGCAGGAAGGTCATTACGCAGCATCTCTCGAAAATCTCGAACAGGCGTTGAAGTTGATCGGCGATCGTCCGGCCGCTTACATGCTGGGACGCACGTACGCGAACATGGCCGGCGTTTGCTGGTTTTTGAAACGTCCGCAGGAAGGCATCGATTACCTCAAGAAAGCCATCACCTACTACGAGCGTACCGATCACAAGGCCAGCGCCGCAGATGGTTACAACAACCTTGGCATCAATCTCATTCTGATCGGACAGTGGGATCGCGCTCAGGAGGCACTCGAACGCGCCTTCGCATTGGCAACGGAAGTTGATGACCGTGGCGCAAAAGTGCCGATGATTCTGGATTCGCTCGGCGAACTCCACATGCTGCGTGGCGATTTAGACCAAGCAAAAGACTATCTCAGCCGCGCGGTCACCATGGCTCACGAAAACGGCAACAAGTGGTACGCGGCACAGGCACTGCGAACACTCGCGCGCTGTTTTCTGGCGATCGAGGATCCGGCGAGTGCGTTATTAAAGGCGCATGAGGCTTTGTCGCTAGCTGAAATCATCGGAGATCGCCAGGCGATCTGTGAGTCGCGCTTAATCGCCGCTGAAGCCTATTTGCAACGACGTGAACTTGATGAATGCTCCAGCGAGCTTCAGTTCGTTGCCGATCAAACGACTGACTCCGCGACCGATCTCGGTTTCACCGGTGAAGCGCATCGCCTCAACGGCATTCTGAACATGGCGCGCAACGATAACGCCGCGGCTGCACAACATTTCGGCAGCAGTGTTTCTATCTTTGACATGCTCGGCGATCGTTACCGTGCAGCGCGCGCGCATCTTGAACTGGGCCGGGCGTACGCAACGATCCTGCCTGATCGTGCCGGCGAACATCTGAGCCGTGCGCTGAACACGTTTAGAGAGCTTGGCGCGCGTGTGGATTTGTCGCGTGCGGAAGAAGAGTTGCGCGATCTCGCGCGTTCAACTCCGGAAAGAAATCAGGAGCAATCGGCGCTGACGCAGCTCTTGACGTTACGTTTGGCGGAAGCGGTTGCGTCGCGCGAGCTGTTGTTACGTGAGCTCGCTGCTGTGATGCGGCAGGAGACGGGTGCGCAGCGTGTGATCATCACGGAAAAAGGCGAGCGTAATGAGCCGCGAATCGTCATCGCGATTGGTTGCACGCAGTCCGAGACTCTCAAGATAGCAACGGAATTGAACGACGTTAAAGACGAACGGGACCGCGATCGCTACGTCAAGAAGAATGACGCTGAGTTGATCTTCCTGAAATCGTCAAACGCGCCGCCGGCGACGCTGTACCTGGCGCCGCGCAATCGATCTACGTTGCCGAAAGGTATCGCGCTCGAACCGTTGTTGCGCGTAGTTGAACTCGGAATGGATGTTTGCGCGCTGCGAGCGGGAGCGCAAAAGAGTGGCAACAACGAACATCCCGACGAGTTGGCGGGCACCAGTTTAATGCCGGGGTTCATTCATTCGAGTCCGGCGATGACGCAGTTGGTCGAGGAAGTTCACAAGATTCGTTCGTCGGATGTGACTGTGCTGGTCACGGGCGAGTCAGGCACCGGCAAGGAACTGGTGGCACGTGCGATTCATGCGATCTCGTCGCGGCGGGCGAAGGTCTTCGTTCCGTTTAACTGCACGGCCGTACCGAAGGAGCTTTCAGAGGGGTATCTGTTTGGTTATAGGCGAGGAGCTTTCACGGGCGCGGTTTCGGATTCTCACGGTGTAATTCGCACTGCGGCCGGCGGGACGTTGTTTCTTGACGAAATCGGCGATCTGCCGCTCGACGTTCAGCCCAAGCTGCTTCGGTTTTTGCAGGAAGGCGAGATTCAGCCGCTGGGCGAACAGCGTCCGAGCAAAGTTGACGTCCGTATCATCGCGGCCACAAATACGGATCTCGAAGAGATGGTGGCGCAGGGACGTTTTCGTGAAGACCTTTATTATCGTCTCAACGTGATCCGGTTGCGCGTGCCGCCTTTGCGGGAGCGACGGTCGGAGATACCGACGATCGTCAACTACTACGTCAATCACTATTCGGCGAAGTTTGGGCGCAAAGACATACAGATCACGCCGCAAGCCGTGGATTTGCTGATGGTGAGCGACTGGCCCGGAAACGTGCGTCAGCTTTGCAATGAGATTCAGCGGACGGTCGCGCGCGCTGAGGATGGAACGGTCATCACGCCTGAACACTTGTCGCCGGAGTTGAAGCGAACGTCTTCGCCCACGACTCCGTCTGCAACCGCCGCTTCTTTTGCGTCGTTGGCGCCGTCAACTTTGCAAGGTCCCAGCGGGACCCTGGCGCACGCTCTGGCGGAAGTCGAGCGCCGCATGATCTCGGACGCCCTGCGGCGTCACGGCGGCAACATCTCGCGCGCCGCCCGCGAACTCGGTCTCACCCGCCGCGGTCTCTACCTGAAGCTCGAACGCCACGAACTGAGCGCCAAGGCCGGTTAACCCGTCCACTCTGCCTTTTAGGCACCCGTTCTGCGTATTTAGCCTCTTAAATAAGCCTCGGCTCTTTCATTCTCACCCGGCTTTAGCCGGGTGAACCTTAGCTGGAAACCGTTTCAACGGTTTCCCCAACGTCAAGGCCCAGCTAAGCCCTTACTAGCTTCCGCTGCGCAATCTCCTGCGCAATGCCGCATATCTTGTTAATGTCGAACGGCTTTGCAACGACCCAATCAGCATTGACCGCGTTTCTGGTCTGTATGCTGATCGCGTCGGCCCAGCCGCTGATAATCGCGAGTGGGATCGTCTTCGAGTGTTTGCGAATCTCAGTGCAAAGCTCCCAACCGTTCATGTCGGGCATGCCGATGTCAGTGAAAACGGCGTCAAACTTCCCGCCGTACTGCTCGTAAAGCGCCAGCGCAATTTCTCCGCTTTGGGCCGAAATCACTTCGCAGCCTTCAGCTTCGAGTGCCTCGATGAGGACCTCACGTACATGGGTCTCATCGTCGACCACCAGCACGCGAATCTTGTCATCGGCGGCGGATGTGTGCGCTTCGGGAGTTGTGGCCGCTGTGTCCTCAGTTTCCGCCATGACTTTCGGTAGTGAAATCTTGAAAGTGGTGCCGCGGCCAGGTTCGCTGTCGACCTCGATTGAGCCCTCGTGACGGCGAATGATACCGAAACTCACGGCGAGGCCCATGCCCGTGCCGGCCTTGCCTTTGGTTGTAAAGAACGGATCGAACAGGCGCTGCTTGACGTCGGGGCTCATGCCGGTTCCCGTGTCGCCGACGCAGATGACGACGCGTTCGCGATTTTCCTGCGTGCTGAGGCGAATCTCGCCGCCGGAAGGCATCGCGTCGATGGCGTTGTAGATCATGTTGACCAGCACTTCGCGCAGTTCCACTGGATCGCCCTTGATCAAAGCCTCGCAGTCTGCGTGTAGCGCAAAGCGCGTTTGGGCAAACTCGGAGCGCGACTCCCAACGCGCGCGGGTCATTTCGCAGGCGTCCTTCAGGAGTTCGGCGATGGAAATGGTCTCGAATTCGCGGCTGGGGCGTTGGCGAGCGAAGTCCTGGATACGGCGGATGATGTGGGCGCCGTCTTCGGCGCTCTTGATGATCAACTCGAGGCCGGATTTGATTTTGGCCTCGTCGTTGCTGTTGCGCAGGATTAACTGGGCGCGGCCGAGAATGCCGGTCAGGGTGTTGTTGACGTTGTGGGCGACGCCGAACGAGAGCTCGCCGAGGGCGGCCATCTTTTGGGCGTGAATTTCCTGCTCGCGTTGGGCTTCGTGGCGGCTGTGTGCTTCAGCGATCATGTCGAGGCACTTGCGGAGGCGTTCGCGGGTGGCTTGTTGTTGGGAGTTAGCGAGTAATTGATTGGCCTGGGCGCCGATTTCGCGGCGTTCATCATCCGGGAGCTGGTCGCACATCTCCTCGATGAGTATGAGCAGCGCCCTCCCCGCCCCCTCCCTATCCCCACACCTCTCCGCCACCCGCCTCGCCCGCTCGATGATCGGCTTGGCATTTTGGCGTTTCCCGATGCGGGAAAAGATGAGACCCTGAGTCGTCAGTGCTTCAGCTAGTAGCACATCTTCACCACTGCCCTCCAGCGTATTTACCGCAAGCTCAATGGCGTCTTCTGCAAGCTCATAGTGTTTACAGCCGATATGAAGTTGCGCAATGGTTTCATCTACCTGTGCTCGTCGCACTTGATCCCCGAACTGTTCGAAGAGACTGCGAGCACGAAATAGATGAGCTTGCGCATCGTCAAATCTTTGAAGTGTCAATAACAAATAACCAAGGTTATTCTCGGCAATGGCGATATAGCGCAAGTTGCCCAACTGCTCGAATGCTAAAAGGGCCTCCTCGTAGTGTTTGCGAGAACGACTAGAATATTTGGTATGTCCTTCAGCAACTCCAAGATCTTTCAATGTCGTTGCAAGCTCTAAATAAAACCGCCCCTTGATCCAGAGCCGCTGCGAATTGATATAGGGCAAGGCTTCATTGAGCAATTCAAGCGCATCGTGAAGCCGACCAGCATGATGCTCAACCAGTGCCAAACGAATGAGTGCAACGCATCTAAGGTCTCGTTCTTGATCTGTAATTCCTTCGAGGGACGAACGCAAAGTTACTTTAGCAAGGTCAAAGAGACCCTGCCAAAAATAACAGCAGGCGAGCTCGATGCGCGCCTCTGAGGCGCGCGATTTCTTCCCCATTCGTTCAAACAGGATGATGGCTCCGCTTAGCATTGCTTCGGCAGGCTTCTGACCTCCATTTACCTGCATTGTAGTCGCCATCCATCCACTCAGAGTTCCTGCCGTAAGTAGTAATTCCGCTGTCGCACTGTCGGTCAAATCGTCATGGCAGGGCCACTGACCTAGCGTCCACCACGGCTTAAGCGCCGCAACACCTGCAGCATAATCGCCGATTTCCAGTCTCTCTTTTGCTATTACGCACGATGCCTCGGCTTTCTCACTCTCGGTCAACGGAGAAAGCGATTCCAAAGTCTTTTTACCCGTCATCAGCATCATCGTCGAAGGAGTCTCTACTGAATGAAATCTACAATGGTTAATAAATATCCAGTGAAACTGGCGTATACAAGACGTTGCTAGAGTGCCGACATCGTGTTTTCTGCCGCTCAGGATGAAATCAGTTCAAATTTTTTGTTAGCAGCGGCAGGTTTACTGATTAGATAGTAATCACTAAGCCCTAACCCACAATCACCGTCCTCACACTGTTGAGCTTCCGTAAGTGGCAGCACCTTAATCAGTTACATGACTTTAGGGATTTTAAGGGTTGATGGCACAGTCATTGAAACGTTCAAAATCATTACGAACTTGATTTGGTGAACATGTCAGGCATCGGTCAATCTTCCAAATCAAGACGAATCTACTTTAGGAGAAACCACAATGAAACGCTTCAAAGCTACGACATGTACCGCACTCTTGATTATGACTGTTTCATCGACATCTCTGGCGGGAACTATCGTCGGTGCCCGCACTAACCGCACCGGCACTATAGTCGGCGCGCGCAGTGGGAACATCGCAGGAACCCGTAGTGGTAATCTTGATGCTGGACTTTCCCAACGTAATGATGTCCAGACCAAATTTGATTTCGATTCGATAATCGCTGAGAGCATGAATGGTTTGCTTCGCCTTTTTCTGACAAGGTCGCTGTTTTGAAGCCCTATTCATATTGAACGACTTTACCGGTCCGACTGCTGTGGCTTTCGGTCAGTTTGGCTAAAATGACCGCAAACCAGCTCAGTTTGTCGAACGAGCAATAGACATACCGCTAGGAGGCGAGATGGTGATTAATGTAAGTATAACGCCGTATCATCCGTTCTACATTGGTGCATCTGTTAATAGTGTCGCGTGCCCTCAGCTTCTATCGGGTTTTATCTTTCCAACAGATGCTTTGTGAAAAGTGCCAAGTACATAAATAGTGTGGAATGGTTAGATGCTTCTTAGAATTTTAAGCAAGCAGGCCGATTTTCTCTAAACACTTTTTAATGCGGGTTGTAACTGCAGGTTGTTGTGAGGTTGAGAGCACTTCGGTTAACACACGTTGCATGCGGCCCCGTTCTTCAGGTTCCAGCAGTTCGCCCATTTCCTCAACGATAATCAATAACGCTCGCGCAGCCCCTTCAGTATCTCCTCGCCGGTATGCGAGTCGATATGCGCCGTCGAGTACCTTCTGAGCCTCGTTATATCGACTGAGTGCGCAATAGATCCTTCCCATTGTCCGAAGTGATTCAGCTAGAAGCACATCTTCGTCGCCTCTCTCCATAGTTGATACTGCGCGTTCGATGGCAAGTCGTGCTTCATCATATTTCCTTTGCGCTAAAAAAAGCCTTGCTAAAGAGTCATCGACCTGTGCACAACGGATCTGATCGTTGAAGTGGCTAAACGCTTGCTGTGCGCGCAGCAGGTGGAATTCCGCATCTAAAAATCTACCCATAGGAATAAATAAGAATCCAAGGTTGTTTTCTACGATCGCAACAAGACGATGATTGCCAACACCTTCGAATTCGTGAAGAGCTCTAAGATAGGACTCTTGAGCTTGACGGAAGTACATTTGGTTTTCTTCCGAGATGGCCAAATCTTTAAAGGTCGATGCTACTTCGAGATGGCGGCGACCAGTTGCCCAAGGTCCTGCTAATTCCACTACGAGACTGGCTTCCATTAGATACGCTAGAGCCTCTTGCAGACGGCCTGCGTGCCGTTCGAGGCTTGCTAGGCGAATCAAAGCCAAGCTTCGAAGTTCATTGTCATCTGGTGACAGTGCGTCGAGCACAATTTTGAGAGTCGAACGGCCAAGATCGAAGAGTCCCTGTCTGTAATAACAAAGCGCTAGCTCAATGCGTGCTTCTGCAGCGCGTGTGGGAGAACTTAGCTGCTCAAAGACAGCTATGGAGCCATTTAGTAGAGCTTCGCCGTCTTTTTGTCCTCTTGGGAGTTGTTTAGCGCTGGCTAAGCACCCCGCTAGCTCGCCTGCGGTAAATAGCAGGTCGGCACAAGACCGTTCCTCGAGACCGTCGAGCTTAGGCCGTTCGCCATACCTCCACCAAGGCTGAAGAACTATGTACGCAGCGTCATAATTCCCGGCGTCAATCTGTTCGCGGGCAATTGAACACGACACTTGTACTTGCTCGTCTCGGGTGGGTTGAAGCAGGGCGACTTGGTCGGGAACTGTCTTATGAGGCACCCAGTCCTTTGTTGATTCCGAAGAGTTATTTAAATAGGTTCCAGAGGATAATCGATGGATCTCTTGGCAAATACCATACGCGGCATACCACTGGTGAGCCGCTGGGTACGTCGTTTTCAGTTCGTTGGCACGGCGAAGCTCTCGCTCCGCTCCTTTCCAATCCCACGCGAACCGGAGTTTAACCTTTGGATCAGATTGAGTCATAGATATCGAAGTGTCAAAACTGTCGAGTTTTGGCGTAGAGATCTCACCCTCCGGGGGGAGGTAGTTGGTGGCGAGGCGGAGGTAGCAGTCGACGATGGCGGCGTAGGCCAGGGCGTAGTTGGGGTCGAGTTCGATGGCCTGGCGGAAGTGGCCGATGGCTTTCTCGATGCCCGTCCGGGTGTAGAGGCTCCAGTGATAGCGTCCCTCCAGGTACGCCTGATAGGCCTCAGCGTTTTCCGTGTAGCGCGCGGTGATGCGCTTCTCTTCCTCACCACTTAACTTGAGCTTCAGGTTCACCAGCAATTGGCGCGTGATCGTGTCCTGAACCTCGAGTATGTCTTTGAGCTCGCAGTCAAACGTCTCGCCCCACAACTGCCAACCCTTCGCCACCTCCACCAACTCCACTCCGATCGCTATCCCCGCCGGCCGCGCACTAATCTGTCCCACCAGCACAGCCTTCGCACCCAACTCCCTCCCCACCACCAGCGGATCGAAAACATCTTTCCTGTGGCGAAAGACCGCACTCCGCGACATCACCCGCAACTGCGAAACACGCGCCAGATTGTTAATAATGCTGTCCGCAACGCCCTCGGATAGGTATTCCACATTCGGATCGCCAGTGGCATTAACAAACGGCAGCACCGCGATCACGATGCGCTTCGAACCAGCACCAGTACCATCCTTGGCCTCAGTCGCTGACTCAACTGCCTCACGATCCGATTCCTCAGCATCAAAAACTCTGACGGTCGCAATGAATCGATAACCGCGACGCGCCACAGTCTCGATGTACTTTGGACCATCGCGTTCATCACCCAATGCGCGCCGCAAGAGAAAAATGTTTTGTGCAAGGTTCGCGTCTTCGACAAACGTGTTGGGCCAAACCTGGTTCAGCAGAAAATCTTTCGCGACTAACTGACCGGCATTCGTAACGAGCAGCGCAAGGATCTCGGCCGCCTTCGGTGTCAGAGAGATCTTTTCTCCTTCGCGCGTCAAGCGAAGCAGAACAAGGTTGAAGCGGTATGGTCCAAATTCGTAGTTAAGGTTCTGGCTATGAGGCATATACACCGTGAGCAGTGCTCCCACATTGAGAACAATTGAGAACTTTTTGATTTAGTTCTAAAGATTTCTGTTTTGAGTGTGAGTATAGTTCGCGCGTCGTCAAACGACGTCGCTGCCATTTAATGGCTGCGCGATTCTACGAGCAAGTCTCACGAATGGCAAGACCGAGAGCGTCTCGATAGTGCGTTTGATCCGGCCCAGTTGAGAGAGGGGGCAATAATCAACTGGAGGACAGGTGGGTGTCCTTAGCCGGATTTGGGATCCTCACCCCAGCGGCCTTCGCTGCTCTTGTGCCTCACGGCCCGCTTCGCCCAGCAAGTCTGGGCTTGGGGCACAAGACAGTGGAGTGAAAAGCGATCTTTGTCTCGACACTTCCTCGACTGTTATGCTTCAGACGCTTTCACGATGTCTGAAGCGAATTCCCAACTCAAAGAACAAGTCCGAGCGTTCTGGCAGGAGCATCCCTGCGGGACCAAGTTTGCCGACGCCGAACCGGGGTCGCGCAGGTTTTACGAACTCGTCGAAGAGCATCGCTACACGAAAGAGTGGCACATTCCCTCCGCCGCAGGTTTCGCGGAGACAAAAGATCTCGATGTGCTCGAGATCGGTTGTGGAGTGGGAACCGACGGCGCGCAGTTTGCGAAAGCGGGAGCTCGCTACACCGGCGTCGATCTGACCGAAGCAGCCGTGGAGTTCGCAAGGCGACGTTTTGAACTCTTCAATTTGCGCGGATCGTTTCGCGTCGCTGACGCAGAACGGTTGGATTTTGCGGACAACTCGTTCGACATCGTCTATTCACACGGAGTGTTGCATCACACGCCCGACACGCAAGCTGCCGTGCGCGAGGTTCATCGCGTGCTGCGTCCCGGCGGCCGCGCTGTCGTAATGCTTTATCACCGCGATTCGTACAACTATCGCGTCAATATCTCTGTGCTCCGGCGCGCGGGCGTGCACCTGCTGCGTTGGAACGCAGGCGTAAAGCTCGTGCGCGCGCTCACCGGGGAAAGCGAAGAGTCGTTGCGCGAACATGCACGACAACTGCGATCCGATCGCGAATATCTGAGTTCGAATGAGTTTCTGAGCCGCAACACCGACGGCGCCGGTAATCCACTCGCGCGAGTCTACTCACGCTCCGAAGCGCGCGAACTCTTCAACGACTTCGCCACGGTCGAACTCCGTCCTTACTTCCTCAACAAACGCTGGCTGCCGATCCTCGGTCCAGTTTTGCCTCGATCCATCGAAACCAGGCTCGCCGCGCGATGGGGCTGGCACTTGTGGATCTATGCTACAAAGAGGACGCGATGAAAAACCTTCTCGTAACCGGCGGCGCTGGCTTCATTGGATCTCATCTCGTCGATCGCTTGCTACAAAGCGACGTCGATCGGATCACCGTGGTTGACGACTTCAACAACTTCTACGAACCACAAATCAAACGCGAAAACATCAGCGAACACCTGAAAGACCCACGCTACAAACTCGCGGAAATAGACATTCGCGATCGCGCCGCACTGGACCAACTCTTCAAGACGCAAAACTTCGACTGCATCGTACACCTGGCGGCGCGCGCGGGCGTGCGTCCTTCTTTAAGCGAGCCACAGCTCTACACTGAAACCAACATCAACGGCACGGTCAATCTTCTCGAACTCGCGCGCCAACACGACATCAAACAATTCGTCTTCGGCTCTTCGTCATCCGTCTACGGCATCAACGCCAAAGTTCCGTTCAGCGAAGACGATCCGATTCGCCAACCCATCTCGCCGTACGCGGCGACGAAAGCAGCCGGCGAACTTCTCTGCCACACGTATTCGCATCTCTACAATTTGCGTTGCGTCTGTCTGCGCTTTTTCACGGTTTACGGACCACGACAACGCCCCGATCTCGCGATCCACAAGTTTGCGAAACTGATCAGCCAAAACAAACCGATTCCCGTTTTCGGCGATGGCACCACACGCCGCGATTACACCTACGTCGACGACATAATCGACGGCGTCGACGCAGCCATTCATTACGACCAGAGCGACTTCGAAGTGTTCAATCTCGGCGAGTCGCGCACGGTCGAACTACGCGAACTAATTTCACTCATCGAAAAAGAACTCGACACACACGCCACAATCGATCGCCAACCCCCGCAGCCAGGCGACGTGCCACAAACCTTCGCCGACATCACTAAAGCGCGCGCGCAGCTCGGCTACAACCCGCAAATCCAAATCGAAGCGGGTTTGCATCGGTTCATTGAGTGGTTCCGGGGGAACTGGTCTAGAATGCCTGCGGAATGAAAGTCCTCGACAAAACCGAAACCCTGAAACAACCCGCGCCGACACGTGCGGACGAGACGCCCGAAGTCTCGGTTTTTCTTCCTGTTTACAACGAAGAACCCAATCTTCGACCATTGCACGCAAAGCTCGATGCGGCCTTGAAGTCGCTCGGACGTTCCGCGGAGATCGTTTACGTCGACGACGGCTCAAACGACGGCAGTTTGAACATCCTGCGTGAGATCGCCGCGATGGATTCGCGCGTGCGGGTCGTCGCGTTGCGAAGGAATTACGGGCAAACAGCCGCGATGGCCGCGGGCATCGACGCCGCGCGCGGCAAGGTGTTGATTCCGATGGACGCCGATCTGCAAAACGATCCGGCGGACATCGAACGATTACTCAATAAGCTTGACGAAGGTTACGACGTCGTTTCCGGCTGGCGTAAAAATCGTAAAGACAAGATGATCACGCGCAAGATTCCTTCGATGATGGCCAACCGTTTGATCTCGTGGATCGGTGGCGTGCCGCTGCACGATTACGGTTGTTCGTTGAAAGCTTATCGGCGCGAGTCGTTGCAGGACGTTCGACTCTACGGCGAGATGCATCGCTTTATTCCGATTTACGCCTCGTGGGCCGGCGCCAGCGTGACGGAAATTCCGGTCGAACATCACGCGCGCACGATGGGCAAATCGAAATACGGTTTGTCGCGCACGCTGAAGGTCGTTTTCGATCTGATGACGATCAAGTTCATGGCGTCGTATCAAACGAAACCGATCTATGTGTTTGGTTCGTTTGGGATGCTGGCGTTTGCGATCTCGCTGTTCAGCGGACTTTACGCGCTGTTCCTCAAAGTGATTCACAAAGCAGATTTCGTGCAGACACCGTTGCCGGTTTTGTGCATCGTGATGTTTGCGGTGGGCGTGCAGTTCTTATTGATGGGCTTGTTAGCTGAAATGCTCGTGCGCACGTACCACGAATCACAAGCGAAGGCGATTTACGCTGTGCGTGAACGGATGGGATTTAAAGATTAAGTATGTGCGGAATTACCGGTTGGGCCAGCCTCGATTCACGCGTGCCGCCTCCCGACGGCGCGAACGATCTGCTGCACGCGATGTGCGAGCGCATGGTCCATCGCGGCCCGGATTCCGAAGGCTTGTTTGTAACGACCGGCGCAGCGCTCGGCATGCGACGCCTCGCGATCATCGATCTCGTCACCGGCGAACAGCCTGTTTTCAATGAAGACCGATCTGTAGCCGTCGTTCTCAACGGCGAGATCTACAACTATCGCGAACTTCGTACTTCGCTGGAAAAGCGCGGTCACTCGTTTCGCAGCGCTTCAGATACGGAAGTGCTGCCGCATCTTTACGAAGAGTACGGCGACGAGATGGTGCGCGAGCTTAACGGCATGTTTGCGTTTGCGTTGTGGGACAGCAAACGGCGTCGTTTGTTGATTGCGCGCGATCGTTTCGGCGAGAAGCCGCTTTACTGGGGCGTGTTTGATCAAACGTTGCTCTTCGCGTCCGAGCCAAAGGTGCTGTTGGCCCACACGGCCGTTAAGCCGGGACTCAATTTGCAAGCACTGCGGCAATACTTGTCATTCGATTACGTGCCGGCGCCGCTCTCGATCTACGAAGGCATCAACAAACTTCCCGCGGCACACAAACTCACGCTCGAGAATGGCCGGGTCAACGTCGAACGTTACTGGAAACTGTCTTACACAATTGCCGCGCCCGTTCCGAACGAGCACGAGGCCGCGGATCACTTGCGCGAACTGCTCGCGGATGCGGTGCGGATGCGGTTGGTTTCCGATGTGCCGCTTGGCGTTTTGCTTTCGGGCGGTGTGGATTCATCGACCATCGCTGCATTGGCGGTGCGTGCTTCGTCGGAAGCAGTGAAAACGTTTTCGATCTCGTTTGCTGAGTCGTCTTTTGACGAGTCGGCGTACGCGCGTGGTGTCGCGAAGTATCTCGGCACGGATCATCACGAAGAGCGACTCAGCGCAAACCTGGCGGCGAATCTCGTGAGTGAGATCGGGGCGTGGATGGACGAGCCGTTCAGCGATCCGTCGCTCGTGCCGACGTATTTGTTGTCGAGATTCACGCGTAAGCACGTGACTGTTGCTTTAGGCGGTGACGGTGGCGATGAGTTGTTTGCCGGTTATCAGATGTATGCCGGTCATCGTTGGGCCGAAGTTTACAAGAGAGTCCCGCGATTATTGCGGCGCGGGATCGTCGAACCAGCAGTGCGCTTAATGCCGGTCAAGACGAAAAATCTTTCATTCGACTACAAAGCACTGCGATTTGTGACCGGCGCGAACTACGACACGGTGGCCAGGCACCACATCTGGTTTGGTTCGTTCACTCCCGAACAGCAGGAAGAGTTGCTGACGCCTGAGGCGCGAGCAGTAAGCGACGGCGATATTTACGCGAACGCACGTCTGATCGCTGAAGAGTGCGAGAGCGATGATCTGGTAACGCGGATGCAAAGCGTCGACACGCATCTATATCTCGCGGAAGACATTTTGACGAAAGTCGATCGAGCAAGTATGGCAGTGTCGCTGGAAGTCCGTGCGCCGTTTCTAGATCCGCGCGTGGCGGAGTTTGCGGCGTCGTTGCCGTGCAATTACAAGTTGCACGGGATGAAGACGAAGTACATTTTGAAGAAGGCCGTGCACGACATGTTGCCGGGTTTTGTGACGCGGCGTGGGAAGAAAGGTTTTGGCGTGCCGGTAGCGGAGTGGTTGAAGGAGAAATTACGTCCACTCGCGCGCGATCTGCTGTCGCCGGAGCGCGTACGGCGTGCGGGTGTGTTCAATGCTGATTACGTCGCGCAGTTGCAGGATGAACACGAACGCGGCGTTGCCAATCATCGCAAATTGCTCTGGACGTTGCTGATGTTTGAGCTCTGGCACGAGAGCTTTGTCGAAACACCGCGGCGGATCGAAACATCGGTTGGGAGTCGTTAAGAGCCATCCACAGATTTACGCAGACTGTGCAAACCGTTTATGATCAACTCCTCGCGTGGTGCAGAGAGCATGACTTCGCCGGACACGATCCCTTCGACGCGCTAAACAGCCGGCTGTTTCAAGCGACACCTTTTTCTAACTCCCGCAACGCACGTCTTCTTTGGACCCAACTTGTAAAAAGATCGCCTGCCGATCTGCGTCCGCTAGCGCGTGTGCCTGCGGAACGCAACGCGAAAGGCATCGCGCTTTTTGCGTTGGCCCAACTAGCAACTTATCGGCGTTTGAGATCTGAAGAAGCAGAATCACAAACAAGAAATCTGCTCGCGATGTTGCTGTCGATGAAAACCGAAGGCACGAGCGGCGCCGCGTGGGGCTACAACTTCGATTGGCAAAGCCGCAACTTCTTTGCGCCGCGCGGCACGCCGACCGTCGTTCCAACTGCATTCGCTGCCCGTGCGTTCATCGAGGCAGCGCGTGAGTTCAACGATGATGAATATCTCAACACCGCACGCAGCGTTTGCGACTTCATCCTTCACGATCTGCCACGCACCGTTGATACCGACACCGCACTCTGTTTCAGTTACGCACCCAACACAGACACGCGCATCTTCAATGCGAGTCTTCTCGCTGCGGAAGTGCTGGCGGAAGTTGGCACACTAACCGATGACGCAGCCTTGTGCGCCGAAGCAGAACGCGCCGCCCGTTACGTCATTCAACATCAACAACCCGACGGCTCGTGGACTTACGGCACCGATCCAAACCAATCGTGGATCGACAACTTCCACACTGCTTACATCCTGTTTTCACTCAAACGTATAATCTCGACGTGCTCGCTAAGCGCGGAATTCGAGCACGCTTTGAAGCAGGGATATCAATACTGGAAGCGGACGTTCTTTCTTGCGGACGGCTGGCCGAAATACTACCATGACGACTTTTATCCGGTGGATGCGCACGCCGCAGCCAGCGCGATCGTGACTCTCCTTGAGTGTCTTGACCTGGACGAAAATTCATCGACGCTGGCCCATCAGATCGCTACGTGGACCATTAACAACCTGCGCGACCCGCGAGGCTTCTTCTACTATCAACGCCGTCGTTTTTACACCGTGCGCAAGCCGTACATGCGTTGGACACAGGCGTGGATGCTGTATGCTCTAGCGCGTTTGCTCGAGGACATGCCCAACTAAATGCCAATCGCAACAGATGTAATACTCGGACGGCAGGTCCGAATTTTTCAGCCCGACCTGGTTAATCTCTACGGCTGTTCGATCGGGGACGAAAGTAAGATCGGCGCGTTTGTCGAAGTGCAGAAAAACGTGATGATCGGTGCGCGTTGCAAAATATCGTCGCACACCTTCATTTGTGAAGGTGTGGAGATCGAGGATGAGTGCTTTATCGGGCATGGGGTGATGTTTACAAACGACGTGTATCCGAGCGCGGTCAATCGTGATGGTTCGTTACAAACGGAAGCAGATTGGGAAGTGATTAAAACCAGAGTTAAGAAACGAGCGAGCATCGGCAGCAACGCAACGATCATCGCAGGTGTGACGATCGGTGCTGGCGCGTTGGTCGGCGCGGGCGCGGTGGTGACGAAAGACGTGCCTGACTTCGCGATCGTCGCGGGTGTCCCGGCGCGCGTGATTGGAGACGTTCGCAAACAAACGACATGATCAAAGTTGGTGTTATCGGCTATGGGTATTGGGGACCGAACCTGGTGCGAAATTTTATGGCCGCGCCGGATTCGGCAGTGACGCGCGTTTGCGATCTGCGCGAGGAACGCATCGCTCCTTTGCGGAAGCTCTATCCGGGCATCAAGACGTGCAGCAACTCAACCGACCTTATCAACGATCCACAAATCGACGCGGTGGTGATCGCGACGCCCGTGTCGTCGCATTTTGAACTTGCGCTTGAGGCGTTGCGCGCCGGCAAGCACGTGCTGGTTGAGAAACCCCTCGCCACCAGATCCGATCACGCACGTCAATTAATCGACGAAGCGGCCGCGCGCAAGCTGGTGCTGCTGGTGGACCACACGTTTGTCTACACGGACGCGGTGCGACAGATTCGCGAACTGATCGCATCAGGCCAACTCGGCGAGATTTATTACTACGATGCGGTGCGCGTGAATCTCGGTCTCTTTCAACACGACGTGAGCGTTATCTGGGATCTCGCGATTCACGATCTGTCGATCATGGATTACGTTCTTCCTGCAAAGCCGGTGGCTGTTTCGGCGACAGGCATCAGTCACATTCCCGGCCAACCGGAAAACGTCGCTTACATCACGCTTTTCTTTTCCGGCGCGCAGATCGCGCACGTACACGTCAACTGGTTGACGCCGGTGAAAGTGCGTCACACGCTGATCGGCGGCAGCGAAAAAATGATCCTTTACGACGATCTCGAACCGAGCGAAAAGCTGAAGGTCTACGACAAAGGAATCAACGTCACGCCGCGACAGGAAGACGTTTACAAGCTGCTCGTAAGCTATCGTTCGGGCGACATGTGGGCGCCGCGGCTTGATAACACTGAAGCCTTGCAAACTGAAGCGCTGCACTTTGTCGATTGCATTGAAAACAATCGTCAGCCGGATACCGACGGCGCCGCGGGTCTGCGCATGGTGAGCATGATCGAGGCCGCCGAAATGTCGCTGCGCGATCGCGGGCGACTGATCGAACTAAGTCTTTAGCCACAAGAAGCACAAGAACGTTTTGGTGCCTCTTTGTGGCTAACCTATTAGCGATGCGTCTTTGGATCGATCTCGCAAACTCACCGCACGTTCCGTTTTTCAAGGCGCTGGCGGCGAGGTTCGTCGAACGCGGTCATGAGATCGAAACGACCGCGCGTGCGTTTGCCGAAACCGTTCCGCTCGCGAACGCCGCGGGTTTCAACGCGCAAGTAGTCGGCGCGCATGGCGGAAGGCAAATGTCGGCGAAAGCCGGTAACCTCATGAGCCGCGCGTGGTCGCTCGCCACCTGGGCGCGCAAACGCAATTTCGATCTCGCCATCAGCCATAACTCCTATTCACAAATCCTCGCGGCGCGTGCGTTGCGGATTCGCCGCGTCACGTTGATGGATTATGAATACCAGCCTGCGAATCATCTCGCGTTTCGTTTGACGTCGCGAATCATCGTTCCGGCGAGTTTTCCCGCGCGGCGTTTGCGACGCTACGGCGCGAGCGTGGGGAAGGTGCGCCGCTATCACGGAACGAAGGAAGATGTTTATCTCGCCGATTTCCAGCCCGACCCGGCGTTCGCGAAGGAGTTGTGCGAACTCGGCGTTCGCCCGGATAATGTGCTGGTCCTGATGCGTCCCCCCGCGCACGATGCCTTGTATCACCGCTTTCAGAACAAGCTGTTTGACGAGGCGTTGGCGCTGTTGTTGGGAAAAGATAACTTGCAGGTGGTCCTGCTGCCGCGCAACGAGACGCAGCGCTCGATGTACGCGGCGCAAGCGAACGATCGATTGATCGTGCCTCCTAAGCCGTTGGACGGCGCGAATCTGATCGACGCGAGTGATCTCGTGATCAGTGCCGGTGGAACGATCAATCGCGAAGCTGCGGCGCTTGGTGTGCCGGTCGCGAGTATTTACGCTGGGCCGTGGGCCGCGGTCGATCAAGAGCTCGTGAAGGAAGGCCGGTTGCAACGAATCGCAGGTCCTGAAGACTTGCGCAAGTTACAAGTACAAAGGAAGTCTTCATCAAAACCGCGACGAGCTAGCGCAGTAATCGATGAAGTCGTGCGCCTGATTCTCGAATAGAAGCCACGATGCGAGCACAACGTAAACAACAACCGTTGACCGACGCGAGTGCTGTTCGTGTGCCCGGCCGCGCGCCGAAGTGGATCATTCCGACGGTGAAGGCGTTGCTGGTGGTGACAGATGCGCTGGCTGTGGCTGGCTCTTTCATGCTCGCGTTTTATTTTCGAGAAGGTGTTTCGGCGTTTGCGGAAGGCGGTTTGTTCGCGTGGAGTGATCGCTTTGCGCCGTACGCTGCGCTGTTGTTGTTTGTGATCGGCATCAGGTTGCTGTGTTTTCGTTACAACGATCTCTATCGACTGCGTGGTGAGTTTTCGTTTGTCGACGATGGTATTCGGCTTTTCAAAGCAACGGCTACGGGCTCGCTGTTGATTGTCGCGGCGGCGTTTCTGTATCGCGGTGGTTTTGAGTTCCGTGCATTCTCGTACGCGCGCGGGGTTTTTGTTGTCGACTTCTTTCTCGTGCTCGTCAGCGTTGGCGCGATCAGGTTTGTCACGCGTTCGGCCCAGACGCTTGCACGGCAACGACAGATCAATTTGATCCCGACGCTGGTTGTCGGACGCGGTCCGGAAGCGGCGTTGTTCATTCGCGAGATGCGCGAACGGCCGGCGCTTGGCTATCGCGTTATCGGAGTGGTTGACACGCAAACGCCGGAGGCTCATCAGGCCGGCAACTACGAAGGCGTGCCGGTGATCGCGACGCTCGAAAGCTTGCCGGATGCGATTCGCGATTCGGGCGCGAACGAAGTGATCATTGCCGATCCGCAAGTGAGCGGCGACGCGTTGTTTGAAGTGATGATGCGTTGCGGGCGGCGTCGCGGTGTTGAGTTTCGCATCGCGCCGAGTTTGTTTAATTGCCTGCCGCGCAAGACGGAGATCGATCAGATCGGCGTGCTGCCGATGATCCGTTTGTTTCGCGAACCGCTCTCGAGTGGCGCGCGAATACTGAAGCGAACTTTCGACATCGTGTGCGCGGCGCTCGCGATCGTGCTGCTGTTTCCGTTGTGGCTGTTGCTGGCGTTGCTGATCAAGCTCGACTCAAAAGGGCCGGTGTTCTACACGCAGGAACGCGTCGGCATGGATGGGCGGCTGTTTCTGCTTTACAAGTTTCGCACGATGATCGCCGATGCCGATCCCGAACTGCATCGTGAATATCAACGCGCGTTTATAGCAGGACGCGCGGAAGCCAATCTCGGCGATGCAAAAAAACCGACTTACAAACTCTTCGCCGATCCGCGTATCACGCGGGTGGGAAAACTCTTGCGGCGTACGAGTCTCGACGAAGTTCCGCAATTGCTGAACGTGTTGATGGGCGACATGAGTGTGGTTGGTCCACGTCCGCCGATTCCTTACGAAGTGGAAGCTTACGAACTATGGCATCGCAAACGTCTCGACATGAAACCCGGACTGACGGGACTATGGCAGGTCTCGGGCAGGAATCGTCTGCCGTTTGAAGAGATGGTGCGGTTGGATCTTTTTTACATCGAGAACTGGTCGCTGTTGTTGGATCTCAAGATCATCCTGCGCACCGGGTTTGTGATGATCGGCAGGGAAGGTTACTGACGCTAGCTATTCACTGAGGCCCGCCAGCACAATCGCCAACAACAAAATCTTTTTAGTGCCTTTATAGAGCGGCTCGATCTCGCAGTTTTCCGTCAACGCGTGTGAATCGTTGCATGGACCAGCGCCGGTTGAAATCGAAGTGATGCCTTGCAACAGCGCGGCGCTGGAGTTGTTTGAACCCGCATTTCCGATCGGCGGATTAAACCCCATCGCGCGATGAACCGCTTCCGCGAGCACCACCAGGCGCGACTCGCGATTGCCCGGTAACACCGCTGCCGGCGACGCCGAAATTATGTCGGTTTTCACAGTCACGCCCGCGCGCTTTGCTTCTTCATCAAGAATCGCGGCGATCTGTTTCTCGAGATCGGCGATGACTTCATTATTCGTCGAACGCAGGTCGACTGTGAACCACGCATCAGAAGCTTTTGCGTTCACGACTTCCGAACCACCCAACATGCCGATGTTCAGGTTTGACGACGGATTCGAAGGAACTTTCAACTCGTAAATCCGTGAGATCGCACGTGCCAAGGGCAGCGACGCCGAATAAGGCGGCGTACGCGAACGCGTGTGTCCGCCTGGCCCAATGAAATGATGCCGATACCAGTTGATGCCGATTCCGGCGTAGGTGAAACCCTCGTAACCGCCGTCGAGCGCGACGTAATAATCGACCTTGCCTTTATTATCTTTGGTGTATTGTTTGGCGCCGGTCATGCCGGCTTCTTCGTCGGTGGTGAAAAGAAAGACGAGATCGCCTTTGGTCTTGATATTCGCGGCGTCGAGCGCGCGAATGGTGGCAAGCAGTGCTTCGATGTTGCGCGTGTCGTCGCCGACGCCGGGCGCATAGACGCGGCCGTCGCGAACGGTGGCTTTGATCTTCAACCCCGGTTGAAAGACGGTGTCCATGTGCGCGTCGAAGACCGTGACGGGCTTTCCGGCAGTACCCTTGCGCGTGGCGATAAGATTGCCGGCACTGTCGTAACGAATGTCAAGTTTGTGTTTGCGCAAGATGCTTTCGAGAAACTTCGCACGCTCCTGTTCCTGTTTGGAGGGCGCGTTGATCTCGGTGATAGCGATCCACTCGCGCAGAATTTCTTCGCGATCTTTGTCGATATGTTCGAACGCCGCTTTCACGCGCGCGTCTTCCTGAATGGCTTTCACTTCATCGGCGGGTGAGGCAGACTGGGACCAGACCGGACTCGCAAGTGTACAAAATAACAACGCAACAATGATTCGCCGCATGCAATTAACCTGAATGGAATATAGTAGACCACGAACATTCTAATGCAGGCGATGCAGAATTCGAATCAGGGATTGGCTGGATGGTGCGAACGCGCCATCATCGGCTGCATCTTTCTTATTGCGGTGTTTGCGCCTCATTCAATCGCCGCGACGCAAACCGCCTGGATGCTCGGATTATTTTTCTGGCTGTTGCGGTTTGCGTTCCACCCGCGTCCCGCTCTCTTTCGCTCTCCGGTTGATTACTTGTTGCTTGGGTTTTTTGTGCTGAGCGGCGTATCAGGAGTGTTTTCTTACAACCCGATCATGTCGATCGGGAAGATGCGCGCGGCGAGTCTTTTTACGATCGTTTATTTGGTGGCGCAGAACGTTCGTTCGTTGCGACTGGTGCACATGCTGGCACTGACGTTGATCGGCTCGTGCATGTTGAATGTGTTTTGGACCGCGGGGCAGTTGATTGCCGGGCGCGGGGTGAAGGTGCAGGGCGTGAGTGCTGAGAGTCCGTTGGCGAAGGCGGTATTTCACACGAGGATCGTTAAAAAGCCTACGCCGATTGTTGATGGCGACACCGTCTGGGAGGTGGATGGCAATCCGATTGGGAATCCGGATGAGTTGGCAGCGGCGCTGGCGCAGGGATCGGGATCAGCGAAAGTAAAAATCTATCGAGTTGAGTGGATGCCGGAATTGGAAGTGCCGCGTGGGAAGTTGTTGCAGGGAAGTAGTGCGCTGGAGCAGTTGGGCATTGGAAGTTGGAGCCGCGGGCGTGATTGGCGCGCGACGGGTTTTTACGGGCACTGGGTAACGTACGCGGAAGTGTTGCAACTCATTGCGTCTTTAGCGTTGGGAGTGTTGCTCGCATTGCCGCGAAAGAAGAGTTTGTTGGGATTGTTACTGTTGACGGCGGTTGCGGGGCTTGTGTTTGCGCTCGTCATGACGGTGACGCGCGCGTCGTGGATCGGGTTCGCGGTTTCGGTGGCGGTGATGTTGTTGATGAGCGTGTCGCGGCGCACGCTGCTGATCGCGGGCGCGTGTGCGATACCGCTGGTTCTCGGTGGTCTAATTCTTTTACAGCAGAAGCGCAACGTCGGATTGATCGATACGCAGGACCAGTCGACGAGCTGGCGCGAGATGGTTTGGCGCGAAGGATTTCAACTGCTCGTCAGCAAGCCGCGGCACCTGTTGTTTGGCGTGGGCATGGATTCGATCAAGGGCCACTGGCAGGAGTGGGGTTTGTTTGATAACGGCCGCCAGCCGATCGGTCACATGCACTCGAACCTGTTGCAAATCGCGCTCGAGCGGGGCGTGCCCGCGTTAATTGTTTGGCTGTTGTTGATGGCAGTGTATGCGCGAATGCTGATCGGGATCATTCGCGCTTCGGTTGATTTGCCTGAAGCTCGCGGCATTGCACTCGGCGCGTTCGGTGGACTCACCGGGTTCTTCGTTAGCGGCCTGGTCCACTACAACTGGGGCGACTCCGAAGTTGTCACGGTCTTCTACTTCATCATGGGTTTAAGCCTGGTGTTGGAACGAATCTTACGGCGATGAAGTTGTAGGTTCCTGGTCGTGCGGATGTTGATAACGCTCGATGTCGTCGCCGTCGTAGGCGCCCTTGTGTAGACAAATGGAGCATTCCACGACGTACGTCGCGCGAATTCGGGCTTCGCCACGTGAAAGATCCGCAAACAGTATCTGCTTTGCCTCACACTGCTCGCAGGTGAAACGAAGATACCACTGTCCGGGGGTAAGACTGCGCATCCTAATCTAACCTCAGCTCGGAAAACGTTAGGGCGATGAGGGTACGGGGCGAATCAGTGACCTCTTTATAAGCGACAACTTGGCAGGCGTCAAGGTAAACAAGTCAACGTCTTCTTGGTTGCATGTTTCCCACGGAAACGATGCGATCGATGAGCTTGGGATCGTCCGGGAGCAGGCCGGATTTGGGTAGCCGCGGCGTCAGCGTGATCCAGTTACGGTCCATCGCAAACACCTTGCGAAACAGCGGCAACGATTCGTCAACACGTCCCATGTTCACGAGAGCAACCGCATGCCAGTAAATCATTTCGGCGTTGTCCGGCACCAGCTTTTCGGCCGCGGAATACTCACGCAGGGCGCCTTCGTTGTCCTTCTTTTCAACGGCGAGGTCGCCTGCGTTCATGTGGTTGTAGGCGCGTTGTAAACGCACGAGACGGCGGAGTTCTTTTAATGGTTCCGGACTGTCGTCGATGCGCAGATCAAACGTGCGATCTTTCCACGCCTGACCGGTCGGTTTTCCAGTGACAACGATCAACGCGGCTGATTGTCGACCGCGGATGTCGCCGCCGGCGGCTTGTGCCGCGTCGAGTGCGGCGAGCATACGTTCGGCGAGATCGCCGCGCGTGTTTTCGAAAGCGCGCGCCATTGCGGGCCAGATTTTGTCGTTGAGCATCAGGTTGGCCTGCACGGAGAAGTCTTTACCGACGATGTGTCCCGCTGCTTGGATGTCGTTTTTTCCGGTCCAGGCGTCGACGCGTCCTTGCGCATCGATCATAGCGACTTGGCGCACTTCGCGGCCTTCATCTTTGGCCAGCAGTTCTTTGAGTGTGTCGGGCGCGCTTTTGCCTCCGCGCATCAAGTCGAGACCGTTTTTGCCGTAGCTCGGATCGACGAACGACTGTGTTGCGATCGCGCCGACGCCGGCTTCAGCCCATGCGACGATCGAGCCGACCGAGAACCAGTGGGATTGAACGGCGACGCCGAGTTCGCCGGTTGCCGGATCGCGGCAGACGATTGAGAACGTATGGACTGGACGTTTGGGGATCGCCGTGTTCGGCGAGGCGTGTTGCGCACGGCCGAAGGAAACAGGGATCAAAGCAACGATCAAAAGAAGGATTAATATGCGCATAGTTGCGGCCTCTACGAAACGAAGGGATAAAACGGCGTGTTGCGAAAGATCCAAAAGCCCAGGACGACAAAGAAGATTACATAAATGTAAGGAGCGGGAAGCGCGTTTCGCGGTGGCATGCGGCCACGCAGCGTGAAGGCGCTATAGCGCAAGAATGCGTAAAGCAAAAACGGCAGCGCAAACAACAACAGCGGATTCAACATGAACGCCGCCGCGAAATGACCGTGAACAAGCAGATGAAGCGCGCGCGTCGTTCCGCAACCGGGACACGTAAGTCCGGTGAAAAACCGAAATGGACACGGGGGAAAGAAACCGGTTTTTCCCGGTTCGAAAACAAATAGATAAGCCGCACCGGCGATCAGCAGTAACCAAATTCCGATCACAGTCGATCGCCGGTACATGAACTCAGTCGGCATGACTTAATTAGCTACAACAGGGCCGTCGAAATAAGTGAGGCCGACGCGATCTTAGAACCAGCCCTTCTTGCTCTGGATGTAAGTTCTCACAAACTCTTCGTCCGACTTCGTGAGATACATGATGCCCTCGACAATACCGATGATGCTCGGAATAACCGCCAGCATGCCGCAGCTCAACACGCTGACCAGCAGCATGATGACGCCTTCAGTCGTGTAGCCCAGAACGAACTTATGCACCCCCAGGGCTCCTACGACGATGGCGAGAATTCCGGCCAGAATCTTCTTGTCACCGCCCATCGCTTTCCAATCAGTCATCGCGCCCTGATTGACGGACTGCATTGGTTGATAGCCGCTGCTCACCGGAGTTAACGGTGCCTGGCAGTTATTACAGTACTGCGCTAAGTCATCATTGACCGCGCCGCACTTTGTGCAGTATCTGCTCATCTCTTTCCGGTCTCCACTTTAGTTTGAGGTAATGGATAATCAATAGCTGCTCGCGGAGCCGGCCACTCCCATACCTATGCCAAGGAGCAGTAACAACACGTAGCAGAGTATCCCCGCGAGGCCGAGACCAATCGAGATGTAGGCAAACATCTTTGCCTTTTTCGAGGCGTCCAAAGCTCCCGCAGTGTCGCCGGCCGCAACCTTACCGTTGACTTGAGCCGCGAAGATGATTGCGATAACGCCGCCCGGCAAACAACAGAACAGCGAGATGATCGCTAAGACGAGATAGTTGGGAACGTTGCTGGATGTGCCCGACGCGGGCGGGGGAGTCCAATCTTGAGACATTCAGTTTCTCCTGAATACAAGTTTGAAAGATTTCGCGATAGACGATAACGCTTTAAATTACGCGGCGTAGCCTGGTCCTCCGGGAACTGGTGGCGGAGGCGGCGGAACGTCTCCTTTGCGCTTTTCGAAGATCGGTATCGACAGAAGTCCGCCCAGAGTCGCCAGCACAAGCAGGCAGAGCGCGCCTATGAAAGCACCGAACACTAGCAGCAGAGTGCCCGAGAACGGCATCTGAATGCCAGAGTTCCTGAATTGCGCCTCCATCTGGGCGGCTCCAAACAAC
>DATEHX010000217.1:0-22553 GCA_035279345.1 Pyrinomonadaceae bacterium | reverse complement strand
GTAACACCTTAGTGTTATCACTGACTTCAACAATCGAGTTACTCCAAAAGACTTCAATCGTGTGATGCCAATGTCACTCGCCTGACTGACAATCACACGACTTACCTGTCCAAGGAGACTTTTGATGAAAAATACGAAAATCGTTCTAGTTCACGGCGCTTTTGCCGATGGCTCAGGGTGGGGAGATGTTATTCATCTTCTTACTCAACGCGGTTTCGATGTGACCGCGGTTCAGAATCCACTTACTTCATTTTCAGATGACGTCGCCACCACGCAACGCGTGATCGACGCGCAGTCCGATCCGGTAGTGCTGGTCGGACATTCTTATGGCGGCGCGGTGATTACAACCGCTGCTGTCGATCGCCCAAACGTCAAGGCGCTCGTTTACATCGCAGCGTTTGGCCCCGACGCAGGCGACAACTTGCAATCGCTGCTGACGCAGTATCCTTCGAAGATCGGCGCCGCTCTCGTGCCGGACGCGGCGGGTTTTCTTTACATCGACAAAAAGAAGTTTGCGGAAGTGTTTGCGGCGGATGTTTCAGAACGTGATTTGAGCATCCTCTCTTCGGCGCAGAAGCCGGTCAACTCGGCGACGTTCGGACAGAAATTCGACGCGCCGGCTTGGAAGAACATTCCGAGTTGGTACCTGGTAGCGAGTGAGGATCAGGCAATCAATCCAGACCTGGAGCGTATGTTTGCAAAACGAATGAACGCAACGACTCGCGAAGTAAAGAGTAGTCACGTTCCTTTCGTATCGAACCCGGAAGTTGTTGTGGACATCATCACAGAGGCCGCTGATGCTGTCTCGCCGCGCGCAGCCGCGGCCTAGTATCGAAATGGCTTTGATGCCTCAAAAACCCTTCTCATTCACACCGGACTTCAGCCCGGTGGAAAACAGTCACGTGGTTGAGAAACCGTTGAAACGGTTTCTGCTGTAGCCTCAGCTCCAGCACCGGGCTGAAGCCCGGTGTGAATGAAACGACTTTTGACGCGAAGCTTTTCGAAATAACCGGCGCACGCGAACACTCGGGCTTTCGCGTGCGCCGGTTGTTGGGACGGCACTCCAAACTACGGCCGGTTCGAATTGCCGTTGTTGTTGCTGTTTTTCGATCCGCCGCTATTATTGTTGCTGTTACCACTGCTTTCGTTACCCGGTAACGTTCTCACCATCTGAAGATGTTCCTGGAGCGTAGGCAGAATTTTAGTCACAAACGCTCGAAGCTCGGGATCGCCGGATTTTGTGCTCTGGCGTTCGAACTCTTTCACATCTTTCTCGTGATCCTTCAACATCATCTTCGAGTACGCGCGATCGAACTCCGCGCCTGACATAGCGGAAAGCTTCGCCACATCCTTCTGATGTTTGTCGTCGAGAGCCGTTGGCAACGTCATTCCTTTGCTCGAAGCCAATGACATCAGCTCCTCGTTTGCTTTCGAATGATCGTCCACCATCCGCTGACCGAATTGCTTCACCGCTTCGCTCGTGCCCTTTTGCGCGGCTACGCGGCCGAGTTCGACTTCCATCATGCCGCCCATTGCCGCGTCCATAATGAATTTGTGGTCCTGCTGGTTCATGCCCGCTTGCGTGCCCGTGGCGCCACCGGTGTTGCTGTTGCCATTGCTATTCTGGTTTTGATTCTGTGTGTTGATTCCAGCCTTGCCGGCAATGGCCCAAACTCCGAGCGCGAGCAGCGCGGTTAGAGCCCAAACGTGTGCAGTCTTAATTAACTGTCGATTATTCATTTCATGCCCCTCCTTGTTTGTTCAAGACTGCTAACCCACAGTGCTGCGCCCACCACCGCGCACCTGTAAGCCCATCAGTCTTGCGGGAAAAGTTCCGAAGTCTTCAACCTCCCACGTGTTACCGTCGCGCAAACGTACGCGCGCCGCCGGTATCAACATGCCTTCATTCGCTCCGCGGCCCAGGTACAACTCCGCGTAGCCAAACCTGTAGTCACTCCTGCGCGTTCCATACCGCAGTTCGCCAAACCCTAAATCACGTTGATAGAGAACCACTAGCTTTGTCCGGCCGTCGTTGTCTGTCGTACTGAGAATTACATTTGCCGGTACACCCACACCGCTACCGACCTCGATGCGTCCGGCGTCCATGCGCGACAGTACTTTCATGAGTCCGTCCTGTCCGCCGGATTGCAGTGCCGCGTTGAGTTGCTGAACCTCGTCCGGGTTTGAGACTCGCTTGACGATCAGTCTGAACGGCAACGTGCGGCCGGGTCTGCGGCCGCCGATAAAGTAGACACTTCCGGTGATAGTGCGTCCGGCGTAAGCATCCTGTGCGGAAGCATTGGTGCGTGGATAAAAAACTGTGCTTCCAAGAACTAGCAGCGTAGCCAACGTTAGTGATGTCAGTAGCGATCTTTTTCTCTTCATATAGTCCCTCGTTTAGACAATAAGCGTGCCCGACAGACCGCGAACCGCCGTCTGCGAACCTGTTGGAGGAACTATGATGTCTCAGGGGAAGTCTGTGTAGCCTAACAATAAATGTTGGTCAAATCGGTGCGCTGGCGTACGATCCGCCGAAATGATCATACGAACAATCTTGTGGCGGGGCCTTGATTTGCGCGGTCACGAAGCGTGCCGCTTGTACGGACTGGAAGGTGAATGGCGTCTGGAGGGGACGGCCGTTTTTTCTCATGAAGGCCGCGCGTGCCGGCTGTCCTATTTAATAACGTGCGATTCGGGTTGGAACACGCTGAGCGGAATGGTTTCGGGTTGGGTTGGAAACAACCTTGTGAATATTGAGCTCTCGGTTGACGAGCAGCATCAGTGGAAGATGAATGGAGCGCCTCAGACGCAGGTCGACGGGTGCGTTGATTTGGATCTGAACTTCAGTCCGTCGACAAATTTGTTACCGATTCGGCGTCTCAATCTCGAAGTTGGGCAGTCGGCGGAAGTTAAGGCTGCGTGGTTGAGGTTTCCGAGTTTCAAACTCGAACCATTTCCGCAGGTTTATACGAGACTGGATGAGACTACTTATCGCTATTCGAGTCGCGATGGAGAGTTTGTCGCTGACCTCACTGTCGATGATGTGGGATTTCCGACGGTCTATCCGGGCCTGTGGGAAGCTGAACTTCCGAGCGAATGAGCGCTGTCGTTTAGGTGTGTGTGACCATCACGACGTATCCGTCAGGATCGATGAGTTGAAACTCTCCGTGCGGAGCGTAGAACGGCGTCGTGATCGGACCCGGGTTGAGACCCGCTTCAGCCACTGACGCACGCGCTGCTGCGGCATCGTCCGTGTATATATAGAAGAGCACGCGTTGTTGGTCAGCGACGACTGGTTCCTCAGCAGCAGTCAGCATCAATTGCGCGCGATCAGAATATAACCACGCCCACGTCGGTCCCGTAGCCCGTTCTGGCGTGAACGTATTCCCCACCTCAAACCCGAGCTGCCCATAGAACTCCATCGACCGTTCCACATCAGCGACAGACACCATCGGAACAAGTTGTCGAATTTTCATAATCCGCATTGTGCCACGAACTGGGCTCAGCTATCATGCGCTAGGAATGGAGGAATCATGGCTACAGCGAAAGAACACATCGCTGAAATCATAAAGCGCCAACCAGACGACAGCTCTTATGATGATATCGTCCGAGAGCTGGCGTTTGATCTAATGGTGCAACGGGGTCTTAAAGACTCTGAGGAGGGACACACGATCAGCAATGAAGAAATGGAACGTCATATAAGAACTTGGCAGAAATAAATTGGACTCGTGAGTCCGAGATCTGGCTGCGCGATATTTACAACTACATTGCAGCCGACAATCCTCACGCCGCCGCGCAAACTATCACCCAGATTTACGAAAAGACGCAGTTGCTTAGAACTCACCCGCGTCTTGGGCATCGATACGAGCCTGAGCAAACCTGCGACGTTCGTATTCTCCTGTACGAGCACTACCGAATTGCCTATTTAATAAAGCCGGACGGTAACATCGATATCCTGGGCGTCTTTCATAGCGCTTTGGACATCGAGCGATACTTTATATAACTCCGGCGCGTTATTACTCACCGATGATTTTCACCAACACACGTTTCCGGCGGCCGCCGTCGAACTCGCCGTAGAAGATCTGTTCCCAGGGGCCGAAGTCCAGTTTTCCGCCGGTGATTGCGACGACCACTTCACGGCCCATCACCTGGCGTTTGATGTGTGCATCGGCGTTGTCTTCGCCGGTTCTGTTGTGGTGGTATTGGCTGATGGGTTCGTGTGGGGCGAGTTGTTCGAGCCAGGTTTCGTAGTCGTGATGCAGACCGCTTTCGTCATCATTGATGAAAACGGAGGCGGTGATGTGCATCGCATTTACCAATGCCAAACCCTCAACGACCCCACTGTCACGCAGGCATTCCTCAACCTGCGGCGTGATGTTGATGAACGCACGCCGCGCCGGCACGTTGAACCACAGTTCTTTGCGATAGCTCTTCATCAACCACAAAAAAGCACAAACCGGGTTAATAAGTCGAGAGCGGTTGCATCTGCACGCCGAACGCCTGCGGGTTCTCACCGATGATCGCGGCGGCGAAGAAGAGCGGCACGTAAAAGACGCTCTCGCGTTTAAACGTTTCGTCGAGTTTGCTGCGGTCGGCTGTCAACGCGCAGATACTGCATCGTTTGTTCTGTTCGTTGAGCAGCACTTTCAAATCGCGAGCGGTCTTGTCTGCACCGCGATTGTAAGCCAGGATCGCGAGCGCTTCTTTCATAGGATCGTTGGCGAACATCTGCATGCTATCAGTGATATAGCGAGCGGCGGCGTCAGCGGATTTTCCGACGTCCAGGAGTTCGTCGACTGAGAGTCCATAGCGCTCGCCAGTCGAAGGAAGAAACTGATACATGCCAAGCGCTCCCATCGGGCTGGGCGAGTCGAGGTTCTTGTATTCGGATTCAATGAACGGAATGTAGAGGCCGATGAGCGGTGAGACATTGCGCGCCCTGAAGGCGGCGTTCAGCGACGGCGCCTGAGCCTGGCCGCGCTCCAGCGTCGGACGCAAGTCAGACTTGCCGCCACGTTCCTTATCGCTCTTGCCGAGACGCTCCGCATATTGCGTCACAGCCTTCTGAATGTCTTTCTCAAAGTCTGCCGTGAATTCGTATTCGTTTCCCGACATCTCGCGCGCGATGCGCCGCGCTTGTTCGCCGACAAACACGAGCCGTTCGGCGCGAGACATGTCTACGTATTGTTTCCCCGGTGGAACGGTCTGACCGCTGACGTGCAGGGCATTCAATGCCAGCACTACAACACTCGCCAGCGATATAAGGGCTGCTTTAGTTTTCATTCGTTAGTGTCCTCCACAAACTTAAGCGAGTTATAGCGAAGAAAGTGTTCATCGTGCACCGGTAAGCGAGAAAACACGGCGAAAGTGTTCATGCGCGAACAAAAAACTTTCGCCTCCATTGATGCTAGAATTCGACGCGAATGAAGACGCTGACCGCGGAAAACCTGACCGGTTTGCTCGTCGAATGGCGTGACGGAGATCAGGCAGCACTCGACCGTTTGATGCCGCTGGTTTACGACCAACTGCGGCGGATCGCGCACCGCTACGTCCAGCGTGAACGCGACGGTCACACGCTGCAAACGAGCGCGCTGGTGAACGAAGCGTATCTTCGTTTGGCCGATCAGAAAGTGGTTTGGCAAAACCGCTCGCACTTCTTCGCGGTCACCGCGCGCGTGATGCGGCACATTTTGATCGATCACGCGCGACGCCGGCGTTATGCAAAACACGGCGGCGATGCACGACAAGTTTCGATAGACGAGGCCGCGGCGATGTCGCTGGAACGAGCCGCTGAGCTGATTGCTTTGGAAGAAGCTCTTGACGAACTTGCGCAACTCGATCAGCGCAAGAGTCAGGTGGTGGAGCTTCGTTACTTCGGCGGGCTCAGTCTCGAGGAAACGGCGGAGGCTCTGAACATTTCACTGATGACTGTGCGGCGTGATTGGCGCGCCGCGAAAGCGTGGCTCTATCGGCGTCTGAAGGAAACAGAATGAAAGCCGAGCGATGGCAAGAGATTGAAACTGTGTTGCAGGACGCACTCGATCGTCCGCCGTTCGAGCGTGTCTCGTTCATTGAAGACGTTTGCGCCGGTGACGAAGAATTGATAACCGAGGCCACGACTTTGATCGCCGCTTACGAGGAAGCTGGTGATTTCATCGAGCAACCCGCGATCGCGCGCGATGCGTATGTCTTGTTGGGTGATGACACCGGTCGCACGATTGGTCCATACAGGATCATCGAACGTCTTGGCGCGGGAGGAATGGGCGAAGTTTACCTGGCCCAGGACACGAGACTCAGCCGGCTGGTGGCGCTGAAACTGCTGCCCGTTTACTTCGCTTCCGATGCGGCGCGGTTGCGCCGTTTTCAAAGCGAAGCGCGCGCGGCTTCGGCTTTGAATCACCCGAACATACTCACGATTTACGAAGTCGGCGAAAGCGACGGCGTTTATTTCATCGCGACCGAGTTTATTGACGGAAAGACTATCGGCGAGTTGATGAGAGAGCAGCGGTTGTCGCTCGCGGAGATACTGGACTGTGTCGATCAGGTAGCGTCAGCATTGGCTGTCGCGCACGCTGCGGGCATCGTGCATCGCGACATCAAACCCGAAAACATCATGCGCCGGCAGGACGGCTTGCTCAAGATTCTCGACTTCGGCATCGCCAAGCTGTTGGAAATTCCGGACGATTCGCACAACACCACGGCCCGCGAAACACAGACTGAAACGGGTCTTGTTCTGGGGACCGTCAACTACATGTCGCCCGAGCAGGCGCGTGGGCTATCAGTTGACGAGCGTACCGACATCTGGAGTCTCGGTGTTGTGCTGTATGAAATGCTGGCGGGGCGGTTGCCGTTCAACGGCGCGACGCGGATGGACACGATGGTGGCGATCCTCGATCGCGAACCAGCGCGATTGTCTGAGGTAGCCAACGTTCAAGCGGCGCCGCTGTTGCAGTCGATCGTCGACCGGTGTTTGTGCAAAGACGTTGCAGGGCGTTATCGCACAGTCAGCGAGTTGCTTACCGATTTGAAAACTGCTCGCGAACAGCACGCCGGCAAATCCGAACTCGTGGTTGAAAGTCGATCGAGAGGTTCGAGGTTAACTACACGCTTATCGCCACGCTTCGTCTCGCTTGCCGCTGTAGTCGTCTTATTAGCAATCGCGATTGCCGGAACTCTTCTTTACAGACGATCAATGAGGTTGCATCAGCCTGTTGCCACGAACACTTCACCAGCCCGGCCAGTGAAACTCTACTCGCAAATGAGCGAACCCGAACGTTTGCAATTCGTTGCCGAGCAGGAACAACGTATCTCGACCATGATGGGCGAGCATCCGGTGAAGCTTGACGACAGTGCCGTTCGTTATCTCAAGACTTATGTCGATTACTACGCTGCGAGAATGACAGGTCCGCCAGATCAACCCTCGGGTAGCATGATTGCCGTTTATGAACGCGCGCCCGCGTACGTCCCGTTAATTGCCCGTTCATTTGCGGCGCGCAAAGTTCCAGTGATTATTGGGATCTATTTACCGGTAATCGAATCAGCGTACCGGCCCTGTTCTGAAAGTCAGTTCGGAGCAAAGGGTCTATATCAATTCCTGCCGTCGACCGCGCAAATCTATGGTGTTTCTCGTGCGGAGATGTGCGATCCGGAGAAGATGACGCCCGCCGCGGCTCACTACATCGCCGATCGCATGGCCGAACTCGGTGAGGATTCGCAAAGCGTGACTTTAGTCCTGCTCAGTTACAACCGCGGCGCTGAATGGGTGCGCGACAGTCTGCGCCAACTGCGCGGCACGGAGAACTACGCGAGAAATTTCTGGACGCTGTATGCCAACAGGGAAACACTCGACGAAGATTTTCGCAAAGAAACCCAACGCTATGTCCCAAGCTTCCTCGCCGCCGCCATCATCGGCGAAAACCCTGAGGTCTTCGGGCTAAGAACGCCACCGCTGTCGACATTGACTAGCAAGTGAGCAGCGACCATCTAAGTGTTACGCTGGAAACCTTAAAAGCCAATATCGAGCGACTTCAGGCCATCACCACTGCGGGAGACTATCCACATCTTGTGTTCGCTTTCTCTTATTACTTTATTCAATATTCCGCGCACGTCAGTATTAGAAATGCTCAGACTGAGATTGCTATCCGTGTGAGTGTTGGGAGAGCGGTAGAAGTACCCATAATGTGAGGCAGTGACCCCGTTTGCTTTAAGCAGATCCACAACCTCAGGCAGTTCTACAATTTTGTCCCTGATTTGGAACTTCCCAGGCACTTTTGGCAGGTTGAATCGACGAATCGGTGTATTCAACAGCTTTTCGACAAAGTCATCCCTCGATTTCGTCGGTATAATGTTGATAACACCGTCCCTCACCTCCCATCTATAAGCCGGCTCCTGTTCAGCAATTCTGTCGAGTACCTCTTGAAGTGTGATGTTGTCGGCATTGACGTTCAAGTGATACTCATTCTTATGAGAGAGCGCGAGTTCAAAACCGATCGGAATCTTTTCATCAACTGAGAGAGTACTCAATGCTTGGAGTAGTGTGCCCTGGTTCACTTGTAGGTGCACTCGCTTCATTATTAAATCGTCTTGTGTGGTCTTGCTAAGCGTCCGATATCCATTGAGTGTCGAGATTCCAATCAGGACCGTAATTAGCAATACACAAAAGAACTTTCGTCTCATGCGCCCTCCTAGGTAAGCTATTTATAAAGCGATCTCAAGCCATCCCCAAAATCAATAAAACACCGCACGTGCTCAAGGAGATTTGGGGGGCGACACCGTAACAGACGACACGCTCACGCTATAGTTATTTATATGACGCCCCGAAGAGTTGAAAGCGGGACGGCGGTTTCCGTTTTCGTCAAGATTTGTAATCGTTCGTCGATAAACTGCCGTTGCGATTACACCTTTACCTGGGGCCGAGATCGTTAAGGTCTGATCAGTAACAACTTTGGTTCTGTTCTCGATCCCATTCTGTACGATACGTGTTGCTTCATCACCGGAGACCTTCTCAGACGTATTTTGCGCTCGACCAGTTACTATATCGGTAAATTGGCCATCCTTATCAGTAGTAACCGAACCCTTATTCTCCCTAAATGGAAGTGCAGGCTCTGCTTCAATCACTTTATTCGATTCTTCTACTGTTAGACCCTCCATCGGTTTGCCAGACTGGTCCGTTATCGTAATTGTTAGCACCGACATCATACCGGTAAGATAGGTTCCGTCCGCCAATGTCACGTTCGCTCGCGGTCCTGGATCAGTGGCTTTGACACTTACTATCGGTAATTCAGCCTGTGGAGTTGGCGCCGGTTCCGCTTTAGGATCCTTCTTCTTTTGATCGGCTGGGTCCTCGCCCTCGAGTCCAGTTGGATCAATGAGGTTTAGCGGATTGTTCAGTACATAGCAGTAACGATTCCAGGTTTGCGGCATGGATGCTCTTCCGCTCGCCATTAAAGGGTCTGCGCTTGTGAACCTCCCCTGTGGATGGGCGTAGTAGCGGGCAAGAAAATAGTCTAAACCAGTCTCGCTGTCCCTCTCCTTCGACGTGAACTTCTGTCGCAGACCATCCGACGGGCCGGGGAAGCCCATGGCGGTGGTGCGTCCGCCGGTGCCGGCGGAGATCTCTTCGCCAAAGGGCTTGTAGTCGTGACGGCTCACGACAGCGGCGCCGGAATTTGTCACAACACGCGGTGAGCCGAGAGTGTCCGCAGTTGCGTAACGTGTGCCATGGGAATTAACGGCCGTCGGTTCGATGGTTGCGAGCAAACCACTCGCGCCGTAAACGTATTCTTTCGTTAACGCTCCGCTTGAGCCGTTGAACTCCATGATCAACTGTCCGCCGATCCCGTAAACAAAGCGTAGATTCTCACCAACGAGCTTCCGCACACGTTGTCCTTCACCGTCGTACACGTAGGCATTGACGGCATCTACTTTGCTGATCTTGTTCTCCGCATCGTAGGCATAACTATGAGTTCCGTCGTTGAGTAAATTACCCGCTTCGTCGTAGCTCGATCCGGTGATTCGATTGTTGCCGCCTGTGAAATACAGGCTCTGACTCCCGCCGCCGAGATCGATCCAGCGATTGCCGTAGCGATCGTAGCCATTGGTTTGGGACCAGTTCGCGCCACTGTTCTCGTTTGCGGTGGTCAACCTGTTCAGCGAATCGTAGCCAAAGCTCTGGCTATAGCTCAACCCACCACCGTTGTAAGTGATTGATTGTACGTTTCCGTTATTTGTCGTACTGCCATAGTTGTAGGCGATTGAGACTATGGACGCCGGACTGCCGGCGGTACCAAGCTTGATTCCATTCGCCTGTAGACGGCTGTTGTAAGTGACCGCATTGATCAGCGTGTTGCCATAGGTCTGACTACTCAACGTGCCCGGAGCAGTGTAGGTAATGGTGCTAACACTCGCTGCCGGTGCATAGGTGGTAGCCGGCGTGTTTAGCGAAGCAAGTCTGCCTGCATTGTCGTCTGTATAAGTGATGGTGCGACGATCTCCGGCACCCGGAACCGACGGGTACGTCTGAGTCTGTATAGAACCGCTCAAACTGTAAGTGGCCTCGGCAAGATAGTTCACAGAGTCAGTTTGCTGGTACTGACGCACAACCAATCCACGTGCATCGAAACCGCGATAAGTACCACTACTGCCACCACCGTAGGTGATCGCGACGAGTCTTCCCGTCGCAAATCCACGATCAAAACTGGGCGCGCCAGCCGGTAAGGACTGTGTGTCGTAGAAATAATTCACGCGCGGAGTACCATCGTTGTAGGTCTTGACTGTAGGGCGATTGAGCGCATCGTAAGTTACGTTCGTCGTAACTGGACGGGCATCTTGTCTGGTGATCATGTTGCCGTTGTCATCGTAGGTATAATTAACCGTGCCACTCTCCGGATTGGCCGCAGTCCTGAGCCTCGATAGCGAATCGTACGTGAAGTTACGTGTTTGGACCCCCTGACTTACCGTCACGAGGTTCCCGAGAATGCTATAGCTATAAGTTGTCGGCTGCACCGGAGCGGCAGTTGTGCCGAGATTGTTGCCGGCATCCGGTTCATCGGCGCGCACCAGCCTACCGAGAGCGTCAACCATGCTACGGCGAAGCTTACCGGCCTGATCCGCCACCGTGGTGAACTGTGCGTCGTAGCTGGTTGTGACACTGCCGGTCCAATTCGCGTTCGTGCCTGTGGACGGTGGCTGTGCCGCGCCACTGAAAGTTGCTACTTCAACAACCCGGCCGGCGGTATCGAGCGTGGTTCTGGTCCAACCATCGGTCGTCGCTGCTCCACTGCGCGCTGGATTTGAAGAGAACGAGATCTTACCGAGCTGTTGATAGACTTTCGCGGATGAAATGGTGTAGTTGGCGCCATCTTCGGTCTGCTCCGTGAGCGTGACGCGGCCTAGCTGATCTCTACTCGTCCTCGTCTTCAACAGTTTGTCAGTTTCAGTATTCAAGTCGGTGGCCACAACTGTCTGACGCGCGTTGTCGAGATAGGTCGTAGTCACGCTTTGGCGCTGTCCTGAGACAGTTGGACCATAGGTTATTCCCGCCCGGCCAAATGGATCTACGGCCGACAACAACTGATTCGTGTAATCGATTGTCGAAACATTGCCGTTAGCGTCGGTCTGGCTCGTGACCAGGCCAGTGGAGAAGTCAAAAGCGGTGGTTGTGGTTTGTGTGCCGGTGCCATTCTGCGGATCGACAACCACTCGATTCGGAAGTGCGTGGGTTGAGTCGTCGTAGTAAAACTGGGTAACTTTGCTGCGTGGGTCCGTCCTGGTCGCAATGTTTCCGTAAGCACCGTAGGTTTGCGAACTCGTGATCCATTTGTTGTCTAAATCATCCCACACGCTCTGACTGGTTACGTTTCCAACCGTCGGTGCGCTGCCATACGCCAGCCCATCGTAACTGAGACGAGCAATGGCTGGCCCGGTTGTTGTTTGTTGCAAAGCATTAAGAATCAATGGCGTGGCGGTCGCTAAGTTGCGCTTCGCATAGACATTGCCCGACGTCGAACTCGTGGCTGCGTTGTGATAGGTGTTAGCTGTCGTTCTTAACACCGTTGCGCCCGCGGGAATGCCCGTCGGCACACCCGAAGAATCACGCGAGACTAAAGCCGGATCAAACCAGTCGTACTCGGTGGTCTGCGTCAAGTTGCCGTTAAAGTCATATTGAAACGCTTTTGCCGACATCTTGAGGTTGTTACCGCCGGCGTCTGTAAGCGTGGTGTACTCGAAATCGATCACGCTATTGAAATCGACATTCCCGTTCGGCGATGCGATGCTCGCACCGCTGAATACTTTGTTGGTCCAATGCCTTTCGATCTTGGAGAACGGCCGGATCGTCCTGTAAGCAAAACCGCTTTTTCCAAACGCGGAACCGAACGCCGGCCCTTGAAGAAACTTATGCTCGACTATAGTGCTGCCGTCAGGGTTGGTTATCTGAGATGAGCCATCAAGAATCTGGTAGGTCCAGGTGTCGATGGTTCCATCATGATCGAGTTTCTTTTCGGTTATTGAGACCTTGGCTATGTCATCAGTAGCAAAAGGAGAATGGGTGGAGTTGAGGTCAAATTTGTAATCGATCTTCGCGCCCGACGGAGTCTCGATCCTGCTCAGAAAGCCCCATCCTTTTGAAGCCGTCCTGACATAGGTCGAGGAGGAACCGCTGCAACTGAACCGCACCGTGGGCGTACTGGCAGTTTCAGTGCTGTCGGAGTCGTAAGTAAAAGTAAACTTGCGCGTCACGCTGGGTTCGCTTTGCGGCAAAACAATCTCGCGAACCACGGGAACGGCGGTGTTGAGTTGCTGGTAGTGTGTGCACGGCAGAAAGCTAAACTGAAACGGGATCCAATCCTTAACGCGATAGATCTTGCCTTGAACATTCGTCTCACCGAAGTTGATGGCAACATATTTTTCCACGTTATCCACCGTCTTGTAATAAACGCGTCCTTGAGTGGCAGTTTCTAACTTGTAGCGAATCTCTCTGCCGGTTTGTTCATCCTGATAGTGAGTGCCGTTGGCGTCGGTATAGATCTTAATCTTGTTGCCGTTCGTATCTTGCAGGCGTTGGATGCCATTGGTTGTTTGCACCACTTTCGTGCCGTCAGGCAGATAAACGGTCCAGTTGTTCCAGGCGGTGATGGTGGCAAAGAGATAACTACCGTCGAACGAGTAGTACCTCATGGCGCCGTGAGTAAAGGGGCTCGCACTGTAATAACCCAACAGGTATTCCTTACCACCGTTGAAAGGCGAATAATCCATCGGACGCAACTCGTGCTCTGCGCCGTCGGGCATGCGCAACACGACGCGGTACCAATTGTTGTTGAGCATCAGCGAGTAGTCAGGCTGATCGTCGACGGGCGGAAGTTGATATGCGAAGTCGGAGCTGGCGTCGCGGATTTCTAATTCGTATTGTCCGGTGATTCGCCAGTTGCCTTGTTCGCTGAGCTGCGGGCTGTCGACTACATAGTAGACGTCTGATCCGTCAAACCGATCGCCGATCATTTCGTTGCGATTGACGTTCCAGAGTTTGCTGTTGTAGTGCGCATTGATGGTCCATGAGAGTTTTCCGCCCGCGATAGGCGGCAAACTGGCAAGCGGGATAGTGAGGCCCAGATTTCCGTTCTGGAGGCTAATTTGCTCGATATCGGTAATAGCGTAAGAGGCATTGGGCATCATTCCGCGATCCGGTCGCGCGGCAGTTGTCTGGGCGGCCACACCATGTGATGCAGCATGTATCACTGCTAACGTTAAAAGAAGAAAATATTTAGTAGTGAGTTTTGGAGTGATGAGGCGCATGATGATTTCTTATTTGGCGTTCGGACGCACAAAAGTGTTGACTTTAAATTCCATGATTTGACGGTCACCAGTGGACCATCGGACAACGGAAGGAAACGTCTCTCCACCCTCAGTGATCCAACCATCGAGGGCGGCTACCACTTCTTCGCCCTGCACTTCTGAAATCACCTTGTCGAGTAATCCTGTTCGTGAGTTGAGGTAGTAGAAACGAAAAGGAGTTTCGGGTTTTATTTCGATGTCAGCGCCTGAATAACCCACGCGCACAACGGTCCATAACGGCCCGTCATAATTGTCCGCGCCATCCAGGTCGGCGCGAACGTTCCTGGCCACAACCTGGTAACTAGCGCCGCGCAGTTGCGCCAATACAAATGCGTCTGCACTGTCGAATACGACTCTTTCGATCAATGAACGATCGGATTCGTTAAACGAACCGGCTTTCGAACCTTGAGACGCGGTCCAGGCCAAAGACTTCCCATTCGCTGTAATCTCAACCGATTCGCCCTGTTTGTCCTGACGCCGAATAATCCGCACTGGGACTCGCGTCTCGTTTGTTACGACTTCGCCTACAAGCACCGACACATCCGAATCCGAGCCGACGAATCGCTGACCCAATTTGACCCCTAACCTGGCGGCCTCAGGTTGAAATGAAAGATTCCGGAAACGCGATGCGGCTTTTGCTGGCCCTGTACTTACAGATTCACGCGCCGGTGATTGCGGCGCTTGAACATCATCACTGCCGTTGCGCGCCGCCAAAACCGCGATGCCGCCTATGCCGACAACTAATAGTGCGGGAATTAAAAAGCGAGTAGATAGAGATCGGCCGTGGAACATTTGTATTCTCCTTAATCAAACCAAAAGTATTTCCAGTGTGGCTGTGGTAGATCATGGCCGGAGTAGTGGCCGCGGGTGCGCTCGACGATGAGTTGTTCGGGCGTCATTTCGAGGATGTCGATGGCGTGGGCGGTCATGACATTTTCGTCAAGCGGGTTGTAGACGACAAACTCGCGCGTGCCGAAGCGATAATTAAACTGCTCGAAGACTAGATTGTAGGCCGCGCCGTGCGGCTCGTAGTGATACTCGCGAATGCCCATGACCTGCGGCCTGATGTCGGGGTACTCCGCCAGCAGTGATGTTGGATAACGGCCGTTTTTGTTGCGGTACTCCTCGATCGCCGCGATCAATGGCGCACTGTTAGCAATCGCCCTGTTCCGGCTCATCTCTACCGCGCGGTCCACCGTGGCCCACTGTAATAGCGCGACCGCGATCGGGACCGCGACGAGATAGAAGGGAAGCGCGCTCGCACGAGCCAGTGAAGAAGAAGTCGACCCTCCTTGCCTGAATCTGGCCCATGCTTTCCGCAATACCAACACCCATATCAACACAACCGCGAAAGCCAGCATCAAACCACTGTGTACGATCGCCGCCAAACCGAGACTGGCCCACACCAGCGTCGACGCGATCAACGCAAGCAGCGGAAACGCGTGCCGCTTTTGTGCCAACCGCGACGAACGCTCAAATCCGATCCACAACAGACCCACCGGTACAAGCAGCAATCCCACGATGCCGAACATATGCGCCATTTCGGACAGCGCGATGGCCAGGTTGTCATACGAGCCAGGAAGAAACGGCAGTAAGGTGCAGAAGAGAATGAAGGCTATCGTCGAGACGATGCCGAGTATGTGTAGGATCATGTCAGATAGTTAATCTATGAGGTTAATCACTCCGCCGGCCATTGGAAGCAGATCCCGTAACCATCCGGATCGTGCAGGTACAACTGCTTCATGCCGTAAGGAGCAACTTTCGGTTCCTTAACGTCAACACCATGGGCCAGAAGATGCCGATAAGCGGCGTCGACGTCGGGACAACCGAAGTAAAGGCACGTGTCGTCATGCCCGGCCACGCGAGACGGGTTTGGCCGCGACGGACGAGAATCCTGCTCGTACGCGGTATTCAGCATTATTTGAGCCTCACCCAGCCGCAGCAATCCCCAGTCAAACTGATCTCCCTCACGCGGCGAAGTCTGGACCACTTCAAACCCAAGCACGTCACGGTAGAAGCGGACAGACCTCGGCATGTCGAAGACTTGCAGCAGAACGCAAACTCCACGCACGTCGATACTCATGAGTTTTTCTCAGGTCAATTAAACCGCGTTTACCGGTAAAAGTTCCAGAACTAATTAGCCGCCAGATTTTCCCTGAGAGTTTTCGGAATATTTCGACGCGTATTGTTTTTAAGGATGTCCCAACACTTCAGTGAGTGAGTCGAGAAAGAGGTGCGTGATGAAAACCCAGGCGCGACGAAGCTATTTCAACCCTTCCCAAATGAGCATGCTGGTTACGCTCGCGGTGATGATCCTGTTCGGCTGCTCACAGCAAACTTTCGCGCAGCAAAGAGACGGCGAGACAACCGACACCACGCCGAGCAGCGCGCCGAGCGGACGCGTTAACTTCGACATTATTCAAGTGCTGAACGGCGAGTACGTCGAGGTGTTCGGCACCGGCTCCAGTAGCGGCCGGTTACGCGGACATCCGACGATCCCCGGTGTGGAATTGAGCACGACCTCCGCGCACCCGCTCATGTTTTCAACCGGCGGAGTCGAACGCATGCGCATTGCGGCTAATGGTTTTGTGGGATTCGGTATAAATAATCCGGCTGCTCCGCTGGAAATGTATACCCCGGCGGCCACCTCCTATTCACCTACTTCCACGCAAGGCGCAAGGTTTCGTCTGATAAATAGCACGTCAACCGCCAATAACTCGTTTGAGATAGACCTTGGTTCATTCGATACGAGTAACGTTCCGTCGAGTGTCGTGAGGCTGGCGAGCATTATGACCAATAACACTCCTGCGTTGACTTCGGGTGACTTTGCCATCGGCTTACGCAGGGATGGCGCGTTGTTTGAATCTGCACGCTTCACTTCAACCGGCAATGTGGGCATCGGCACCATGACGCCGGCTTTCAAGCTCGACGTCGCTGGTCCTATTCGTTCGAGCAGCGGTGGATTTGTATTTCCCGACGGCACGGTGCAGACAACCGCGGGTGGAGGCGGCGGCGGTGGTGGATCGCAATGGGTCACCTTGGGTTCGAATATTTTTTACGCCGCCGGCAACGTGGGAGTCGGTATGAGCACACCGGGAGTGGCGCTCGATGTAAATCCAAACGGCGCGCTTCGTGTGGGCCATGCGAATCTGAGTTCGGGTGGTGATAACGTCAATCTTAGCAGTCACACCTGGTTCAACGGCGCGGCGTGGCAATTTGACGGTGCTCCCGGCGGTCTATACCGGATCACTGGTCAACAACATGTCTGGTACGCGCACAATGGCAGCACTTTCACAGCCTTCATGAATCTCAACCCAGCGGGCAGTCTGGGCATCGGCACCACAGCCCCAACCGCTCGCTTGCACGTAGATGGCGGAGCGATTAGGTTGTCATCAACCGCTGCCGGTCAAACTCCCTTTCAGCTCTACAGCTATTCAAACTCCGATTCGCTTTGGCTGAGCTCCGGTAATGCAACCAAGTCGGAGATTCATCTCAGCGTGGCTCACGCCGTTGATTTCGATCGGTCATTGGCAATGCAGTACACGCCGGGCACTACCGGCGCTGTTGGAGGCATTCTCAGAGTGGGCCAACTCTCCAAGAACGCCGCGACGTTCACCCACGGCGCCACGGCGTTTCACACGAACGGTATCGAACGTCTGCGCATCAACTCAGCCGGCAACGTCGGAATCGGCACCACGACTCCCAGCTTTCGACTCGACGTGCAGGGCGGCGCGATCAATGCTTCCGGCGGACTCTGCATGAACGGTGATTGCCGCACAACGTGGCCGTCAGGCGGCGGTACTTCGCAGTGGATCACTTCGGGCTCAAGCATCGTTTACAACGACGGCAATGTTGGTATCGGAGTCAGTTCGCCAACGTCGAAGCTTCACGTAGCAGGCGATGGCCGAGTCACTGGAAACTTTGTTGTCGACGGTAACATCGCGGCCAAGTATCAGGACGTAGCGGAGTGGGTTCCCGCGGCGACGCAGATTTCAGTCGGAACAGTCGTCGTCCTCGACGCCACCACCTCAAACCACGTCATTTCTTCAAACACCAGTTACGACACGCGAGTCGCAGGCGTGATCTCCGCGCAACCGGGAATCACGCTGGGCGAAAAGAGCGATAACAAAGTGCTCGTCGCCACTACCGGCCGCGTTCGCGTGAAAGTCGACGCGACTAACGGCCCGATACAGATCGGCGACTTGTTAGTAACCGGCAACCGCGAAGGCTTTGCGATGAAATCGTTACCCGTGGAGATCGGCGGCGTTCGCATGCATCGGCCGGGAACACTGATCGGTAAAGCGCTCGAGCCACTCGCCAGTGGCACTGGAGAGATTCTTGTGCTGCTGAGCCTACAGTAGCTAGCCAAAACGGAAACAGAAACGGACCAATGGCTTTTGCTTTCTGGAGGCAATCATGACGAAACGTATCCTGAATAGACGTCACATCCGCCTGCTTGTTGGGACGCTGTCCATGGCGCTCGTGATCGTGGCGCTGTGCGCGCCTACCGCGGTGCAGAGTGTCGCCAGACCCGCATTCATCAATGCGCCCGCGAACCTTACAGTGACGAGTGCTTCAAACACCGGGGTCAGTCTTAGTTGGAACGCCGTGGCCGGGGCGGCGAGTTATCAGATCGAACGTAGCGACACGATGTCGGGCCCCTTCAGAACCGTCGGTAAAGACATTGCGGGCACTACCTTTACTGATTCGTCCGTAACCACGCCGAATGCATACGTCTATCGCGCGCGCGCCGTCGAGATCGTTTTCCAGACCGGCGAAGTGGTTAATTCTTCGCCGAGCAACATGGCAGTGGGCACAGCGATATCGTTTCAGTTTAGCCAGGTGAGCCAGTTGCAAGGGAAGACGATCACGGCGCAACAGTTTTACGACGTGCGCACAGCCATCAATTCCATTCGCAAAGTCGCACATCTGCCTGCTGTTCAGTGGTCGCCCAGCATTTTGAATGGCAATTTTGCCAGGACCATTCACGTGCAGGACTTGCGCGCTAAGTTGAACGAAGCGTTAGCTGTTCTCCAGATTCCCGTGCTGAGCTTCCAGGATCCATCCCTGAGTATCGGCACGACGGTGATCAAGGCCGTTCATCTCGAACAGTTGCAAACAAGATCTACTCGCGGTAGCAGCATCACTGCCGGTCCGCTATACCATAACGCCAGCAGGGCAGAGGCCGGTGAATTTGGTCCGGTCACTTCAGTACCACTCGTGGCCGTACATCTCAGTGTATTACCCGATCGCCGGATCCTGTTTTGGGGACGAGACTTCGTGACAGACGGAAACGGAGACATCGTGCCTACTCCCAACGGTGAAGCAAAACAGATGACCGGAAAGAGCGAAGCTTACGTCTGGAACATGGCGACCGGCCAGATGAAGCGCGTCAACAATACAACTGCAAATCTGTTTTGTTCCGGGCATTCATTCCTGCCCGATGGCCGTCTGTTTGTGTCGGGCGGGCACGCACATGCAGACTTTGACGCGATTGGTGAAACTCAGACCAATATCTTTGATTACCGTAATGATGCCTGGACCAGAGGCACTGATATGGCCCAAGGCCGCTGGTATCCGTATCACGTGACGCTCGGCACGGGTGAGCCACTGATCATGGCGGGAAGCTATTGGTCCAATCCGCCAACTACACCACCGAGTGCCGCCGTTAATTTGGTGCCGCAGGTTTACGCTCCCGCGTTCGAAACAACCTTCCCGTTCAAGAATCTTGCGACTCCACCTTTGAACAGACTCTCAGTTTACCCGTTCATCGATCTCTTATCCGATGGCACGGTGTTCCAGGCTCAATCAGGTTTTAGGCTAGGTGCGCCGGATAAGCAGAGCCGGTATCTGGATCCCGCGGCGAATGTTTGGGGCACTCTTCCGAGCACGATCAATCCGCACGCGATCGGGTCCGCGGTTTTTCTCGGCAACGACAAGATGATGCTCGTGGGTGGATTCGACACTGGTAACCAGCCAACCAACGGAGTTGAAGTCATCACAGTTAATCCGAAGCCGTCGGCCGCCTGGACAGACCTGGCGCCGATGAAGTTTCCGCGGACTTACCACACCACAACCATGCTGCCCAATGGCAAAGTGCTGGTTACCGGTGGCGTGAGTTGTCCGGGCGGTAACAACATCCAAAGCTATGACAACGACGACACGATAAAGTGCTCGAGCGGTCAGGTCATGAACGCGGAAATATACGATCCCGCGACGAACACATGGACCACAATGGCGGCACAACAGGAAATTCGCGCTTACCATTCGGTCGCCGCGCTGTTGCCTGACGGGCGGGTTCTGGTTGGTGGCGGTGGTCTACCGGGAGCGGTAGGCGAAACCGGGATTGAGGGCGAGCTAATTAGAGATAAGGACATTCGCAAGCCCAACGCTATGGGTTTCGGACACAACAACGTCGAGATTTACTCGCCGCCGTATCTGTTCAACGCGAACGGAACACTCGCGACGCGTCCCACAATCACGTCGTATCCGCAAGTCCTTAGTTACGGAGATATCGCCTTTGTCGGAACCTCGGGCGCGGGAGTTGCGCCAAAAGTAAGTCTGGTGCGGCTACCGTCCGTCACCCACGGCTTCAATCAAGATCAACGGTTGGTCTCTTTGCAGCCAACGCTCTTTGGCGGCGGTCTCTTTGTCACGATACCGACATCGTCAAATGAACTCCCGCCCGGCCCTTACATGTTGTTTGTCCTAAACAGTTCCGGCGTGCCCTCGATCGCCGAGATCGTTCGGGTCCAGCCTGAGTCACTCTTTCCGACTGCTACACCCGCAACAATTGGCAGTGGAGCAGGCTCGACGTGGGAACAGGGTGTCGAGTTTTCTTCAACAGTTGACGGCCAGATCACGCACGTCAGATTTTGGAAAGCAGCGGGTGAACCGTCGGGAGGTCATGTGGGACGAATCTGGGATGTGGCTACACAGACCCAACTCGCCGCGGCGACGTTCACTAATGAAACCGCGTCAGGCTGGCAGGAAGTACAACTGCCAGCCCCATTGCCGATCACCAGAGGCGTCAGATACAAAGTTACCTACAACATCAATAACGAAGTCGCGAAAACCTTCGACGTCTTTAGTGCGCGGCCGATTACAAGCGGAGTTTTGGTAAGTTACGGAGCATCCTTCGCTACACCGGCCGGTACTTACCCGACAACCGGCAGCACCAGTAATCTATTCGCCGACATTGTGTTCAGATGAAGCGCCGTCTTGTGATAAGTGTGATGCTCGTTTTGCTCGCCTGCGGTCTGGTTGGCGGCCAGAACCAGACCGCGACGGCATCGTTGGTTGAACTCAATGTAGGCAGGAGCAAGATCAAGTTTCCCGATCTCGAGTTGCTTGATCAGGAAGGCCGGAAGGTTCGTTTCTATTCGGACCTAATCAAGGACAAAGTAGTGGTCTTGAGTTTCTTCTACACAAGCTGCACGTTCACGTGCACGATGCAGGGAAAAACTTTTGCCAGGCTACAGACGCTGCTCGGCGAACGATTGGGAAAGTCTGTGGTCCTCATCTCCGTCAGCACCGATCCGGCTAAAGACAAACCCGGAGAGCTGAAAGCGTGGGCCAAGCGCTACAACGTGCAACCAGGTTGGACCGTGGTGACCGGTGAAGAACGTGAAATGAGCAAACTCCTGCTCCCGTTCACCGGTAGCCCCGCCGGCGGGGAGATGCACCTGCCCGTTACTTTCATCGGCAACGATAAGACAGGCACATGGACCAGCGCGGACGGTGTGTTTGCCGCGGAAGACTTGCTCAAGGTCGTGGATTTTCTGACGCGCTGATTGCTTGTTAATCGCACAGACAAAGCTAAAGCTTGAACTCAAAACGCGTTCTAAAACTTAGCGCTCGTTCTGAGTTCCGCCTTTAGGCGGCTTTCTTTCCGCTTCGGCCCACTCTTTCGCGGAGACGAATGAGCGGCTGTCGTAGATGAGGAGAATGCTTCCCACCGGCAACGCTTTGCTCATCTCAACCGCGGCCCACATCGGAATGCGAACACATCCATGACTCTGCGGCGAGTGCGGCACCTCCGGATTTCCATGAATCGCGAGCCCGTCGCTGAAGTAGTTCGGATAGTAAAGCAAACCGAGAGGCGACTTCCGCCAGCCCGAAATCTTCGCGTAGATTCGAAAGCGGCCCGTCGGCGTGTACGCAAGGCCACGCATTCCTTTTTCGTTGTAGTGTTTGTTACTGCCGGTTGAGACTGGAAGAATCTTTGTAATCGCTCCGTCGTCATCAGTCAGTACGAGCACTTGCCGATCGAGATCCACTTCCACGTGACGATAACCCGAGTCTCTCGCCTCCGGCGCCGCGGCGTTCGTGATCGCGTCAAACTCGTTGCGGCTCAGCGCGCCGGTCAGTTTACGACCTTCCCATTTCTGAAACACGATCAACGCCCTGCGCGTGTCGCTATCAATCACGCCATCAACGCGCCCCGGCCCGTAACCCATCTCCTGCAACCGCGCTTCCGCCTGCTTCAATTCAGCGCGCGTTAGCGAACGCTGCTTTCGCGTCTTCCCATTCGCGGGCGTTACGAAAGACAAACTCAGCACCAACAACGATGCGGCGATAAAGAATTTCTTTGCTGTGCGCATAGCACACCTCTGAATCTGAATTGGTCAAGGGGAACGGCAGTCGGGTAGGGGCTGAAGTGCCGTCAAACGATTTGCCTAGACGATATTCTTCCGCACGCTGTAAAGTCAAACTCTTTGTGT
>DATEHX010000216.1:0-10159 GCA_035279345.1 Pyrinomonadaceae bacterium | reverse complement strand
AAGCACCTGCTCGAAGAGAACGACGGCGCCGGTAACACGTTCAAAGCTACCGCGAAGCCGGTGCTGATTGGTACGGCCGTAGTCGGCGCGACCACGATGATCTTTTCAATCATTATGGCGCTGACCGATGGTTTGCGTGTGGACGTGGAGAAGCTCTCGCTGCTGCACGCGCCCTTTGTGCTCGGCATCATCACTGGCGGCGCCGTGATCTACTGGTTCACCGGTGCTTCGATACAAGCGGTGACAACCGGCGCTTATCGCGCGGTTGAGTTCATCAAGGCAAACATCCGGCTCGAAGGTGTTGAAAAGGCCTCGGTGGAAGACAGTAAGAAGGTGGTCCAGATCTGCACGCAGTACGCGCAGAAGGGCATGTTCAATATCTTCCTGACGGTCTTCTTCTCGACGCTCGCGTTTGCGTTTGTCGAACCGTTCTTCTTCATTGGTTACCTGATTTCGATCGCGGTGTTTGGTTTGTACCAGGCGATCTTCATGGCCAACGCCGGCGGCGCGTGGGACAACGCGAAGAAGGTTGTCGAAGTTGACCTGAAAGCGAAGGGAACGCCGTTGCACGATGCGACAGTGGTCGGCGACACGGTCGGCGATCCGTTCAAAGACACTTCGTCAGTGGCGTTGAATCCGGTGATCAAGTTTACGACGTTGTTTGGATTGCTGGCGGTTGAGCTCGCAGTTACTTTGACCAATCGGAACAACGGCGATACGACGTTGACCCACATTCTGGCGCTGGTGTTTTTCCTGGCATCGGTTTACTTCGTCTGGCGTTCGTTCCATAAAATGCGTATCGGCACGACGGCCCTTGAACCGGTGCCAGCTGAGCGTGAAGTTGTGAAGACTGCGGCGGGAGACTAATCACAAATGAACACAAACGTGAAAGCGGATACGTTCGATCTGAGAGGGGATACGTTGATGGGCGCCGTGCTGGCGCCCATCGACTGGACGCGTTCCGTGGGGCTGGTGATTGTTTTTAGTTTGTTCATTGCCGCGGCGGCGCAGTTTGCGATTCACATTGGACCAATACCGATTACCGGGCAGACGTTTGCGGTGCTTTTGACGGGCGCTCTACTCGGATCGCGTTTGGGTGCGGCGGCGGTGATTGCGTATTTGATCGAGGGCGCGATCGGGTTGCCGTTTTTCGCGGGTGGCGGCGCGGGGGTTGTCCGGTTCTTTGGACCAACGGGTGGTTATCTCGTGGCGTTTCCAGCCGCGGCGTTCATTACTGGAGCGTTTGCGGAACACGGATGGGACAAAAAATATCCGACTGCTGTAGCTGCAATGGCGATCGGATCAGTGATTGTGTTTCTTGGCGGTTGGGCGTGGTTCTCGGTACTGACGAATACGCCTGCAGTTGCGTCGTTTAAGATCGCGGTGGTGCCGTATCTGCCGGGCGATGTGATCAAGATCGCGCTGGCTGCCGCTGTGCTGCCGACCGGTTGGGCGCTGCTGAAGCGCAAAGCTTCCGGCAAATAGATGTACGTTTTACGAGTCAAGTCGCGCCAGCGCGAGGAGTTGGTTGAGTTTACCGATCTAGTTAGAGACAAACTGAAGGAGTCCGGCGCGCGCGAAGGCATCGTCGTGCTTTACGTGCAACACACCACCGCCGGACTTACCATCAACGAAAACGCCGATCCCGATGTGCCGCGCGACATGCTGCACGCGCTCCGCACTCTGATTCCTCAACACGGCATGGGCTTTCACCACGGCGAAGAAAATTCCGACGCGCATATCAAGACGAGTCTGGTTGGAACTTCCGTCACTGTACCTTTCAAAGATGGCGAGTTGTTGCTCGGGCGCTGGCAGGGAATTTTTCTCTGCGAGTTTGATGGCGGACGCGAGCGTAAGGTGATCATGATGGTGCGTTGAGCAGTTATGCTGAAGACAGTTGCACTCACGCTCGTTGCCTGCTTCGCTTGGAATCAACTAACACTTATCGAGACCGGCTACGATCAGACTAAGGACGTCACGACTGTTCGTGTGCCTCCAATAGAATTGTCAGGCCCGAAAGATCGCTATCACAGTCTTTCGGCGTCGATTTACTACTCGTATCCGGGCAAGACGCCGGCGCGTCCCGAGCGCGTAAACTTCGAACTCGTATCCGTGGTCAAAGCCCGTCGCTTGAACCCCGATCTTTACGTCGTGTTTGTAGTGAATGGAGAACCGATTCACTTCAGTTCGAACCGTTCGGCGATTCGCAATCCTGTGCGGGGAAAGCCGTGGATCGGCGAGAAGATGGTGTTCCTGATTCCGCGAGAAGATTTTCTGAAGTTAGCGGCGGCGGAAAAGTTGGCGATCAAGATGGGTGACGTGACGTTTGAGTCCAACGAGGAGTTGCGCGCCAGCTTACGGGCTTTAGCGGAAGGGATTAAGCGTTAGGCGTCTGTGTCGTCCGGTTGCAGTTTATTAAGGATTTCAGCAAATCGCTCTATATCCCCCCTGGTTTTTTCCATGGAACGGCGGCTGTCGAGATAAGCGGACCACGTCGGGGTTTGGGTCAGGGCTTTGGTGGTGTCTTCGTCGAGTACCTGGGCCATGAGTGCGATCAGGTCGCTGACGATGCGCGTGTGGTCGATGAGATTGTCGATAATTGAATAGGCGAGTTGCGCCTGTTCGAAGTCGAGGTCGCGCGGTTGTTCGGGTTCGTTGGACATTTAATCCTCGTACCAACTGCCGCGAATAAACGGCAACTCGTGGGTTGTTGCAGGAAGACCGTTCACGACCACTGGCGTACCGGGCGCGAGCTGTTCGTAACGAACGTAGCCGAGCGCGATAGTTGTTTGAAGTTTCGGAGAGAATACTGCGGAGGTCACGCGACCGATCTCTTTGTCGTCAGTTGATTTGATCGCCGCGCCGGGTTCGATCTCTTCGTCAGTCTCAAAGCGTAGGCCCGTTAGTTTCTTCGCGACGTGCCCACGGTGCTTTATTCGGATGATGATCTCCTGCCCGAGATAACACCCTTTCGTGTAACTAACCGCATCATCCAGATTCGTCTCAGTCACCACATTCGACTCATCCATATCGCGGCCGTAACGAGCGATCCCTGCTTCAATCCGCAAGATTTCTTCAACCCGTTCGCTCACGGAAGTGGCTTCAAACGCTTCCTGTGCACCTATCACATCAAACCCGTCTTCCCCCGTGTGCGTTGCACGAATGATCGTCACGTCGTCGTTTTGCCAAACTCCGTCACGCGGCAGATCTTTTACGCCAAACATTTTTTCGACGAGTTCGCCAGCGCCTCGCCCCTGGAGCGAGATTTGGCGCGTCGCATCGGTAACATCCGCAACCTTGAAATCTCCCGCCAGCGTAAAGCGCTCAATTATTTTCAATACCTTCTCGCGCGTCACTGCTTCCGTGTCGAGCAAAATGTCGTTCGCTCTGCGGATGACGCGAACCGCGGCCAGCAAACGCCCCTGCACGTTTGGAAACGCCGCCGTCATCCAGCGATTCTCACCGAGCGTCTTCAGGTCGTTTGTGATCAGCCCGTTGAGAAACATCACTGCTTCCGAACCGCTCACACTAATCCGCCCGCGCGCTGAAAGATCGATCGATCCCACGCCACCGTCGCGAACCGCCGCGTATTCGGTCATCACTTCGTTATCTATAGCTGTTGCTTCCTTCATGAACTATCTCTCACCGCTTGTGCGACCACTTGATAATCCCGCAACTGTTGCGCTTCGCGCCGGTGCGACGCGAGCACCTGCGGGCTCGGATGATAAATCGGCACCAGCACGCGTTTCTGCCACGAATGCACGGCCGCCGCTGATTCCTTCAAACTCAACTCGTGATATTGAATGCGCTTTAGCGCCTCCAGTGCAACCGAGCCGAGCGTGACGATAACGCGCGGATCGATCAACTCAATCGTCCGTCGCAGGAACTCGGAACAGTTTGTGAGTTCTTTTTGTGTCGGTTTGCGATTCGCGCCCGAGTCGGTGCGTGGATTACACAGCGCGGCGCTGGTGATGAAGATCTGCTCGCGCGTGAGCCCGATCGAGCCGAGAAATCGGTCGAGATTCGCCCCTGACTGATCGCCCGAAAACGGCACGCGCGTTCGGTCGGCGCCCTTGCGTCCCGGCGCCTCACCGATGAACATGATCCGCGCATTCACCGAGCCGTTGAGTTTGCTCAACACCGCACTGCGGCCACACATCGCCGGGCACCGAGTGCAACTCGCCGCCTCCTCCACCAACTCATCGAACAATCTTTGTTTCATTAAATCACTTTGTGATCGTAAAACCGCGGGTGACCACATTGAAATCTCCATTACGGTACGGCCAACCGTCGGGACCAACCAACTCGAGCCGAATCGTGTGCGGCCCCGGCAACCAACCCGTCAGCACGATCTGCTCCCAACGATCGATCCACTGCATCTCTTCATCGTCAACGATGTAACGTACACGATACTCGCCACCATCGCCCTTCAACTTCGCATTTGCGAGCGAAAAATCGATCGCGACCGGTTCGCCTTCGCGAAACGTCTTTCCATCCGGAAAGTTAAAGATCAGAAGCGGTTTCGCGGCATCGACCTTTAACTTCGGATCATCAGGTTTCGCCGGAATCTTCAGCGACTCCCTGGTTTCGACCCGCAGCACTTGCCGCGCCGGTGGTGGAACTATAGTCGTCGAAGTCGTGTGCCGGTTGTCATTGTTACCCGAACAAGCCGCAACCATCGCAAGAACCGCCAACAACATTACTTTTCCAAAGATGCGCATCACGTTCGCAGCATACAAATCTCTCTAGACATTTCGCAAAGATAGATGCAGAATCCGCGCACTATGAACACCCGCAAATTGTTCTTCCTGCTTGGACCATGCCTGGCCCTTGTCGCTGCAATTCTAATTGCCGGTTGTAACTCAAACGTCAAAGAAACCACCGGCGGCTTCACCCCAGAAATTCAGCCGTTGCCTGCTGGACTCGCCACTTACGAAGCGATGGTAATTCCGGCTGACAATCCGATGACGCCGGAAAAAGTAGCCCTCGGCCGTCAGCTCTTTTTCGACGAACGGCTCAGCGTGGATGGTTCAAGATCGTGTTACTCATGTCACGTGTGCGAGAAAGGTTTGACTGATGGTCTATCCAAAGCGATTGGCGCCGCTAACAAGCAGTTGACGCGCAGCAGTCCGACGCTCTGGAACATCGGCTACCACAAAGAGTTCTATTGGGACGGGCGCAGTCCTTCACTCGAGAAGCAGGCGCTGGCCGCATGGACCGGCGGGAACATGGGCGCAAAAGCCGACGAGATCGTTGTGAAACTGAACGCGCTCGAAGGCTACAAGTCGCAGTTTCAAAAGGTGTTTCAAAGCGACGCCACGCCGGATAACGTCGTGAAAGCGATCGCGGCGTTTGAGCGTACGATCATCAGCGGCAACACGGCGTGGGATCGTTGGAAAGCGGGCGACCAGCAGGCGATCAGTCAGAGCGCGTGGCGTGGTTGGAACATTTTCCAGGCGATCAAGTGCAACAATTGCCACGACGGCGTGCTGTTCACGGACCAGCAGTATCACAACGTCGGCATCGGCATGGACCAGAAGGAGCCCGATGGCGGCCGGTTCAACGCAACCAAGAAACCGGAGGACACCGGCGCTTTCAAGACGCCGACCTTGCGCGATATCGCGAAGTCAGCGCCTTATTTCCACGATGGCAGTGCGAAGACGTTGGAAGAAGCGGTGGACATCATGCTTGCGGGTGGAAAGCCGAACCAATATCTCGACAAGAAAAATCTTGAGCCACACAAGCTGCTGCCTGAGCAGCGTGAGGATCTGCTCAACTTCCTGCGCTCGCTGTCGGTTGACGATTGCAACCTGACAAAACCCCCGCTGCCCCAAAAATAAAACCATCCACAGATTACACAGAACTCTGCGTAATCTGTGGATTGCTTTTGTTAAGCCCGCGCGCTTTGGACGCCGGTGATCTTATTCAAGCGTTTATCGACCTCGCCCCAGGCGATGTTTGAGAAGAACGCCTCAATGTACTTCGGCCGCTCGGCCGGTTTGTAGTCGAGCAGAAATGCGTGTTCCCAAACGTCCATTACCAGAATCGGTATGAAGCCGGCGACGTTGCCTGTTTCGTGCAGCGTGATCCAGTGGTTTGAAAGCCGGCCGTTCGACGGGTTCTGGTAACAGATGGCCCAACCCACACCGCGCATCTTTCCGATGCCGACGAAGTCAGTCTTCCAGATGTTGTAACTGCCATACGACGCCTCTGCCGCTTTCACAAACTGCGACGTTCGATCCGGATCGCCGGTGCCGCCGCCCTTAATCAGGTTGTCGAAATAGTATTCGTGCAGGACCATGCCGTTGTATTCGAAGCCGAGCCTGCGAGTCAGTTCGGAGTAAGCCGGCATTTCGTCCTGATCGACGTTGCCGTCGCTGATGAATTCGCTGATGCGTTCGGTTAGGTTGTTGGTTTCCTTGACGTAGCCTTCGTAGAGTTTGAAGTGCATTTCCAGAGTTTGGTCGGAAATTCCTTTAAGCCCGCTGAGATTGAACTGCCGCGCCTGATAAGTGCCGTTTGTTGCCATATACATTCCTCCCCAAAATATTCGGTTTTGGTCAAATATGAGCGCGGTTTGTGGCGAATACGTTGTGAGGCTGGTGATTTAGTGTGGAGACAGGAATAGGTCCTATAGGGATATAGGACCTATTTCAAACAATTGCGGAAAAGACCCGTTATTTGCCGAGAATTATCCAATCGCCGTGCGACGTGCCCATGAAGAGCAACATCGGCAAGGAGAGCCAGGTGTTTGTTCTCGACGCGATGAATGCCTGGCGCGCGAGCTCGGGTGGCGCGGCGGGACCGGTGCCCGCGGTGGCCGCGAGAATGCGCTTGTTGTTGGGCCAGATGATTCCCCACACGTTCAGCATCATCAAAATGCCGTACGCGCCGCCGATGCCGATCGAGTAGCTCTTGTTGCTGGCGTAGCTTTCAGTGCCGACGGTCATTGCCGACGTGAAGAAAGCGACGAGCCCATAAGTAAACACGGCGACCAGCACAAACATCACGATCGCGAAGATGCGGCCATCTTTAATCAACGCCGGAACCTTCTTGATGATCAGAAACTCGATTCCGAACAGAACGATCGGATACAGCAGCCACATGACCAGTATGTACCAGACGTTGAGATTGCCGCCGCCGAGCGTGTTCGCGTTTCTGACGTCGGGCGACAGGATGTACATCGCGTAGTAAGTCAGACCCACCAGCACGGTCAGAACTGCGCCCCAACGGAAGAACCAAAGCGCGCGGCCCAACAGGTCAGGGTTTACTTTCTTCTTCGTTTCGGCGTCGAGTCCTTTTTGGAACGGAACGTTTACGAGATTGAAGAAGTAGAGCAGTCCGATCCAGGTGATACCGGCTACGAAGTGGGCCCAGCGCAGGATAATGCGCGGTAATGCATCGCCCACAGGCCCATGAAAAACTTCCTGAAAGAAAGCCAGACTGATGGGGAGATGAGCAGTTGACTCAATTAACATAAGTCCTCCGTGATGTGTCTGTGTAGTGCTCTGTAATGTTAGCCTGGAATTACGCGTGAAGATTACACCCAGACCAACCGCTACGCAATCGTGTGGCCTATTCGTCTAAAGGACGTGGGCCGGCATCCATGCCTTTGACGCTGGCCTGGTTCACGACACGCACTTTCAGATCGTTCTGCACGTGAATCTGACAAGACAAACGAATGTTGGGCGCGAGCTCGGCTTCGACGGCGAGACGGTTTCGTTCGAGTTCGCCCATTTCACCGGGATCTCCGTCGAGTATTTCTACCCGGCAGGTCGTGCAGCGTGCGTTCCCGCCGCAACGGTGAAGGATATCTACGCCCGCATCTTCGATGGCTAAGACGAGTTTCTTTCCGGCTGGTGCGTCAGTTTCAACCAGACCATTAGCAGTTTCCGCTTGGATCTTCGGCATTTATGTTTGCTCCCGAGAGTGATGGTTTCTAGTGCTTTGTGGAGACTAGATCAAGCTCCATAAATTTCGTCGTGTCAACTGGGCTGTGATAATACGGCTCGATCTCGACGAAACCAACAGATTTATAAAGCTCTATCGCGCGGCCCATGCGATCGGACATCGTGTCGAGACGCATGTGCGTGTAACCGAGCTTGCGCGCCTCTTCGATAATCGCTTCGACCAGGACGCGCCCGAGACGACGGTCGCGATACTCGGGCCGGACGAATAACCGTTTCATTTCACACGTCGTTGGCCCAACCGGCCGCAAAGCGACGCAGCCCATCACTTGATCGAATTCACGCGCGAGCAGCAGACGTCCGCGTGGCGGCGCGTAATCGCCGGGCAGGTTTGCGAGTTCCTCGGCGAAGTTTTGAAAGCACAGGCTGATCCCTAAGGAAGCTTCGTACTCTTTGAAGAGCACGCGCGCCTGCTCGATGTCGCTCGTGGTCGCTGCTTGAGTAAGTCTCAACACGGATAAAGCCCAAAGAGAAACGGGAGACAGGATTGCTCCCGTCTCCCGTAATATCTCGCCGTTGTGCGCGTTACGCGGTAAACGAAGAGCCGCAGCCGCAGCTACCGGTCGAATTCGGATTCTTGAACGTAAAGCCCGAACCCATCACGCCGGTTACGTAGTCGATTTCGACGCCATTCAGGTACTGCGCGCTGAACATGTCGACAAACATGCGCACGCCATGCTGGTCGAGAATGAAATCGCCTTCGCGTGACTGCTCTTCGATGTTGAGGCTGTATTGGAAACCGGAGCAGCCGCCCGGCACGACCCGTACGCGGAGACCCGCGCTCTCGGGTAAATCTTCTTCGCCAGTCATAAACTTCTTGATCTCAGTCGCGGCTGAGTCGGTGACGTTGAGTGTTACGGTTGGCGCTGTGGTTGCTGACATGATCTATCCTCTTTCTGTAATTACTCTCGACGCCTATCTTATTGCCCTTTTCCCAAAACGACAAGTTCCGGTTTCATCGCCTCGATCGACACCTGGCGCGCCACTTCTTCAGTCACTTTGCGAAACGCCTGCGCCTGCGGCGACTCAGGATGGCTGACGACTACGGGGACGCCCTTGTCGCCGCCTTCACGCACTTCGATGCCCAGCGGCACTCCGCCGAGAAACGGCACATTATAACGTATGGCGAGTGCCTGCCCGCCGCCTTCGCCAAAGATGTTGTAGCGGTTACCAGTGTCGGGCGCGATGAAGTAGCTCATGTTCTCGACGATGCCCAACACCGGAATCGCGACCGTTTCGAACATCCGGAGCGCCCGGCGCACGTCGGCCACCGCCACTTGCTGCGGCGTCGTAACCAGCACCGCGCCCTGAACCGGAACGAGTTGCGCCAGCGACAACTGCACGTCGCCCGTGCCCGGCGGCATGTCGACGATGAGGTAATCGAGCTCGCCCCATTTCACGTCTGACAAAAACTGTTTGACCAAACCGTGCAGGATCGGCCCACGCACGATCATCGGTTTGTCGCCCGGCTGTAGCAGCGCCATCGACATAAACTTCACGCCGAAAGCTTCGATCGGCACGAGCTTGTTTACGTCAATTTCCGGACGCGCTTCGCTTGCGCCGAGCATAATCGGAACGTTTGGTCCGTAGACGTCCGCGTCCATCAGTCCGACGCGCGCGCCGTCGAGCGCCAGCGAAACCGCGAGATTCACCGCGACAGTCGATTTACCCACGCCGCCTTTGCCGGAAGACACGGCGACGATGTTTTTAACGCCGGGAATCGTGAGCTTCTCGCCGAGACCGCGTCCTTTGGGCACTTCGGCGTCCATCGTTACCGAAACGGAAGTCACTCCCGGCAAGCCGCCGACGATCTCTTTCGCGGCGTTTTCCATTTCGGACTTCACCGGACAGGCCGGAGTCGTCAGCACGATGCGAAACGAAACGTTACCGCCGTCGATTTCGAGATCACGGACGAAGCCGAGTGTGACGATGTCCTTATGTAGATCGGGATCCTGGATCTGCCGCAGACCGTCGAGAATTAGTTGTTCGTTTACTTGAGTCATAAAGTTTGAATTAAATAGGAGTTGTGCAGGGAAGCGTAGCTGTTTCGAGAGTTTTTGACAAACGCGAACGGCGCGAGTAGTTTCAGGAGTCAGTGTCTGTTTTACCCGAAGTAGCCACGGATCATTTCTTCAACCCGCGAAATGTCGGAGATGCGGACGAGCCGAGTTTCGTTGGTCGTGCGGCATCGT
>DATEHX010000215.1:0-3444 GCA_035279345.1 Pyrinomonadaceae bacterium | reverse complement strand
GTCGTTGGAACGCAGGCCGGAAAGTAGAGGGAAGGACATTCGTACACCTCAAGTCTATAAGTTGTCGTCGGGCTCGATGCTTCTGTTTTAGAAGATCAGGAAGGAAAAGCGACGTGATTCGCTCTGTTAGTAAATTAACAGAGACAAACATTATTTAAGTCATTGAGGATGGAGTGTCAAGAAGAATTTTAGGGAACTTTGACCTATTGACCGGAAACCGGACTGGTCCTATTCTTTGAACGTAAGCGGCTCCCCCTGGACTCTCCCAAAGTTGTAACGGTACCCCCGACATCTCCCGGCCCCAGCCTCTCAAAAACCTCCCACGAAATGCAGCCCAGAGTTTTCGTGCGGGCTCAATTGGTTTTTGAACTTGTTCGCTTTGCGAACAAGACTGGAGGTCTCATGCCAAAAACTATCAAGTATCGCCTGCCACTGCTAATCGGTACGCTCCTGTTTGTCGTCGTTGTGGCTTGCAGTTGGACATCGTACCGATCGGTTGAAGCGTCCGCCCGTGAAGTCGGGCGCGAGCGTCTGCAAAACCTGACTCAGCAACTCTCAGGCTTGATGCAAACTTCGGTGGGCACGTTAACCACGAAGACGGCCGCGGTCGCGAATGATCCGGCAGTCCGAACGTTTCTCACTTCACCCGCAACGGCTTCGCGCGAGGACGTGCAGAAGGTGATGCAACAGTTTCTCGCGCCCGCGGATGCAAACAGTCTTGGCGTCGAGCTCTGGAGCAAGCAGAGCGGAATAGTTTTCTCGATGCCGGACATTGAAATGATCTCGATGGGCGATTTGGCTACCGAGTTTCAGCAGTCCTCGTCCGAGCCGTTCAAAACCGTCGGCGCGATTCGCCGCGTTAAAGAAACTGTTGGTTATCCGGCAGTTGCGGCAGTCAAAGATGAAGGCGGCAAGATCATCGGCTATCTCGTCAGATGGCGCCGGTTGGCAACCACGCCTGACAGCCGGCAGCAAATGAACAAACTGCTTGGCAGCAACGCCGCACTCTATCTCGGCAACACAGGCAACGACATCTGGACCGATTTGGAAAAGATCGTCGCGAAGCCGCCAATTGATTTGTCGGCGGTTGGCGACGTCGCCTCATACGAGCGCGGCGGTAGTGGCAGAGTCATGGCGCTCGCACGCCCGATCGCCGGCACACCGTGGTCGGTTCTGATCGAGTTTTCCGATGACGTCCTGCAAAGACCGGTCAACAGTTTTCTGAAACGTACCTCTTTGATCGGACTGTTTGTTTTTGTGCTGGGCGTCGGTGTCGCGTTTGTGCTCAGCCGGAACATCACCAAGCCGCTGAACGAACTCACGAGAACCGCGACGGCTATCAGCCAGGGCGACGATTCCAGTGTGGTTCAGGTGCGGCAGAAAGACGAACTAGGCGAACTCGCAAACGCTTTCAACGCGATGGTCGCTAAAGTTCGTGATTCACAGCAGGAACTCGAACGCAAAGTTCAGCAGCGCACGCTGCAACTCGAGGAAGCGAACCGGCAGTTAGAGAGTCTTTCCGAGACAAACGTGCTCAAGCGCACGCTTGCCGAGAAAGAAAAAACTGACGCGCTGGAAGCTTTGGCCAGCACCGAACGCCAACTGATCCAGTCGCAAAAACTCGAAGCAGTCGGCCGTCTGGCGGGAGGCATTTCGCACGACTTCAATAACCTGCTCACGGTGATTCTCGGCTACAGCGACATCACGCTGCGGCAGTTCAGTCAGGAGCATCCTTTACGCCGCAACCTGGAGGAGATCGTCAGGGCCAGTGAACGCGCCGCCGCGCTCACGCGGCAACTGCTCGCCTTCAGCCGCAAACAGGTCATGCAGCCAAAGGTCTTCGGAGTCAACAGCGTGGTAATCGAACTGGAAAAGATGCTGCGGCGAATGATCGGCGAAGACATTGAACTCCGCGTCAGTCTGCACCCGGATCTCGGTAACATCAAAGCGGATCCGGCGCAGCTCGAACAGGTGATCATGAACCTGGTCGTGAACGCGCGCGACGCTATGCCGAAAGGCGGCAAGCTGACAATCGAAACCAGCAACGTCTATCTCGATCATACGTATGCAACGGAGCACGTCTCCGTTCAACCTGGGAATTACGTCATGCTCGCAATCAGCGACACTGGCTGCGGCATGGATAAGGAAACACGTCAGCACATCTTTGAGCCGTTCTTCACGACTAAAGCCCAGGGCAAAGGAACCGGACTCGGGCTCTCAACGGTTTATGGCATCGTAAAGCAGTCCGGCGGAAACATCTGGGTCTACAGCGAAGAAGACCGCGGAACGACGTTCAAGATCTACTTTCCGCAGGTTACAGCGGAAGCCGAAGAGTATCGCCGCGCGACACCGAGGATCGAAGCGCCGCGAGGTTCTGAAACGATCCTGCTGGTCGAAGACGCGGATTGGGTACGTAAGCTGGCGCGGCAGGTTTTGGAACGCGCCGGTTATCGCGTGGTCGAAGCCAGCGGCGCCGACGAGGCAATTAGCATCATCGAAGCGAGTCACAATGGAACGACGGTCGATCTCGTGTTGACGGACGTGATCATGCCCGGCATGAGCGGCAACGACATGTCGAAGCAGTTGTTGGCCATGCGGCCGGGGCTGCCGGTGCTTTACATGTCGGGTTACACTGACGACGCGATCGTGCAGCACGGCGTGCTGGAACCCGGCATCAATTTTATTCAGAAGCCTTTTAGCCCGGATGCGCTTGCGTTGAAGGTGCGAGAGGTGCTGGATGGGAAGCCTCAAGCTCTTCATCATCGATGATCGTGAGGCCGTCGTTTTCCAAAGTCTCGATGATGATACTTTCGTTGGCGTGAACGAATGCGTCGCGCACAAGCAGCAATTCGTCGAGTACTTGCTCGCGCGCTTCGTTCACGATCTCCGGCGTCCACGTCAGCGGTTTGCCCTCGGAAAAATGATAGGAGAGATCTTCGACCACTCGTAACAGTAGATCGTTGCTGCGTTTGGTGATGTCGCGAAGAGTTTCTTTGTACTCTTCCATTCCGGGCAGCACTGGGAAAAGCCGTTCGACGGTGGCGACTTCGTGCCACGCCCATCCGAGTTGCATGGTCACGGCTTTCAAGCCGTGAATCCAACCAGTCAGGCTCACCAGCTTCGTGAGCTCTTCATAAAACTCACCGATGCGCGGATCTAAAAAGTCGTAATCGGGATTGCAAACGTCACCGCGCAAGCGTCCGGTTCGCACAAGTTCGTCGTGGATTGGCGTGCCGTCGTAAGGCAGCATCCGGCAGAAGGTCACCGGTAAGCAGCCGTCGGCGAGAATCGTGCGCAGGAACTGAATGTTCTCGCGAATCGACTCGAACGTGCTCGACGGATCGAGCAGCATGAAGCCGTATTCAAACATCAGGCCGATGCTCTTCAACGTCTCCACGGCTTTCAGGTTTTGTTCGACGTTGATCTGTTTGTGCAGCGTTTCCA
>DATEHX010000214.1:0-8210 GCA_035279345.1 Pyrinomonadaceae bacterium | reverse complement strand
AACTGTCCAGTAGTTCCAAACGATGGGTTCGCGGAAAAGTAACATCACCTTCACGGCCGTAGTGGTCTTTGCGCTAATCGCCCCGGCGTTTATCACCTTGGGTATGGCCCAGTCGGGCAATCGCCCACACGCGAACGCCTCCGGCGGCGTGCAGGTCGGCGTTGTTGCCCGCCGTGATGACAGAGGTGGTGCGCCGGTCACCAGTAAGGAAGTCGCTATTTTCGACAATGGCGTCGAACAATCGATTCGAAACTTCACGCCCGATCCGTCGCCCGCGAAGATCGTGCTGCTCGTGGATAATTCGCTTTCGATCCGCGCGGACGTGGAAAAGCTCGAACAAGCCGCGCGTGAGTTTGCTTACGAGATTTACGAAGGCGACAAACTGCTTATCGTCGGTTACGACGAACAGGCGGAGATCGTCTCAGACTGGACGGATGACGCGAAAGCGATTGAAGCGTCGTTGAAGTTGTTCAGAAAAAAAGGGCAGCCACATCTTTTCGATGCGATTCGCGCGGTTGTTGAAGAAGCGTTGCGGCCGCTGCCCGCGCAGAAGCGAATCATCATCGTGATCAGCGATGGACTCGATCGCGGCAGTAAGGCGACGTTTGAACAGACGCTCGCCGAGTTGCAGTCGGAAAACATCATGGTCTACGCGGTGCAGGCTGTTGACCGGACGCGCGGTGCGATCCGGCGCGACGTGCCGAAGCCGAAAGTGGTGATCGATAAACTCGCGGAAGGAACCGGCGGCCAGATCTTTTCAATCGACGAACCGGACGTTGCAGCGAAGACGATTTGCGACGAGCTCCGAAAGAACCGTTACACGCTTTCTTATGTTCCTTCGAACGCGCCTTTTGGAACGCCACGCGCGCTGCTGGTGGTGGGGAATCAGGGAATCACCGTCCGCGCGAAGTCGATGCAACAGCCCAACTAAGCAATCCACAGATACACAGATTACTTCCCACTCAGTTAAGGCACTAATCTGCGTAATCTGTGGATTGCTTTAGCGGCGTGAGTAGAAGTAGAACAGCACTCCCATGATGATCACGACGAGTGCTTCCATGAAGATGAAGAACCGTGGAACGAAAGTGCCATCGTCGAGGAACGAGTCAGAGTAAGCGACGTAAGTTCCGATAATCAGCCCGCCGAGAATCCAAACAATCTGCCTTTTGCGATCCCACACCGGCGTTACTTCTCTTTCAATAAGCCCGACAGCCAGTGCATGAGATTCAGCGCGTACTGTTTGTTGTCGTTGCCGGGAACGTTCATGCCCATCTTCTGTTTGTTTTGTCCGGCGATTTGCGCTGAAAGCATGGCCGCTTCGCCCTGGACCACAACGCGTCCTTTGCCAAACTTCAGCGCGATGACCTGAGCGCGTCCCGCGGCGGAGACTGATGAGTCAGCCTCGCGATTCGGCGTGTCTTTAGCTGTGTCTGAGAGTTTGAGAATGGCGATGCTGTCGTCTGGTCCTTTTAACGATTGGCCGGTGAAGCTCTGCACGTTATTGAGCCGCTCGTCCTGGTTACGGCCTTCGGTGATCGGATGCGTTGCGAGCAGTTTGTTCTCGCGTGAGAAGATGAGAAGTGAAGGACTGCCAGGCGTGGAGTTGGCATCGTCGTAAGTAAAACCCTTGCTCATATCGACACCAAAGCGATTGCCGAGTGTTGCGGCAGCGCCGCCAAACGGTGCGTGATCCGCGATCAGTAACAACGAGCCGCCGCCTTTCACCCAGTCCTGCACGGCCTGACATTCTTCTTCAGTGAACGCAGAGGCGTCAGCGCCGTTGTCGTCCATCTCTTCCGCGCCGAGCGCGTTTGCGATCACGAGCACTTTGAAACTGCTCAACGAGGCTTTAGTGAACGGATTTCGGTTGCGAATGACGCGATAGCCGTCGTTCATCAAAAGATCGACGAACGGTTTGTAACGGCCTTCGATCGTGTGGAAGTTGTGGTGCGCTTCGTCGAACATGACGCGCGGACCGTCTTTTTTGTACGCGGGGTTTTCGACAGCAGTGTTGAATTCCGGATCAGGGAGTTGCTGGGCCAATACGGCCACGGATGACACAGACAACACGGACAGCAGAAGGCAAAGAATGGCTGCGCGTTTCATTTTAGCTTTTTAAGCCGATCAGCAGCCGCGTAAAGGGTCTCGTCTTTCTTGCAGAAACAGAAGCGAACTTGTTGTTTTCCGAGTGAGGGTTGGCTGTAGAAGCTGGAGCCGGGAACGCAGGCGACGCCGACCTTGCGGATCAAGTGTTTCGTAAATTCGACGTCGTCGTTAAACCCGAACGCGGAGATGTCGGTCATGATGTAGTAAGCGCCGTCCGGCACGAACGTTTTGAAACCCGCTTTTTCCAACACCGGCAACAACAGATCGCGGCGCCTACGATACTCAAGCTGCATCGTGTCGTAATACTCTTGCGGCAACGACAACGCGTAAGCACCCGCCGCCTGCAACGGCGCAGCCGCGCCGACGGTCAAAAAGTCGTGCACCTTGCGAATGGCGCTCGTGATCTCGGGCGGTGCGATGCAATAGCCCACGCGCCAACCGGTCACTGAATAAGTTTTGGACATCGAGTTCACGACGACTGTGCGATCGCGCATGCCGTCGATCTGGGCCATCGAGATGTGCCGGATGTCGGCGCCTTCGCGCGGATACAGAATGTGTTCGTAAATCTCGTCCGTGAAGCAGAGCGCGTCGAACTCCTGGCATAGGCCCGCGATAAATTCCATCTCGTCCTGCGTGAAGACCTTACCCGTCGGATTATTCGGGTTGCAGACGATGATCGCTTTGGTCTTCTCATTGAAGGTTTTACGCAACTCGTCTCGATCGAAACTCCAGTCGGGTGCGCGCAGTGGCACGTGTCGCGGACGCGCGTCGGAAAGGATCGCGTCGGGCGCGTAGTTTTCGTAGAACGGCTCGAAAACGATGACCTCTTCGCCGGGATCGACCGTGGCCATCATCGCGGCGATCATGCCTTCGGTCGAGCCGCACGTGACGGTGATCTCGGTTTCCGGATCGATGTCGAGACCGAGATACGAGCGCGTCTTGCGCGCGATGGCGTCGCGAAAATCTTTTGAGCCCCACGTAATCGCGTACTGGTTCACGTCGGCCGCGATTGCTTCCATCGCTTTGCGCTTGATGTCTTCGGGCGCGGAGAAGTCGGGGAAACCCTGCGACAGGTTTACGGCGCCGTGCTTCAGCGCCTCACGGGTCATCTCGCGAATGACGGATTCGGTGAACGAACTCGCCTTTTGCGAGACGTGACGGTTTTTTGAGATTGAGGGACTGGTCATTGGTGAGGCACAGAGTACACAAAACAGTTCGACGAGGCAAAAAATCTGCGTAATCTGTGGTTAGGGAATGATTTCTTCGCCGGCAGCTTCGCGTTTTAGCTGGTTCAGAATGGAACGGATGGCCGCGGCGTAACTGCCGTTGGGTGCGAGTTCGAGATACTTTTCGTAAGCGGCGATCGCTTCTTTCGGTTTGTTGAGTTTTTCGTACGCCGCGCCGAGCATCTGATAGATGACCGGTTCGCTATCGGAAAGCTGATCCAACGCTTTGCGTAATTCAATGACCGCGGCCGCGAAGTCGCCCTTGTCTTCGAGCACACGCGCGAGACCGACGTGCGCTTCGGGTTGAAAGCCTTTTGCTTCGCGTATCGCACGCCGAAAAGAACTGATCGCTTCGTCGTCGAAAGCCTCTTCGCGATAGATCCGGCCTTCGACTGCTGAAGCCTCGGGATAGACCGGTCTGATGCGACGCGCGGCATCGATCTCCGCGCGCGCTTCTTTGAACTTGTTAAGGTCGAGCAGTACGCGTGCGAGACCAACGTGAGCGGCAGCGCTAGGACGGTTTTTCAGTGCCTCGCGATAAAGATCGGCGGCGCTTTCACGCGACGCATCATCGCGCGCTTTCTCACGTGCTATTTCTGCTTGTTGGAACGTTAGCTCGGCCTCGTCGGTTGTCGGAATAAGCTTCACCGCAAGTGTGCGGCGGCCGGGAAGCAATGAAGCGGTTGCTTCCTTGAAGTTGTTAGCTCGAACACGAACCGTGTGACGACCGGGTGAAAGTTTGGTTAGTACGAGTTTGCCGGAAGCGTCGGTTGTGCCGCGTCTGACTTCGTCGATCCAGACGATCGCGTTTGGTTCGGTGGTGATCGTGAGTGCTGCTGTTTGCGCGTGTGCCGCTAGCGTGAAGCCAAGAAGACAGAGATAAAAACCGATAGAAAAACGGATCGAACGTAGCGAGATTACCATGCGACTATTCCTCGCCGCTTCCGCTCACGCGTCGCTTGCGTACGTGTGGATCGGGTGAGGGCGCAATGGCGCGGGCGCCGACTTCCGAACGCCAGTTGCCCTTGTCGTCGTAGAGTCGCAGGTATTGCAAACGATTTCGCACCACGCCCTGAATGTAACCGCGTGTCTCCTTGAAAGGCACCGCCTCGGCCCACTCATCCATCTCCGCCGGCAACGAGGCCTTCCACGATACCGCACGACCTGGACCAGCGTTGTAAGCGGCGGCCACGTATTCGATGCGGCCAAACTTGTCGATCTGATCGCGCAGATACGCCGTGCCGAGTTGAATATTCAAGCGCGGCTCGTACAAGGTTTCGGCAGTTATTTCACGGCTCACGCCATACTTTCGGGCAGTTAGTCTCGCGGTCGGCACGAGCACTTGCATCAAGCCGTACGCCGCTGCTCCCGATCGCGCACGCGCGGTGAAGATCGTTTCTTGACGAATCAAACCGGCCACTTGATACGGATCGAGATTTCGCGCGCGCGACTCCTGCACGATGATGTCCCAATAGGCGAGCGGATAAAACACGTCCCACTGCTCGCGCGTCATCTCTTCGGGTTTCATCTGCGAGTAGTCGGGAAAACTGCGACGCAACGTGTTGAGCGCGCGAACGTTGTCGTCGTTTGAGCGATGAATCTTCGCGATCGCGAGGTTCACTTTCGGACTGTCGGGTGATTTTTCACTGGCGCTCGACAGTTCTTTTAACGCGAGTTCGTCGAGCCCGACGTTGTCGAGTTCGTCGGCTTTAATTATGCGTGTGTCGGCGTCAGTGTCGGCGGTTTCTTCCGCGACGGTGACGGTTTGGAGATTTGCGATGGCGCGCGCGACGATTGAATCCGGTGGAAACGTTTTCGGCTGTGTCGTACGGCTCAAGACGTCGAGTCGTTGTTTGGCGAGATAGCCATACCAGTTCGCGTCGTAACGGCCCTGCATCGCTTCGTAAAGCGCACGTGCCTCGGCAAGCTTCCCGGCTCTTTCAGAATCGCGCGCGGCCCAATATCCTGCGCGTCCGCGGTTATCCGTATTTTTATCTGCGTAGTAGGCCAAATGCTCGGTCAACATGCGCGACGATTCGGCGAAGTTACGCGCGTCGTGCGCATCCCACGCGAGGTCAAACTGCGCTTGGGCCACTTCAATCGAACTCGAAAAGCCATTCACCGCCGCGCGCAGGAAATAGTTCGCGTCAACGGTGTTCTTTGCGTCTCTCGCGATCTCGCCGACTTCAACAAAAGCCTTCGGCGTGAAGTTGCTCGCCGGAAACACGCGGCGCATCTCTTCGACGGTCGCACGCGCCTGTTCCCACTGTCTGGTGCGAGCGTACAACTGCGCCAGATTGAAAAGCGCTTCCGCTTTAGTTTCACCCGCGGAAGACGGAATGCTGTTCACTGCCGCCAGGGCTTCGGGTACCTTGCGTGCATTCGAAGCGGCGATTGCGCGGCGAAGCTGGTTCTCGTTTGTGGCAGTAGCGGGAAATTTTGCGAACGCGTCGCCGTAAGCGGTCACCGCATCGGCGAATCGCTTCGCGTTATACAAACGATCCGCACGGGCCATTGCTTCTTCAGCACTCGCGGGTGACGTAGTAGATCCAAGCCGCGTAATCGCCGTCGCTGCATCGGCGCTCTCCTGCGAGTCCGCCGCAAAGAAATACAGACGACGATACGAAGCCAGGGCGCGCGTGTTATCCGACGTCTGCTCGTAAGCTCTCGCTGAAGCTAACAGCGCTGTTCCGTCGTCCTTCGCATTTAAGTCTTTCAGCAGTAGCGGAACCGCCGCCGTTTGCCCGCTCTTCGTCAACAGGTCAGCCGCACGCAGCGCGGCTTCGCGCGCACGCAGCGACGTTGGATACTCCTGCATTATTTGCTGATAGATCGCCCGCGCTTCAGCGGTTTTTCCAGATTGCTCGAGCGCATCGGCGCGCATGAAAAGCGCGTAATCGGCAATCGACGTGTGTTCCTGGACCAGTTTGGTGTCGAGCACTGTCGCCGCGCCGGCATAATCTTTCGCGTTGAGCTTGATGCGAGCGCGGATGACGCGAGCGAGTGCGGCCGTTTTCGTGCCGGGAAACTGATTCTCGAGCGCCACAACAGCGCTTTCAGACGGCAACACGTCGTTGCGTGTCATGCTGCGCAGGGTGTCGAGAGCTTTTTGTTCGGCCGGAAGCTGCTGCCTGGTCAGGCAGCTAGCGCTCATGAGAAAGGGCAGCGACGCAAGGCCGACGAGTGCGATCGCGACGGAAATGAGAAGTAAGCGATGCCTGGCCAAGACTCTATAAACCGATCTAAGCGTTCACTGTCGCGCCGGGGTAATTCGATCCAAGTTTTGCAACGTCGCCTTCGGCCAACGTGTTCACGAGTTCTCCGTGGAAGTAGTCGTAGCGAGACGCGACTTCCGCTTTCACGCGCTTATCATACATCTCGCGCGAGCGATCGATGTATTCGCGCAAGCGATCGTAAAGATCGTGTTCGACGCGGCCTTCCGCAACTTTCTGCTCGTTGTAGAGCTTGATCTCCGAGATCAAAAGTCGTGCAAAGCGGCGCGCGTCGTTGTGCAACCGTCGCTCTTCGTCATCACGAACTTCAACGGGCAGTTCCACGTCCTGGCCGAAACGTCTCCGCGGTGGCGCAGCCGGAGCTTCTTCAACCGGCGTCGAGCTCCACGTCTGCGGCGGTTCTTCAACCGCAACACCAGACGATTCTGTTGCAAACGCAGCCGGTGTGGTTGCTTCATCAACAACTTGGCTGTCCATCAGTGAACCAGCTTCAGCCGGCTCAGCTACAAAACTCTGAATCGTGTCAGCGCCTGAGAACGATGGCTCGGGAACAGGTTCGAACGATGGTTCGGGAACGGGTTCGAACGCCGGCTCCGGCGCAGCTTCGAATGCCGGTTCAGGTGCGGCAACTGGTGGCGCGAGCTCGTATTCACTCGTGGGGACGTATGAAGGTTCTGGTGAAGGTTCGTGCGCTGGCTCGACAGCCGCAGCCTCTACAGGCGCTTCCACCGGGGCGGGTGCAGCTTCTTCAGCCGGTGCGCGTTTCGGCGCGGCAGCACGCGCAACCGAAAGCAGTTCGACCGCCATTCCCGCAACTGCCACCAACGTTTCCAACGCTTCGAGATTGATCGACTCTGAATCGAGTCCCGCCGAATCGGCGTAAAGCACTGCCACAGCGCGTCCGCGCACGACCAACGGAATCGCCACGATGCGTTGCGGTGGTTCCTCGCCGAGCCGGTTAATCAGCATGTGGTCTTCGGCATGAGAACCCGGTCCGCCACTCCACGTCGTTAACGCTTTCGCCGCACTGCCAACAACTGTGTCTGAACCCAACGACAGGGAGATCTGTTGAATCGCCTGATCGCCAACCGTCCCTTCAAAACCACGTCCACGCCAGCCATTTGCCTGATCGCCTTTGACGACGAAGAACGCCACCCGCGGAGCAAACGAAGAAGCACGGTTCACGAGCGCCTTGAGAATATCGGCCTGCGACTTCTGCTCGTTTATCTCCGAAATGGCCGATTTCACGATCGCCATGTCGCTGGAGGCTTTGGCCCGCGACGACTCCGACGCGGCGTGTTCGATGCCCCGTTCGTGTGCGGCGTGCAGGTGCTCGGTTATTGCAGCGACCAGGCTGCCTTCCACCTGTACGTCGCTCTGACGTTCAAGAAATGCCGAGAGGGATTCATTGACAAGGCTTTGCAGCGTGGCTATCTCCTGCTTGACGGAGTTGAGCCGGCTTTCGAGATAACTCTCAATTTCTCGCCGCAAACTGTCTTCCAAGTGTCCGTTGACCACAGTAGGGTCCTCCGTGTCGTGGTGTTGATTTGACGTAACCTAAGGTCTTCAGGTAGGGAAACTAACCCAAGGTCTAATGCGCAAAGAGAGCCTTGCAGGGGGCACGGGCTCGAAAGTGATTATGGAC
>DATEHX010000213.1:0-11627 GCA_035279345.1 Pyrinomonadaceae bacterium | reverse complement strand
CACGTTCATCGCGGCTTCCATGTCATCGGGACTTACAACACCCTCAACTGACTTCACGAGATGAACGGGAATGCGCCGGTGCATCCACGGAATCGTCGTCACCGGAAACTCGAGGTCACACGAAATAACCTCACCGTGTTTTTCCAGCGCATCGACAATCACATTCATCCCACTCGACGTGTTCGTCGTAAATCCAATCTCATCCGGCTCGGCATTGATAAATCGCGCGACCTGCCTCCGCACCTCCTCACGCTGCTCCAGCCACTCATCCCAGTGCAGATCCCCATCCTTCATCATCTGCTCGTAATAAGCGGCGCCAGCTTCAGCAGTCGATCTCGCGAGCGGCCCCGCCGCAGCCGTGTTGAGGTAGACGGAGTTATCTGTAACGGGAAACTGCTTTCTAATGTTGGACCAATTGATCATCTTCTAAATGCCCCGCGAACTCAGACCTGTGTGGATGTGCCGTCATCTTACGATAGAATGCCCCTTCGTGGAGATTTCGAAGACGAAAATTGATCGACTTGGTGACCGCTTACGGAAAGGCAACATCGTCGATGACGATCTGCGGCTGCTCGACGAATACCGTCGCTCATTTACCGAAGCGTACGAGTTCGTGGTAGGTAGCATCCGCCAACAGTTAGCCCTAGAACCGACTGGTCGGCCCGCCAAATCGACGACTTCAATCTCAGAAAAACTGCGTCGCGAGAGCATTCGCTTGACTCAGATTCAGGACATAGCTGGTTGCCGATTAGTAGTTCCAGAGATTGCAGATCAGGAGAGCGTTAAAGCGTCGATCGTTGAGATCTTTTCCGGTTGCATCGTAATTGACAGAAGAGAGAAGCCCAGCCACGGTTACAGGGCGGTCCACGTAATTGCCACGACTGAAGGGAAATCAGTCGAAATACAGCTCAGGACCGCTCTGCAACAAGCTTGGGCGGAGCTTTCTGAGAAGCTGGCAGATGTTGTTGATCCTGCCATCAAATATGGCGGCGGTGACGAGAACGACAAAGAACTGCTTGCAGAAGCTTCAATAACGATTGCTGAAGAAGAGGCTTTGGAATTCAGCGCTTTGGAAACACAGAGAGATTTTGAGGACCTATTGTCACTCGATGACCTGCCAAAACACCGGCGTGAAGTTATAATGCAGGTCCAGAAGCACTTTGAGGTTCATAAGGCAAATATTGCCGCTGCGCGAGAGGATACCCTCATAGTGCTACGAAATGCTGTTAAAAGGTTCGGTGAATAAACGTCATGTTGTTTTTGATTGAGTATGAGCGCGATCTTGGTCGGATTGCCACGTTCAAAACCTTCGACGATGACAATTCAACCCTAGCGGAGACTACTCGCCTTGAACTCGAGCTGGATCTAAACCGGCGAGGTTTGGAACATGAAGTAGTTCTCCTTGAAGCTGAGAACGAAGAAGCTTTACGACGCACTCACCGCCGCTACTTCGAGAGCTTAAGTGAATTAGTCAACGCCTTTTAGCCTCACATCATATCGATTCCTTGTACGTCTCCAGGTTTTGCTGAAATTTTTGTAACAGCCGCGACTTGAGGGTGTTTGATTGGAGTTGCTTCTCGGGCATGGGATGCCACTTGCCGGGGATTAAAATCTGCGAATCGATGAAGGCGTCGATTACTTCCTGTAAGCCGTCGATCTTGATCTTGTCTTTCATTGCGATCACTTCTTCGATGATCCACGTTACCGCATCGCCGGTGATGCGGTGCCGGTGATTGATTACCGCCGAACGCTCCTGCAATGTCTTCAATACCATGTCAAACGGACCGCCGAGCGCGGCGACGAGTCTAAGATAACAGGCTTGCAGACTTTTCACCTGCGCGGAGCGCGCGGGTGTTAGTTTGAGATCTCTTCGGTTGACGTACGACGCCGCCATCGTGCGCAAAAAGATCTCGTCAGGCATGTAGGCGCCCTCGTCGTCGGCGCGGCTGATCGTTTGCGCTACGTAATAGGACGGCAAGTGGCGCAACAGGTTGCGAATGAGAAATACCGGATTGTGCGTGAAGCCGTCGGGAAGTTTTTCGATGCCGCGCGAGACTTTGCGATCCTCGAAGTAACTCAGACTCCGATCGAAATCGCGAATCTCCTTCTGTGCATTCTGCATCAGGTAACCGATCTGCTCCGCAGTGAAACCGATGCGCCAGAGCATGCGCTGATCTCTTTCGCTCGCAAACGCTTTATTGAACACGCCGAGACACTTCGCGTTCTTGAACGAATCGAGTGTCTTCTTCGCACCCGTTTCGACGAAATCCATCACCTGCGCGAATACCTGGACCAACGTCTTGGCCCAACCACGCTGCTCCGCGAGCGACGCCGAATAGCGATCGACGTCCTTGTAACGATACTTGTCGTGCTTCGCGGCAAACTGGCGAATCGATCCGTAATCGAGTATCGCGCCACTCGCGAGCATGTTGTCGCCGTCCCACGAGAGCCAGTTGAAGATGTACTCTTCTTCGAGCAGCGCGGCGAGTTTCGCGTACGAGCGCGCAAAGTAGTCGAGCGCGGTCGTGTAGCGCAGTTTCGGATCGTCCGGCATTTGCCAGAAGCCGTTTTCGATTTCGCGATCGATGAAGTAGTCGACGGAAGCTTTGAGCTCTTCGTGCCGGCCTTGTTTGAGATAACGAAACATGTGAGCCGGCCTGATGAGATTCGGCGCAGTACGTACACCGATCGAGGTTCCGTCCGGATAAGCAATGACTGTCAGACAACGTTCGGTGGGAATGCCCTGGCGATAAAAGATCTCCGACATGACAGCGCTGCCGAGCATCTCGTCGAGCTCAGCGAGGCCGGATGAGTAACCGTAGGTGAAGTCGCCCGTAGCGACAGCGCCGGTTGCCTCCTGCGCGCCGGGGCTGAGAATCGTCGCGCCAGTGCCACGACTCGAGATGTCAAAGATCAGATTGTCACTCTTAACATAACCATTCCAAATGCTGCGCCCATCGCCGGAGGTTTTGCCTTGCTTATTGCGATGTTGCGTCTGGAGATAGCGCGTCGCCATGTAGTGGTTGGGCTTGATCGTTTCGGGGGGAAACTTCTTGCCTTGTTCGACGTCGTATTCGTTGATGATCTGAAGCGAGAAGGTGTCGAGGATTGCTTGTTCGAGCTCTTTGTTGATGCTTGCAGGATGATCGGCGGGGATGAGGCCCATCTCTTTCGCGAGCGGAAAGTTGAAATAGATGACACGGCCCTGCGGGCGGTAGCGCGCCCGGTAATCGACATAACCATCCGGGCTAACATTCCGCTAGGGATGCGTACCGTCTACTTCCTGAAACTTCTCATACATAATGAGCGGTATGAGAAGGGCAACTCGGGAGAGTTTGCCACAAAGAGGCACAAAAGGGGCAAAAATTATTTGTGTGGTGCTTTGCGAGATCTCTGTTTCTTTGCGGTCTTGCGTGGTGAGAGCCACACGGTTGTTAGTGGTGGTAGATCGATCTCGTTGCCGGTTATGGTTAAGCCTTCGCTTCCCAAGTAGCTCTTAGCGTCAGTATTGATTACTACGTCGTATTCACCTTCGTGGCGAAAGTTGAGTTTGTACGCGGGGCGAGGGACGGCGGAGAAGTTGCCGACGCAGATGAGTTCTCTTGCGGATGAACGGCGAACAAAAGCGACGATGTTTTCGAAAGCGTTGTCGACGTCGATCCATTCGAAACCGGCAGGTTCGCCGTCAACTTCCCACAACGCGTTCTCACCCGCGTAAGTTTGATTAAGATCGTGAACCAGCCTTTGCACACCCGCATGCAACGGATCGTCCAGCAAGTGCCAGTCTAAACTTTCGGTCTCCGTCCATTCGCGCCACTGCCCAAACTCGCCACCCATGAACAACAACTTCTTCCCCGGATGCGCCCACATGTACGCGTACAACGCGCGCAGCGTCGCGTACTTCTGTTCGTTCGTGCCGGGCATCTTGTTCAGCAAAGAGCCCTTCATGTGAACCACTTCGTCGTGCGAGAACGGCAGGATGAAGTTTTCACTCCACGCGTAGATCAAACCAAACGTCAACTTGTTGTGATTGCCGGCGCGAAAGAGCGGATCGGTCTGGAAGTACTTCAACGTGTCGTGCATCCAGCCCATGTTCCACTTGAAATCGAATCCCAACCCACCGTTGTGAACCGGATGACTCACCGCGGGCCATGCGGTCGACTCTTCCGCGACCATCATGATCCCCGGACACGCGCGATGCGTGACCTCGTTAAGCTCTTTCAGAAACGAGATTGCTTCGAGGTTCTCGCGCCCGCCAAACTGGTTCGGCTCCCACTCGCCTTCGTTGCGGCTGTAGTCGAGATAAAGCATCGAAGCGACCGCATCCACGCGCAAACCATCAATGTGAAACTCCTTGAACCAGTAAAGCGCGTTGGCCAACAGAAAATTGCGCACCTCATTGCGGCCGTAGTTGAAGATGTAAGTGCCCCAATCAGGATGCTCGCCTTTGCGCGGATCGAGATGTTCGTACAAGGCCGAACCGTCGAAGCGTCCGAGCGCCCACGCGTCTTTCGGAAAGTGGGCGGGAACCCAATCCATGATCACGCCGATTCCCTGCTGGTGCAGGTAGTCGATCAGGTAGCGCAGATCGTCGGGTTCGCCGTAGCGCGCTGAGGGCGCGTAGTAATAACTGACCTGATAACCCCACGATGGGCCATACGGATGTTCTTTGAGCGGCAGAAACTCGACGTGGGTGAAGCCCATCTGCTTGACGTAGTTCGCGAGCGGTTCAGCCATTTCGCGATACGTGAAAGGGCGATTTTCTTCTTCAGTACGTCTGCGCCACGAACCGAAGTGTACTTCGTAGATTGAGAGCGGCTTGCGCCAATGTTCGCGTCCAGCGCGAGCTTTGATCCATTTCGTATCGCGAAATTTATAGTTTGACTTATAGACGATCGATGAAGTGTTGGGCGGGGCTTCGGTGTGCTGCGCGTAAGGATCGGCCTTGTGAAACGTTTGACCGGAAGGTGTGCGGATCTCGAATTTGTAGAGCATGCCCGGCGTGAGTTTTGGGATGAACAATTCCCACACGCCTGAGTTACTCAACGTGTTCATCCGGTGTGCGCTGCCGTCCCAACCGTTGAAATCACCGACAACGCTTACTGCGGCTGCTTGCGGCGCCCACACCGCGAAAGCGACACCCGTTCTTGTAACGTGCGCGCCGAGTTTGTTGTAGATCTCTTCGTGCTTGCCTTCGCCAAACAGATGGAGATCGATCTCGCCGAGCGTAGCCTGAACCGATTTGGTGCTCGTTTTTTTCATCGGAGAGCCGCAACTGAGTCGACAAGTTCCGCGAAGATCTCTGCGCCGTTGCCTTTGCCTGGTCGATTACTCTTCGCGTTCGCCAACAGTTCGAGAAACTCCTTGCGAGGAACAGCAAAACCCAACTGCTCTTGCAAATCGATTACGCGCGCAGCGTAGCGCAACACCTGCAGCGTCTCGATGCCGGCGAGATCGGAGAAGAACCAACCGCAGCTCGTAAACATCAACAACGCGCTGCGTTGCATCTCCAACAACTGAAACACTCGCTCACGCTCAGTTTCATTTAATGTTCGCACAGCGTGTCGCGCTAAGAAGTCGCCTTTAGCTCGCGGGTCTAACAACACCGAGATGTAGTCGTTTCGCGCGGCCCACGGATCGCGCAACAACTCACTACTCTCAAACTTCAACGCCGCATCATCACGCAGAAAGTTCAACGCCATCCGCAACGGATCACGCCACGCCTGGTCCCAACCGACTTCACCGCCAGTATGACAACCGCAATCGCGCGCCCAACGTCCGACACCGTGCGCACAACTCCACGAACTTCCCTCGCCTTCCGGACCATTCTCAATCTCGACGACAGATTCCACCGGATGGCGATCCAGATACTCGCCGTAATTCGTGATCCAGAATCCCGCTTGCCTCGCCTCGACTCCCAACGCGTGCGCCAAACCAAGATCGCCGAACTTGAAATGATGCCCGTACGTCTCGCCGTCAGTCGCCACGTTCACGAGATCGCCACGCTTTCCAGCACGCAGGAAAAGTTCGACCAGTCCGCGGCTCGAAGTAAGCGCTTTCTCAAACGCAATAGCTCGCGCCAGCGAACCGTCGTAAAAGAAAACCGCGATTGAACGTGCCGATCCATCAGGGTGTTCGAAACGATAAGCACGTGTCGTATCGACTTTCCCGCCACTCACGTCGACCCACTCGGAACCAACACGAACACGTTTCGCCTGTTCGGGCGCGAGAATCACGTAACGCAAACCTTGCTCGATCAAGAGCGCGAGGGTTGCATCGTTTGCCGCAGTTTCCGGCAACCACAACGCCTCGGGTTCGCGGCCGAAACGAAAACGAAAATCCGCGACGCCCCAAACGACCTGCGTCAATCGATCGCGTTCGTTACAGAGCGGAAGAATCGCGTGACCGTAAGCCTGCGCGATCGCGTTGCCGTGGCCGCTGCGTTGCAGAGCGCTTTCGCGATCGGCACGAAGAATGTGCTGGTAAGTATCAGGATGGTGACGTTCGAGCCACGAGAGCAGTGTTGGACCAAAGTTGAAACTGATCCGCGCATAGTTGTCTACCGCGGCATTCGGCGCGTAAGACTCGGCGTAAACGCGTTCGTTCCAATCGTGAAACGGCGCCGCGCTTGGTTCTGCTTCGACTTCGCCTGTCCAGGGGTTCTCGCGAGGTGGCTGGTAAAAGTGCCCGTGAATTATTAAAGCTGTCATGCACTGACAGGATTATCAGAATTTACAAATTTGTGAAAGCCAGGCGGGCGGCGCCGAGTAGTCCAGCATTGTCGCCGCACTGAGCGGCCGCGATCTTCACCTGTTGTGCGGTGACTCGCACGGCCCGCTCGTTCACTTCCCGCTTCATGTCGCAGGCAAACAGATCCCAACCGTTCACCGCGCCGCCGGCGATGACGATGATCTCCGGGTCGATGATATTTATTAGATTTGCGAGCCCGATGCCGAGGTACGTGCCAAATCTTTTGAAGACATTCAAAGCCAGTTCGTCACCTTCGCGGCCCGCGTCATAGACTCGTTCCGCCGTCAGTTCCTCACGATTCAATACAGACTGCGGAAACTGTGACAGGTTCTCACGCGTCATGCGGACGATCGCAGTAGCCGACGCAAACAGCTCCAAACAACCGACGTTGCCGCATTTGCACTTCAAACCCGAGAACGGATCGACTGTCGTGTGTCCGATCTCACCGGCCGAGCCGTGCGCGCCACGCCACAACTCGCCATCGAGAATCACGCCACCACCGACACCGGTTCCGAGTGTGACGCTGACAACATCGCGACATCCGCGCGCCGCGCCCAACCACATCTCACCGACAGCCGCCGCGTTCGCGTCGTTCTCCAACAACACCGGCCAGCCGAAGCGTTCTTCGAGCACATGTTTTAAGGGAAAGTTTGTGAGCGAAGGAAGATTCGGCGCCTGGACCACGACCGCGTTCTGGTTATCAACCGTGCCCGGCACCATGATCGACACTGCGGCAATATGGCGGCCGTCGTTGCTCCATTTCTCGGCCGCAGCAGCGAGCGCGTCGACAATGACGTCAGGCGAATCACCTCGCGGCGTTCGCTGTTTGAGCTGATCGTGGATTTTGCCGGAACCGTCGACGAGTGCTATTCGGAGATACGTTCCGCCTAAGTCGACTGCAAATACCTGGTTCGCGAAATTTGATCTCTCACGCATGAAGCGTTTCAAACGGACTCTTCTGCAGGTTCAAGTTGCAGTGCGTCTTCGCCCTTCTCACCGCGTGTCAGGTTTCTTGTAATTAACGTTCCGGCCACGATCGCCACGAGCAGAAAGAGCGCGCCCGCGGCCCACTCCTTGAAGATCAGTTTGCCGATACCGAAGAGCGATCCGTAAATCAGCGCGCAGCCGAGTATCCAGTTAACAAACTGCAGCGATAGACGGCCTTGCGCGTGCGACGCTGCGTGTCCGGCTTGCGCGGCGATTCGATTCCAGCCTGGTCCTTCGGGACGGACGCGATTATAGAATGCAATCAGTTTCTCAGTGGGTTCCGGCGAAGTCACCATCGTCGCTATAACCCAAACGATGGTAGTAATCCCAACAGTCACCAGCATTAGGAACGCAAACTGTCTGGGATTATCACTGTCCCACTTCAAACCCAACTGCAAAAAGATCGAAACCACTGCGGCAGTGATCATGGCCGAGACTTCCGACCACGCGTTGATCCGCCACCAGAACCAACGCAGCAAGAGCACGGTGCCGGTTCCGGCGCCCGTGACCAGAAGCAATTTCCACGCGCCGCCGATCGATTCCATGTAGAAGGTGATGATTACGGAAGCGATCATCAGCAACATCGTCACTACCTGCGAGATGATGACGTAGTGGCGTTCGTTACCGTCACGCTTGATGAAACGACGATAGAAGTCGTTGATGACGTATGAAGCACCCCAGTTTAGCTGCGTGCCGATTGTCGACATGTACGCCGCGGCAAAGGCGGCGAGCATGAAACCGCGCAGGTAAGTTGGAAAGACGTTCGGATCGAGTAGCGTCTTAATGTAGCCGGACTCTTTATCGACGAGATCCGGATACAGGATCAACGAAGCGAGCGCGGTCAGAATCCACGGCCACGGACGCAGCGCGTAGTGCGCGATGTTGAACCACAACGTCGCGAGCAGTCCGTGCTTCTCGTTCTTCGCTGAGAAGATACGTTGCGCGACGTAACCGCCGCCGCCGGGTTCAGCGCCGGGATACCACGTAGACCACCAAATCACGCCGAGATAAACAAACAACGTGACCGCCGGCATCCACACCGAGTCAAATTCGGGAAAGAACGCGAGACGCGAACCGGAACCGGCCGCCGCATCCATCGCGCCGATCTTCGACTTCAACTGATCGATACCACCAACGGCATTCACCGCGAGAATGGCCAGCACGATCACCATTCCCATCTTCAGTGCAAACTGGAACAGATCCGTAACGAGCACGCCCCACAGACCCGAGATCGCAGTGTAGAACGCTGTGAAGAGCAGCATCCCAATCACGACCAAGATGGCGTTGCGCTTGTTGAGTCCGAGCGTGATCTCGAGAATCTTCACCATCGCGAGGTTTACCCAACCGAGGATGATGCAGTTGATGGGTAAACCGAGATAGAGCGCACGAAAGCCACGCAGAAACGCCGCGGGTTTGCCGGAGTAGCGCAACTCCGCAAACTCGATATCAGTCATCACGCCCGCGCGCCGCCATAGTCTCGCGTAAAGAAAAACGGTGAGCATTCCGCTCATCACGAAGTTCCACCAGAGCCAATTGCCGGCGATTCCGTTGCGGGCGACAAAGCCGGTAACGGCGAGCGGTGTGTCGGCGGCGAAAGTGGTTGCCACCATCGAAGTGCCCGCTAGCCACCACGGCACGTTGCGGCCGGAAAGAAAGAATTCGCTGGTGCTGCCGGTTGCCTTACGCGCGTAATAAAGACCGATGCCGAGATTGAAAAGGAAGTAGGCGGCGATTACCGTCCAGTCCAGCAGCGAAAGATTCATGGGTTCACCCCACCATAAGTTGTCGATTGAAGGACAGTTGCGTGCGCGCTTATCTCACGGCATTCGCGGACTTATGTCAAGTAGAAAAACAAAGTCTTCGGTCAGAACATCCACAGATTACACAGATTTCTTTGGAGCAAATCTGTGTAAATCTGCGGATATAGAAGGCTTTTCAAAAGCGCGCTTTAACGATTACCATTGCGCCACAGACTAAGAGCATGTCAGGTGAATATTTAGTAGCGGGGTTGGCGTTGATCGGCATCGTCATTGTCGTTTCGGCGTTGCTATCGGGGCTGATCGATCGTAGCGGATTGCCGCAGGTGGCGGTGTTTATCTGCATCGGCGCAGCGCTGGGACCTGCCGGGCTCGGCGTCTTTGACGCGAGGCTCGACTCTCCGGTGCTGCGCGTGGTCGCGACGTTGAGCCTGACGCTGGTTCTGTTCACTGACGCCGTCGGTCTCAACACGACCGAAGTCAGGCGCAATGCCGGACTTGCGTTCCGGATGCTTGGTCCGGGAACGATCCTTTGCGCCGCGCTCACCGCTGTGGCCGCGTGGTGGCTATTGAAAGTGCCGCCTGCGTCAGCCGCGATTCTCGGCGCCGCACTCGCTTCCACCGATCCCGTTCTACTTCGCGGGCTGCTCCGCCGCCGCGACCTGCCAGGCGAAGCAAAGGAGGCGCTGCAGCTCGAAAGCGGACTCAACGACGTGGTGCTGCTGCCGATCGTCGTGATTGCGATCGCTTTCGCCCTTCACGAGAACGTGACCACCCTTAGTCTTGCGAAGGAAGGACTCGGACTCTTCATACTCGGCCCAGGCGCCGGCATCGCCATCGGACTGGTTGCCGTTGCCGCTCTCGATCTGGTGCGCAAAAAAGCGGGCGTGCGGCGCGACTACGAATCGCTGTATTCACTCGGCGTCGCGTTTTCGGCCTACGCCGCCGCGGAAGCCGTACACGGCAGCGGCTTTCTCGCTGCGTTTGCGGCCGGACTGACGATTGCCGCGCTCGACGTCGAACTGTGCGACTGTTTCATCGAGTACGGTGGCGTAACTGCGGAAATGCTGCTGCTGTTCACGTTTGTGATCTTCGGCAGTTCGCTGATCTGGACCGGTTTCAACGAACTCAACTGGCCGACCGTGATCTTCGCGGCCTTTGCGATGCTGATTCGCATTCCGGTTTATCTGCTCTCGTTGATTGGTTCAAACGTGGATCGCCGCGGGCGAGCGATAATCGCCTGGTTCGGACCCAGCGGACTCAGTTCTCTGTTGCTCGTGCTGTTGCCGGTGTTTGCCGGACTGCCGGGCAGCGATCGACTGTTCGCGGTTTGCTCGTTGATCGTGCTGCTGTCGGTTGTGATTCACGGCACGTCGCCAATGCTACTCGCGAGGTTCTGCAAACCCAAGGGAACGGAAGAGCCGCAGCCGGAAGTCGAGCGCGCAGCGTTGCCAGTGATTGAGACTCTGCCGGCGGTTGCCGCAACCGTGCCGGACGCACCTGTGTCCACGCCAGCCAAGCTCGAGGTTGGTTCACAAGTAATCACACTTCAGGAATTAGCGCGCCTGCAAAGCTCAGGCGAGCAGGTGATCCTGCTCGACGTTCGCACCGAGCGCAGTATCGGAGAAAGCGAAACGATGGCCCAGGGCGCGGTCCGCATGCCGCCCGAACACGTCGTCGATCAAGCCCGCGAACTCAAACTACCAAAGGAGGCATGGCTCATCGCCTACTGCGCTTGACCAAACGAAGCTACCAGCGCCCGGGTGGCGCAGGAACTTCGTCAGGCTGGTTGGACCAAAGCACGCGCACTCTTCGGCGGCTGGGAAGCATGGCTAAACAACGGGCTTCCGGTCGAGCCACGCCCCAAATCCATGTCACCCGTTTCGACCAGATGAAGATTTTCGTCCTGATTATGCTGCTCGCATTCTCCGTTCAAGGCCAGAACAGACCGCGCGCGCGTGAAGCCGGTATTCAAACCGGGATTCTTCCGGTTGGTCCACACAATGCAATTACCGATGTTACCGGCGTCATGGTCGGTCACACGACCGTGATTCGCGGCGACAACGTGCGCACCGGTGTCACGGCGATCCTTCCGCACGGCGGAAACCTGTTTCGCGAGAAGGTTCCTGGCGC